>NZ_JAMYPQ010000005.1:0-392864 GCF_040320455.1 Mesorhizobium sp. M0698 | reverse complement strand
ACATGCACGGCCCGGTCGAGCGCGACCACGCTTTCAAGGGGCTGTCGTTCATCCATCCCGAACGCTTCCAGGAAGACGGCTGGTCACCGCCGGGCTTCACCGCCTTTGTCTCCTCGATCATCGAGTCCGGTGTCGATCCGAGCCGCATGGACGGCATAAGGTCACAGCTGAAGTCGATCGGGCTCGAACCTTATGATTGCCTCAATCCAGGACTGATGGACTATATCGCCACCTGGACGGCCAAGAGATCCGGCGCGTTGCCGGCCTAACGAGTGATCAGACACTATCTTTGGGGCCGGACGAAATCGCCCGGTCCCAGGCGTTGGAACGAACGCAGGCGAGCGCGTAGACGGACACGCTTCGTAAGTCATTGCCGACGTGCTGTCAGCCTCGGGGGGCGCTGGGCTCAACGGGAATACGCTGAAATTGGTCCAACCGGATCGTACAGCTTCAAGATCAGCGACTGCGATCAGTTGGTTCTGGCTTGGCGCGGCCCAGATCGTGGACTAGCTTGGATATCGCGGGCAAAGTCGCGCCCAAAGCGCGATGACGGCAAGGTGGTGCTCCTTACCAGTACGATATCGAGCGCCTAGCGGGGCTTGAACGGCAGCACCATCAGCTTGCTGCGTTTTGTCCAGGAAACCAGCCCGTATGCCAGCGCGACCCCAGACCAGCCGATACCATCGGTGCGGCCGCGAACAAGGCGGGCGTCGGGGAAGCGTCGTGTGGCGGCCGGCAACAGTGCGAAAGCCGGCGGTCACTGGCTGTCACGCGAAGCCGGAAGTCGGTCACGACCTGTCTCTGTTTCAATGGATCTGTCGCCGGCACATTCGGCCGATTTGGGCCACCGGGCAAGGCATTGCATTTCAGAACGGCCACATCTGCCGCGTGGCGCCGCGGAAATCATGGGCACATTCTGCTTTAGCCGGCCAAGATGGCAATGTACTATTTGCCAATAAGCTGGCCATGGTTGCAGGACTATTCTAGGCCAGACCAAACCGAAATGAAGCTGATGACCGATCGCGCCAGGTTCCTGATCATTGACGACCATCCGCTGTTTCGCGAGGCGCTGCATAGTGCCGTGCAGATGGCCTATCCGGAAGTCGACACGGTCGAGGCACGCTCGATTGCCGAGGCGCTCGAGCTTCTGACGGATGCCAAGCCGTTCGACCTGGCGCTGCTCGATCTCAGCATGCCCGACGTGCACGGGTTTGACGGGCTGCTGCAGCTCAGGACGCGTTATCCGCGCCTGCCGGTGGTCATCGTCTCGGGCTATGAGGAACCGAAGATCATTTCCGAGGCGCTGTCCTACGGTGCGGCCGGCTTCATCCCGAAATCGGCGCGCAAGAGCGACCTTGCGGCCGCCATCCGCTCGGTGATGGAAGGCGCGATCTATGTTCCCGAGACTTATGAAGGCCGGCCGCGCGACGCCGACAGCACCGACCGCGCCGAAATGGTGCAGCGCCTGGCTACGCTGACACCGCAGCAGCTCAAAGTGCTGCAGATGCTGCGCCAGGGCCTGCTCAACAAGCAGATCGCCTATGAACTGCAGGTCGGCGAGACCACCGTCAAGGCGCATGTCTCCGAAATCCTGCGCAAGCTCAACGTCTACAGCCGCACACAGGCGGTGATCGAGGTCTCGAAGCTCGACAATGCCGAGCTTTTTCGCGATCCGGCGGGGTTTTGAGAGCGCTCGCTAAAAAGCGCACTGTCACCGTAGTCGACCGCACTCGTGTCACCGCAATCGGACTAGACTAGCCACGGCTCTCACGTTCCCGACACCAGCTAAGCAACCCGCGCCTCTCTAGTCAGATCAAATTCACGCGGCGATTGCTCTGCAGCAGTTAGCCGCTTTCCCGCGTCTAGTAAAATAGCGGCCCCGGGTCCAACGTAGAATGCTTTAATTTTACTAAATTGCTTTTTGAATGCTCTATTAAAAGTCTTCATTAGCTCTTGAGCGAGCGGCGTGTCGGAGACTGTAGCCACGCGGCCATTTATCACAACATCTTCAGCCCATCGCCCACCAGGGGAAAAAGTTACTGTGTCCGGATTGCCAAGCTGATCTAACGAATACCGGATGCCGGAAGGTGTTTTTATCGGCCTCACCTCAATGGGCACAGCGTGGCCAGTGACAAGAAATGATCGACCGCTGGAAGCCGATTCAGTGGTTGATTGCCCAAGAGTTGGAATTTGCATTCTATTGCTAAAAGAGTCGAATTCCATCTTGGGAAAATGACCCATGAGGATGTATTTTATCGAAATTTCACGTTCTATTGCCTCCAATACGGGAAGAAGATCGTCCTTTAGCGCGAAGAAGTGAATCTGCTTCATATGAATTACCGCCTAGGCACAAGTAATGGCTGGAATACGGTGACCCGTATGCTGGGAAGATACGACCAGTTCAAGCCAGCAGATGTGCCAGCAACGCCCTCAATTGCGCTGGTTTCAGCGGCTTGCGCATCAGCTCGATGCCGGCGGCGCGGGCGGCGTTGGCGACTGTCTCCGAACCGTCGGCGGTGACGATCAGCGCCGGCACGGCGCGACCGAGATAATCACGGACCTCGGCGATTGTGGTGGTGCCGAGGTCGCCGCCGTCGAGATGCTGGTCGGCTATGACAATATCTGGCAACCAGTCGGTATCGCCAAGCATGTCGAGCGCGTCACCGGTCGAGGTGGCGGGGCGCACCAGGCATTGCCAGCGCTCGAGCAGGGAGGTCATCGCCTGCAGCACGTCGATGTCGTTCTCGACCAGCAGCACCCTTGTGCCGAACAGACCGTAGCCGCGCGGCCGTTCCATGTCGACGGTGCTGGCGATTGGATCGGCCGTGTCGCCGATCCCGACCGGAACGTCGATATGGAAAATCGTGCCATGTCCGACCTTCGACGAAAACGTGACGGGATGGCCGAGGGCCGCGGCGATGCGGCGCACGATGGCCAGCCCCAACCCCAGCCCGCCGGCGGCAAGCCCGGCATCGGTCGGGATCACGCCGCGATGGAATTCCTCGAACACCGCCTCGCGCTGGTCGTCGGGGATGCCGCAGCCGGTATCGGCGACGTCGATGCGGATGGTGTCGCCGCGATGCCTGGTGCCGACCAACACGCCGCCCGAGCGGGTATAGCGCAGTGCATTGGACAGGATGTTCTGCAGGATGCGGCGCAGCAAGGTTCGGTCCGAACGAACGAGCGCATCGACCGGCCGGAACTTCAGCGTCAGCCCCTTCATCTCCGCGACCGGCTGAAAATCCGAGCGCAGAGACGAAAACAGCGTCTCCAGGCTGACATCGGTGATGTCGGGCTGCACGACGCCGGCATCGAGCTTGGAAATGTCGAGCAAGGTGCGGAGCAGGTCCTCCATCGTCTCCAGCGATCGCTCGACCTGGCGGACCAGCTTTCTGCCTTCCTCGCTGGTCTGTACTTCGGCAAGCGCCGAGACCGACAGATGCGCGGCGTTCAGCGGCTGCAGCACGTCATGGCTGGCGGCCGCCAGGAACCTGGTCTTGGACAGGTTCGCCAGCTCGGCGTTTTCCTTGGCTGCGTTCAAGTCGATGTTCGACTGCTCCAGCCGGCGCAAGGTCGAATGCAGCTCTTCGGTGCGGCTGCGCACCCGGCTTTCAAGCGAAATGGCGGTCTGGAACAGCGAAAAGGCATTGCCTTGCTGGTCCATGGAACGCTCGACGCGGCTGATCAGCGCGGCGTTGATCTTCTTCAGCCTTTCCAGGTCGTCGATGTTCCTGAGCGGCATCCCGGATTTCCTACTCCGCCGCTTCGGCCGCCTTGCGTTCGCCGAAGGCGATGCCGGTGAAGGTCTGGTTCAGATGCATCGAACGGTACTGTTCGCCATAGGTGCCGAAGCCGAGGACGTTGTTGACCTTGTAGAGTTCCGAAATCTCGCGATAGACCTGCCGATTGCGCGCGTCGAGCCGGCGCAGCACGCAGTCGAAACCGAGGATCAGGTCAATGCCGCCAAGCCTTTCGCTGACGTCGCTGAGCGCGGCGCGGGTCGCCTCGACCATGTCCTTAGGCTGGGCGACGGCAAGCACGACACCATCGTCGATGGCGCAGAAGAACGACAGCGAGCCGTCCGCGTGCATCTTCTGGATTGAACGGCAGTAAAATTCGCCGCCGACTTTCACCACCACCGGGTGTGAGGCAAAACTCAGTGGCGTCAGCATCTGCGCGACGACGCCGACCGAGGCGGCATATTCCTCGGCGGCAATGGTGGCGTTGAATTCGCGCACGATGCGGTGGTCGGGATCGGATGCCGTCACCACCAGCTTCTCGTCGGTGGGAACGAAATTGTCGGTTTTGAACACGTGGAAAGGAATTTCCGTGGTGATCAGCACGATGATGGCGCTGTCGGAGGTCACTTTGCCGTTCGAGATCAGCCGCGTTGTCTCGAATTTCAAATCATCGCCAGCCGACCCGCCGATCAGTGGGATGTCGTCGAGCCCCCAATGGATGGCGGAGGTCACCGCTTCTTCGGCATAAGACAGGCCATCGATCAAGCAGAGCGCGAAAGTGGTGTCGGCTCGCTCGTGCCCGAGGCGCTCGTGTAACGAACGCCTCAGCGCCTCGACTTCGCCGGTAATCCCGTCCATGCCTGATGAGGACAGATTTTCGATCATGGTGCTGGCTGCCGAAAACGATACGGAGGGAAGCAGCATAGCCAGGATCTGGCCTTCCTCCAGCCCCTTGGGCGTTATCTCACCGGCTGTCGAGCAGCCGGCATAGTGGAGCGCCGGCGCGTGGGTCTTCAGCGCTTCCGACAGGGCGACGGCCTCTATGAGGCTCTGCGAGAAAAACAGGAGGGCAAACCCGGCGTCAATGGCCGCTGCTTCCGCTGCCACCGCCCGGGCGAACGCATCCGCGTCAGATTCGTCGGTCGTGAGCACCGAAAGGCCGCATGCATAGCGCGCCCGTGACTTGGCCAGCGGCTTCCTCCTCCATTTCCTCCAACGCTCTTTTTTGTGCGCGTCTGGCGCGCCGGCGTCGAGGTCATTGTTGTCTTGAAGCGGTGCTTTGGCAATGAGCCAACATGATGGATTTGAAGTTTCTGCCGTTTGACGGCGTCCGCGCAGCCACTCACAGACGAAAGGCCGCATCGCACCGCCATCCGTGCAACGAAGGCCCAGCTGAATTTGCCGCAGGCGAATGTCCACGGATCACGGCTGGCAGGCTCGACGTGCCAAGAATGGGGCAGGATATCGCGCTTAGCGGTTGCCGCTTTGGACAGGGTGCCAGTCTAGCCTGGCGGTTGTCGTGGTCAATCCGGGGCAGGTGACAGCCTACGCCAATGCGCTCGGCAAGCGGGCCAGGACCGACACCACCGATGCTGCTGTAACGCTGCCTTCGTTGGGTCGAGCAAGCGGCAAGTGCCCGTTGCGCGGCACCGAAGCCGAGGCCCTGGCCGGGCTCGTCGCTCGCCGCCGTCAGATTGTGCGGATGATCGCAGCCGAGAGAGCTATGCCCGCACCGCCATGGCAACGCAGGCACCAAAGAGCATCCAGCCAAAAGGAAAAAGACCGGCTGGAGAAGGTGTTGTTTCGCGGTTATTTCCGATCGCTTAGACTCAATTAGGCGACTTTGAGATCTTTCATCGCCTTTTCAACGACATCCTTGATCGGCCTCGATACATCTTCGGCAGCCTTGGTCGTCACGGCCTGAAATTCCTTGGCCTGCTCGACGGTCTTTTCGAGCTGCGTGCGCAAGAAGGCAGTCTGGAGTTCGATGAACTCGGACGGCGACTTCACGGCAACCAGGGCTTCGAGGTGCGAGAAGCCGGCTTCGGCATTGGCGCGCAGAGCAGCAATTGTCTTCAGCGACAACTCGTTGCCGACGGTCTTGGCGGTTTCGAAGCTCGACTGCAGAGCCTTCTGGGTCGTCTCGGTGCCTGACGCAAATTTCGCATAGGCTTCTTTCGACTGCTCGACGCCCTTTTCGGCGACAGCGCGGACCTGGTCGGCAGCCTTCGACGCGTCGAAGGTGGGGAATGAGGTATTTTCAACGGTGTCAGCGGTCTTGGCCATAGTTTCCATCCTTTCCGGTGGACGGCCTTTCACAAAAGCCGTCTCGTTCATTTACGAAACTGACGTTACGGCATTTATAGTGCATTGCAATATTTTTGTGCGACGCACCATCCCTCTTCCAGCGTTCCGAGGGGGCATGCGGAGGGTCGGTGGCATCTCGAGATCGCCGGTTCTGCAGGAAGAACTCTTCTGGACGGACCACCTGATCCAGCATAGCCTCGCAACAGAGCACGACGTTTTGCCACCTGGGTATCTACTTCAGCCGCTATTCGGCAACCGTCCAAGTCTACGTCAACGAAAGCGTTAAATTCGTGCGCCGCAAACTTTCAGTCGGCGTACCCGCTGGGCACAAGGCGATCGCTTTCCTTAGCGCGCCATCGAGAAGTTGCCTCGATATGGCGGTGGTTGACGCGAAGGCGCGCCTCTACCGCTTCCAGTGCGCCGTGAAGTGACCACCCCTGGTGGTCTATCGGTTAGCCAAGTTCCGGATCAGTGCGGATGCCTGAAGAAGACAACCGCTTTCTATCATCCAGGCATACAGTCCCACATGATCCGACGGGCTGAGGCCGGTGGGCAAATGCACGATAGGCATTCGAACCGACTCATCGTCGATCACCAACTCAACGGATCGAAGATCCGGTGGCACGTTTCCGGGAATTGCCAAAATTGGGGTGTCCTTGTCCCAGACCAAGCTTGTCGCCAGCGACTCTTCATTATAGGCAACCGAAACATCCGCCCTGTGCCCCGGTGGGCGCCAAAGCTCCAGTTTGAGGTCATAAACGCAGCCTGTCAGACGATTTTCGACCGGCACCATCCAAGGTTCCAAGGTGGCGGCCGTCGTGTCGGAAACGCCACGAGACCCACCTATGGTTTGGAGCTGACCAGCGGCATTCCCCAATAGATCCGAAATCGCAGTCAAACTCGAAGAAGCGCCCGCCGCCCCGTTAGAGGTTGATCCAGAACCCGATGCGTCGTCAGTCACCACAACATCCGCAGGCCCCGGCAACGCAGTGACCGAGCCATCGTCACCCATCAAAGTGACAGTCGATCCACCCTCGATATGCACGAGGTCGCCCAGTCTGAACAGTTTGCCGAGCTGAGGCCTATCCGCGGGAGGATCGACAGCGACAACGACATACTCGCTGGCCGCAAGAGCGCTCGAGCAAGAACCAACTGCTGCGATGGCCGCAGCCAGTAGGAAAATGATTTTGGGTTGCCGATACATGACGCACGTTCAACCATACGCTTGTTTTACTTGCCTTCAAGATAGATCCTATCGCCAGCCTCACCCTGCTTCAGTCTTCCAAGGTGATAAGCAACGAGGCCATCGTTGGGATATTGAATGGCCAGCGATGCAAAGGCAGCAGCGGCAGTCTTGTCACGCGCGGACATCAGCAAATAAGCTTGCGAGTAAGCCTCCACCATCTCGCGATTCATACGCCCGTCCTCCAGCAACTCGAAGGCTGAGATCCACTCAGTCTTGCCTTTCAGACACAACACACCGGATGGCCGAAGCAGGTAGTCATCGGAAGAGTTCGCCACCTCCTCGCTGATGCAGTTCATGGTACCTAGAAACTTGTTCGCGCCTTCGAGCCTGGCAGCGGTGTTCACCGTATCGCCCATGGCCGTGTAGTTGAAGAATCGATTGCCCCCAAAATTTCCGACAACTGCAGGTCCTCGATGGACGCCGATACGAGTGACGCCAACGTCGTGGCCTCTAGACTTTACATCTGTCCGAAATCTTCGAGACATCGCGACGGTAGCGAGCGTTAGTTTTAGGGCCCTTTCGGCTTGGTCCTCCTGCACACCCGGTGCACCAAAAAAACCAATGACTGCATCGCCTATCAGTTTGTCTATCGTGGCTCCATGTTCAATGAAGAGACCACAAACCGCATCGAGGTATTCATTCAGAACCGCAGCAAATACCTCTGGTTCCGTCCGTTCGCCCAAACTGGTGAACCCCTCAAGGTCGGTGAACACGCACGTTATCAAGCGTTCGGATCCGCCGAGGCGCAGTGACGCCGGCTTGCTGACTAGCTCTGCCACGACTGCCGGGCTGAGATACTGAGAGAACGCGTTCTGGACGAAACGCCTTTCTTTCGAGTCCCGGTGCCATGCCAGAATTGCGACGAATCCGGAGAGCCCTAGCAGCAGCATCGACGGCGCGACCATTGGTAACAGAATCCCGGCCTTGGCAAACGCGGTTGCTTCTAAGATCAAAACCGAAACGACTGCGCCGATGATGACCATAGGTTTCACCAGCACTGATATGCGGAGCCAAGCGACCCAGATGCAGAGCGCCGTCGCGAGAACGAAGGGCCCAAACGCCGCCACCGCCCCTGGCGTAATGATTTTGTCGCCCTTGATCAATCTCGCCAGCGCATTGGCATGAATAACGACACCCGGCAGCGCTCCGGCAACAGAGCCGTTCAGCACGGCAAAGGGGGTTGCATGACGATCCTGCAGCGGGAGGTCGACGCCGATCAAAACGAACTTCCCGGCGAACCAGGCCGGGGGCGCGAAAGCGGCGGCGTGTGCCGGATATATTGTCCATCGTGCCGGATGAATGCCTGTAGCCCGATAGTAGACCATCTTCTCCGCAGCTTGCGATGCCGATATGCCGGCGGTCTGCGCGAGCGCTGATGCAAAGCTAGGTTGCCAGTTGCCATTCACCACGCGCCCTGGAAATTCTTCCCGCACAACCGCGTCGACCCTATCATGAGACAGGGCGGCCAGTCCGCGGATGGCGCTTGGCGCGAAGCGACTAAGATACGACAGTTGCTTGTCGGTAAGGTCGTCGTCGTGTGATGCAGATGCGACAATTACCGGACTTTCGGCCGCCTCGATAACCTCAGCTAGGCGCCGATCCTTTTCTGCCTCGGTTGGCTGATCGAAAAGCAAGTCAATGCCTATTGTTCTCGGATGAGCCTTATCGATTCTCTGCACAAGGTCGGCCAAGGCACCCCTATCCAGCGGCGATCTATAGGGAAACCTTTCCAATGTCTGCTCTGTGATCGTTACGATCACGATGTCTGTCGGGGGCGCGACGAAGGGCGAGATGGTCGTCATCAAGACGTCGCGCAGCAGTTTCTCGCCTGAGGGAGAGAATGTGGCAATGCAGGCGCCCAGAATGAAAAAGAATCCGAGCGACGCGAGAAGGCGCCCTTTTTGAACCATTCCGATCGGCGTGAAGACGGCCAAGCTGCGTGCAATTCGTTTCGGTGTCTATCGGCGTGAATCTACACAGCATAGACCGCTGACGAACTGTGGGCTAGCGGTGGGCCCTTCGCTAGATCCGCTGGACTTGACACTGCGAAGCACCGGGCTCAGTCTCGCAAGACTGCTCCGGTTTTATCCTGTCCATCGACTGGTGAATCCGCTGCATGAGCTGAGACTAAGGATATACAGCCATGATGGCGCTTCGCTTCGCCATTGCGCTTCTTCTAGTTTCGCTGAGCGCCCAAGCGTGGGCAGAACGGCGCGTCGCGCTGGTCATCGGTAATTCTGCCTATAGATACGCGGTTCCACTTTCCAATCCAAAAAATGATGCGGTGGATATGACCGCAAAACTGCAGGCGTTGGGCTTTGAGGTGGTTGCAGGCGAGGACCTCGATCTGAGCGGGATGCGCGGCACGGTTCGAGATTTCATCGGCAAGCTGGATGGTGCCGACATGGCGCTTCTCTTCTATGCCGGCCATGGCGTCCAGGTGAACGGCACCAACTACATGGCTCCCGTTGATGCGCGGCTATCCACATATAACGACCTCGACTTCGAAGCCGTGCCCATGGACCTCGTCTTGTCGGCCATGGAGCGAACCACGAAGGTCAACCTGGTATTTTTGGATGCTTGCCGGGACAGTCCTTTCTCACAGAACCTTGGGCGCTCGATGGGTACGCGATCAGGGTCGGTCGGTCGGGGCTTGGCAAAGCTAGGCACGGGCGTTGGATCGCTCATAGCCTTTGCAACGCAGCCCGGGAACGTTGCGCTGGACGGCGAGGGAAGGAACTCGCCGTTCACATCTGCGCTGCTGAAGAATCTTGGTACGCCTGGCCAGGACATCTCCCGCGACCTCATCAACGTCCGTAGGGATGTGCTTGAAGCAACCGACGGCAAGCAAGTGCCATGGGACAACTCCTCGCTGACGGGCGACGTCATTTTGCAACCGTTGTCCGGAAACACCGCTGTCACGGCGGGTGCGAAAGGAGGGGACGTAGAAGTCGCCTATTGGGAGACCATCAAGGAAAAAACGGACAAGCGCTTCTTTGAGGCCTATCTCAGACAGTATCCAAGCGGCGCCTTTGCGGCGTTAGCCAGCTTGAAGATCGACGAGATCGAACAGGCAGCAACAGATCGTGGCAAAGCCCCCTCGATTTCCATCGAGGGCGTGGAGGTTGCAGAAGCTCATCCTGATTTAGATGTGACGCAAGCTTTGGCTGATCCGCGCGCGTTGACAAAGGCAACGCAAACAGAGCTAACGCGAGTCGGCTGCCTTGTCGGACAGGCAGACGGCAAATGGGGACCGGGAAGTCGGAAAGCTCTTCAAGCCTTTGCCGAGCAGCGGGGATTGAAGCTTGCCAGCCTGGAGCCGACGAAAGAGGTGTTGCGCGCAATCAAGAATATCCCAGAACGTGTCTGCGCTCCGGTCAAGGTAAAGGCTTTTGATGGCGCGTGGGCACTGACGCGGCGCGCAGGTAATTCCGCCTGCGATTACACTGAACAGTCAACGACAATCTTTATCGATGGAACGGAAATTTCCGCGATGGTGCCTTTGGCCGGAACAATCACCGCCGACGGGGCATTCGACATCTATTTAAGTTTCGTCGATGACGATGGTGCGCCAAGGCAAAACCATATCATCGGCAGGCTTCAAGGTGCGAAAGGCAGCGGTGAGTTTTCTCGAGTCGGAGGCGAGTGTGCAGGTGTCGTAAGACTTGACAAGCGTACTGAATAGGGCCGGCATTTGCGGGTCCGTGCAAACGCCGACCAAACCATTCGGACGTGGTCCGTCTCATTGAACCAACGTCGAAGTCGCGTGGACTTTGCCGTCGTCGCGCACCTCGTAAAATTTGTCGTTGTCAATGTAGATAAGATGACAAACTGGTTTACCTTGGTCTTGTGAACAGGCCTTGTCACCGTCGAAAGTCAAGGGAACTTTGACCTTTATCTTAGTTTTGTTGTTCACCAAAGCTTCGCCAATGATCTGTTTTTTCTTCCAGTTCCAGACAAGAGTGGCAGTTATGGCAGCTCCAGCGTCGTATATAATTACATTTACCTTTTTCCCATTAGCAAAAGTCTTAAATTCTTCCATCGATGCTTTCTTCGCGCTACTTGGTAGATCCTCGGCCCAAGCGGACATAGCAAGTGAAAACGTAGCTGCGACAACAAGCGATAACAGTTTCATCCTATCCTCCCCATCCCCCGCCGGTTTGACTGACATGTCTATATATTCTTAAGCGAGGAGACTGAAAATTATCATGATAACAAGCTTTCAAGAAGCGGAAATCAGCGCGTCCTAGATGTCGTTGGGGACATTTGCTCAAGTTGAGCGAAGCCGCACATTCTAGCATGTTCCCTAGGATTTGCGCTTAAGCCAACGCGTTCTCAGTGTTTACAATGCGCAGGCCGCCCGAGCGTGTGATGCGCGGTGTTTGGATTGCGAGCCTCATTGCACTTACCGCCGCCTATCTTGCCGACCAAGCGGGCCTTGAGGGCATCGTCTCGAAGCGCGCCGACAGCCCGTATCGAAGCGGCCCGACGACGAATTGGCTGAAGACGAAGAGCTTCACAGTCCAGGAATACGAACTATTGGGCGTCGAGCGCGAGCCGGGCAAGGCGGCATTCGCCTTGCTGGCGAAGCCCGGTACCGGAAAATATGCCGGTTCGGCCTTCATCACCTTGAACCAGGAGATGCGCGAACGGCTGTGGAAGCGTGTCCAAGAGCACGCCGGGCCACCGCCGAAGGGCATAAAGCGGCCGGCGACCATGGGTCAGGCCGGGGTGAAAGCCCACGTCAAGCATCTACGGGGCGAGTTCGGATTTCGCCACGCCTCACTGCAGGATTCAGAGAGGAGTGATACCTCCAGCGAACACGGCACGAATTAGCCGGCCTCGCCTCGGACCTTCGACGCCAGTGTGCCAGCATGATTGTTTGTCGAGGAGCATTACTCAACGCGCTTTCCAGAATGGCGGGACGTCCATGGCCCGGGCCATTCTCGGACTCGACTTTTTACTGATTACATGAGCGGATGGCCCCCCGTTGGGGGAGCCGCAGACGCGCTTGGCCGAAAGTGTCTGGCATTTGGTCTGAGATCGATCGGGTCGAAGCCAATTTCTGCCTGCCGCGCTTCACGCTATTGCAAGACATTCAAATTTGAGCTTCCGCACTCATGCTTTGTCGAGAGTATCTCCGTAGGTTTTAGCCGTTCTGAATCGCCGTCGGCGACGATGAAGACGAAATAGGAGAACGCAATGGCTCGCAATCACGTTGAACGTCTTGGAGAGTTTAGGGAAATCTTGGTCGCGACGCGGCGCGAAGGAGTCCGTAACGTGCACCATACTCGCGACGCAATGCGGGCAAGTGGCTTTCAGATCGGGGACAGCGACGGCTCCAGCTACGGAGCTGAGCTGAAGGTGCTCCAAGAGGAAATTGAGGCAGTCGATCGCGCCATCGAAGACGAGAAGCGGTTGGCCCTGGCCCTCGAGAGCGCGGCTCAATCCCGCCGACCGACTAAGCCGAGAATCGTGAAGGGAACATAGAGTCCGGTAAGGCCCTTGGCGCCCGTCGCGTCGATCGCCTTCGGTACAGTGTCGGGCTCGTCGCCGCCGTGGTGCAGCGCCCTAAAAGCGGACGTTTCGCTTTCGGCCCCTAGCGCAATGTAGAGCATTTGCTGGGCAAAAATCGCTCCTGTGAACTCCGACGTCGCATGGCGGACCAACAGGTTCGGCCAACATCAGGTGAGACGCAGTCCCAACAAACATGCAGTTCAGACAGTCGATTACGCGTCTTTGTTGAAGTCGTGCCATGCGGCCGATCCGAAAGGATCAGCCGCATCCGGCATCCTTCACCTTCACTGACTGAAACACGCTCGAAAATCGGGCCGTGTAGACTAAGTTGCATGGACTAAGTCATGAGGCCGCAATGCGCACCGTCAATATCCACGAGGCCAAGACGCATCTGTCTCGTCTTGTCGACAGGGCGGCCAAAGGCGAATCCTTCATTATCGCCAAATCCGGCAAGCCGATGGTCAAGGTCGTTGCCATAGACGCACCTGCGGCCGGCGAAATGCGTCGGGTGGGGTTTATGGCCGGGCAGTTTGCAGTTCCGGACGATTTTGATCGCATGGCCGATGACGAAATCGAGAAGCTGTTTGGCGGCGATGCATGAAACTTCTTCTCGATACCCACCTTCTGCTCTGGGCGGCGGGCGAGCCCGAAAAGCTCCCGCCCGCAGCCCTCGCTGAGATCGAGAATGCCGATAACCACTTGCAACTCCCTGGGAGATTGCCATTAAACGCGGTCTGGGCCGCCTTGACTTGGAGGTCGATGCGCGTCTTTCCGTCGGGGCCTGATCGACAATGGCTATGATAAGCTGCCATCACCGGCGAGCATGCCATTGCAGTGGAGGGGCTTCCACCCATCCACAAGGACCCATTCGATCGGACCCTGATTGCTCAATCGATTGTAGAAGGCATTACTTTGCTGACCGTCGACGATCTGGTCGAGCAGTATCCTAGGCCCGTCCGTCGTCTCTGATCAAGCTGGACCCCAAGCCCCTCAGTAGGGTAGTCCAGCTATCGCTTCAGACCACCCATGAACGCCTTTACTCGAGCAGAGTCGACCTGGTTCCACCAGACGCCGTCGTGCTTCAGCGCGCTGGCGATGATGACCCCGTCGACAATGGCAAGGATATCATTGGCGTTATCCGGGGTGACACCGCTGCCGACCAGCGTCGGCAGGCCGGCGGCCTGCTTGATCATACTTATGTAGCCCAAATCCGCGGCGTGACCGGTGCGCTGGCCAGTGGCGATGATGGCGTCGGCGTCGAAGAAGACCAGGTCCTTGACCAGTTCCTCCACCGGGCGGTCGGCGACGATGGCGTGTGCACCGTGCTTGACATGGGCATCGGCAAAAATGCGGATGCCGTTGGCGCGCAGCCTGGCGCGGTAGCGTGCCGCGCGGCCCGATTCGCCTTCGACAAACCCCTCATTGGCGACGTAGGCGTTCGCCCATTGATTGACTCGCACGAAGCCGGCGCCGGCTGCGCTGGCGATCGCCAAGGCCGGGATCGCGGCATTGGCCAGCACATTGATGCCGATCGGCCTGCCGAGTTCGCGGCGGATGCGGTCGGAAACGACCGCCATATAGGCCGCCGTCTCCGGGCCGATATCATCAGGCTTGGCGAAGGGGATGTCGCCATGGTTCTCGATGATGACGCCGTCGCAGCCGCCGTCGAGATAGGCTTTGGCGTCATCGAGCCCGCGCTGGTAGATCGCCTCGATACCCTCGCCGTCATAGCGCGGCGCGCCGGGCAGCGGCGCCAGATGAACGACGCCGATCACCACCTTTGTGCGGCCGAAAAGGTCCACGAGCGCGTTGCCGCCAGATTGGCCGAGCGGGGTCATGAGAGCTCCATTTGATCGATGATCGCCGCCATCTCGGAGGCGGAAGGACAGGATGCCAGAGTGCCCGGCCGTGTCACGGCGATTGCGGCAGCGGCGAGCGCCAGCTTCAGCGCCGAGATGACCGGCATGCTCCGGGCAAGCCCACCGGCCAGACAGCCGCAGAGCACATCGCCCGCGCCGCTGGTGTCGAGCGCTTCGACTCGCTGCCCCGGCAAGCGAAGCGGTTCCGTCCGGTCCGTGCCAAGCACGATACAGCCTGCGGCACCGAGGGTGATGACGACGGCGCCTGCGCCTTTGGCCACCAGCGCGTGAGCGGCTGCTGTCATGTCATCCCGGCCGGTCAAGATTTGCGCTTCGGATTGGTTGACCACCAGAACCTCCGCCAGGCCGAGATCGGGCAGCGAGGCCGTGTCGATCGGGCTGGCGTTGAGAACGGTGCGCGCACCGTTTCCCTTTGCTGCTCTGAGGCAGGCATTGGTCACGGCAGTCCGTAAATTTCCCTGGCAGACGAGGATGTCGCCGGGAGCGATCCAGCGGACAAGTGCTGTTTGCGCCACCGGATCGAAGGCTTCGCTGCAGGCGACGCCGCTGACGATGAAATTCTCTCCGCCTCGATCGACGACGATGGTCGAGCGGTCGCTCGGCAGCTCGAATTCGCTCACCTCAAGGCCTGACAGCTCGCTGTCGAGGCGGCTCCTCATCCACGCGCCAGCGGGATCCTTGCCGAGCGCCGTCCAGAACGTCACCTCTGCACCAGTCCGTGCTGCTGCGACTGCCTGGTTGGCGCCCTTGCCGCCGAGCCCGTCGGCATAGCTCACGGCATTCAAGGTCTCGCCCGCGGCAGGGAAGCGGCCGACGCGAAACACGGTATCGAGGCAGGCATTGCCGACGACGTGGACATGCATGGCTCAGCTCTCACCGGTCGCCCAGCCCAGCATCTGTTCGAACAGGGTCTTGTAGCCTGGCCAGGCGATGAATTGCGGCGGCAGCCAATGTGGCCCGACATCGGATGTCCAGGCCACGGTGCGGCCCTTGCCGTAATGGCCGGTGACAAGCAGCGGCAGCGAACCATAGTCCGACGACACGCTGGCCAGGACCTCGGCCCCATCCTTCAGCGTCACCTCGTTAAAACCGAGCAGGATCGGCCAGTCCGAGCCGAGGCCCCTGAGGATGGGATGGCTCGACCCTGGTTTCGGCACCGGCGCAAAACCTTCGGGAACCTCGACGCGGTCGTCGTAGGCCAGGCAGTTCACCGGCAGCACGTCCTCGACCGGCGTCTTGCGGTAGCGCGCGCCGCCATTGATGCCTTGGAAGCTGTAGTAACCGCCGAACATCAATAGACCGCCGCCGCCGCTGACGTAATCGCGCAGCAGGCGCAGGCGGTTCGGCGTCGGCTTGGAGTGGACCCAGGTGTCGGGATGCAGCAGCAGCGTGTTGGCGCCGATGTCGGAGAGCACGACCGCGTCATAGGCCGACAGCGCCTCCATGGTCTGTGGAAAGCCGCGCTGCGCCTCATGCGCCGGCATGAACGTCACGTCGAAGTCGGTCGCCTTCAGCGCGTCCAGCAACTCGTCTGCGCCGGTGTGGTAGGTAACGGTCGGAAACTGGTCGAAACCCTTGATATGGGTCGCGGTCGACACCCAGGATTCGCCGGCAAGCAGGATCTTCTTCTTGGACATTTGAACTCCAGTGTAATTCCAGGCCGCTTAGAGCCGCGCGAATACGCTTTTCGGATTGGCGATCAACATGCGGTCGATGGCCGGCTGCTCGACGCCGTGGCGTTTTAGGCGCGGTATGAAATGCTTCAGGATATAGCCATAGCCGAAGCCGCCGAAGCGCGTCAGCATGATCTTGAGGAACACATCCTGCGACAACAGCAGGCGGTCGCCGAAGCCCGCCTCGACAAGGGCGGCGATGGCGCGTGCATTCTCCTCGTCGGAGGGCGATTGCGCGTCCTGGTCGGCGTAATAATAGTCCATGCCGATCATGTCGTATTCGAGGAACGCGCCGCGCCGGGCGAGGCTTTTCTGGTAGTCGGGATCGTCGTGGCTCGGGTTCATGTGGCAGAGCACGGTGTGGCGAAGATCGGCGCCTTCGGCCTCGACGATATCGAGCACCTCGTGCGCCAGCCGCTCCCAGCCAGGCAGATGGATCGACAGCGGCACGCCGGTGATGCGCGAGGCGCGCGCCGAAGCTCGCAGCGACTTGCGTTCCTCGGCGGTGAAATCCTTGCTGACGCCGACTTCGCCGATCAGCCCGGCCATGATCGGCGGCTGCGTCTCGCCGCCGCCGACATCGTTGACGATGAACTCGGTCACGGCGTCCACATCCATCGCCTTCAGCCATTCGGGATGGGTGTGCTCGAGATAGAAGCCGGTGCCCATGACGATCTTCAGGCCGGACATGCGGCTGATGCGAGCGAGCTTTTCGGGGGCGCGGCCGATGCCGATATTGGTGGCATCGACGACGGTGTGGCCGCCCAGCGCGCGATAGCGCTGCAGCTCAGACAACGCCAGGTCGGCGTCGTCGAGCGAGACGTTGTCGCGGTTGACGTATGGGTTCATGCGCAACTCGCCGATGATCTCGATGTTCACCGGCTGCTCGGCGATCGCCAAGTCATCGGGATGGCAGGGGCATTTCCAGCTGCGCGCCCCATCGAGCAAGATGTGCTCGTGCATTAGCGTAATGCCCATCTCCTCGACCGGAACCGGGCCGAGCACGGTCATCACATGGCCAGTATAGACCCCGATCGCCAGCCGCTGGCCGGGCCCTGCGTTATCGAACAGACCGCTCATCGGCTCAACGGCTCCGCACGGCGCCGCGAAACAGGCGGAAGTTCAGCCAGATGGCGATCAGAATGATCGTTCCGGTGACAATCGGCGTCAGGAAAGGCGACAGATGCGCCAGGATCAGGCCGTTGCCGATGACGGCCACGGTCAGCGCGCCGAGCACCGTGCCGATGATCGTTCCGCGGCCGCCGAACAGGCTGGTGCCGCCGAGCACGACGGCGGCAATGACTTCCAGCTCGAAACCCTGGCCGGCATTCGAAGATCCCGATCCAAGCCGGGCGGCAATGATGATCCCGGCAAGGGCTGCCGCGGTGGCGGAAATCACATACACGAAGAGCGTCGTCTGCCGCGTGTTGACGCCGGCGCGCCGCACCGCCTCAGCGTTGGCGCCAATGCCGGTGACATAGCGGCCGAATGGCGTCTCGTTGAAGGCGAGATACGCGATGGCCAGGATCGCCAGCGCGATCAGCGCCGGCACCGGCACGCCAAGAAACCAGGCGCGGCCCAGCACCGTGAAAGCGCTTCCGGGCTCGATCGGGATGGAATAGCCGCCGGTGATCAGCAGCGCCACGCCACGGATCACCGAAAGCCCGGCAAGCGTGACGATGAAGGACGGGATGCCCTCATAGGCAATGAAATAGCCCTGTACCGCCCCAAGCAGGGCACCGAGCGCCAACATGGCGAGGATAACGACTGGCCACGGCAGGCCAAACTGCAAAAGCGTCGCCGACAGCGTCGCCACCAGCGCCAGCACGGAGCCGACCGAAAGATCGATGCCGCCAGTGGTGATGACGAAAGTCATTGCCGCGGCGACGATCAGCAGCGGCGCCGACTGCCGCAGGATGTTCAACAGATTGGGCGATGTCAGAAACGCGTCGGTCGCAACCGAGAAGATGATGCAGACGACCAGAAAGAACAGCGCGATCGAGACGACGCTGCCATTGGCGAGCAGCGCATCGCGCCAGGTGCCCCTGCGTACTCGTGAGGGCTGGGCGGTGTGGATCGCGTCGCTCATGCCGGCGCTCCACCGCGATAGCCATTGGTGGCGGAACGCGCACTGAACTTGCGGCCGACGATCAGATTGACCACGTCTTCGATATTGGTGTCGCCGATCGGCCGCTCGGCGACATTGCGCCCTTCATACATGACCTGAATGCGATCGCAGACGAGGAAGAGATCCTGCAGCCGGTGGGTGATCAGAATGACGCTGACACCGCGCGCACTGACCGCGCGGATCAGTTCGAGCACCGCCTCGACTTCGGCCACGGCAAGCGCTGCCGTCGGCTCGTCCATGATCAGCACCGCCGGCTCGAACGAGGCGGCGCGGCCGATCGCGATCGACTGGCGCTGCCCGCCTGAGAGGTTTTCAACCTTGAGCCGCGTGTCTGCAATGACGATACCGAGCCGATCGAGCATCTGGCGCGTCTCGTCGTGCATGCGCTTCTTGTCGAGAAAGGAAATGCCTGCGATGCGGCGGCGCGGCTCGCGGCCAAGAAACAGATTGCCGGCGACATCGACCGTGTCGCACAGCGACAGGTCCTGGTAGACCATCTCGACGCGCGCCGCACGTGCGTCCGCCGGCGAGCTGAAGATCACCGGCTTGCCGTCGATCTCGATGGTGCCGGCGTCGGGAACCACTGCCCCCGACAGCACCTTGCTCAATGTCGACTTGCCGGCGCCATTGTCGCCGACCAGCCCCAGCACCTCGCCCGGCTTCAGCGTCAGCGACACGTCATCGAGCGTCTGGATGGCGTTGTAGCGCTTTGAGATGCCGCTCATCCGCACCCGATAGGTCTGGCCACTGCTCATCTGGAATTCCACGCGATTGCAAGGGATCCGCGGCGCAGCCTCGGGCGGCGCCGCGGCTCGGTCGCCGACGCAGTTTACTTGAACATCGCGCGATATTGGTCGACATTCTTCTTGGTCACGATCGTCACCGGGATATTGATGATCGGGTCGATTTTCTCGCCCTTCTTGATCTTGCCCAGCGCTTCGACCGCGGCCTTGCCTTCGCCGGCCGGATCCTGCTGCACGACCGCCACCACCCAGCCGTCGTCGATGCCCTGAACGGCCTGCTTGGTCAGATCCCAGCCGAACACCTTGACGTCGCCGGTGCGGCCCTGGCTGGTCACAGCCGAAACGGCGCCGAGCAAGGCCGGTTCGCCGGTCGCATAGAGCGAGTTCATGTCCGGATTGGCGGTCATCAGGTTTTCCGAAGCGCTCAAGGCGGTCTCCTGAACGTTCTGGCCGTCGACTGTGTCGAGGAAGGTGACGGCCTGGCCGCTTTCGGTCACCGCCTTCTTGAAGCCGTCGAGGCGCTGGTTCTGGATGAATGAATTGAGTGCGCCGACGATACCGATCTTGGCCTTGCCGGCCATATCGGTCTTCACATAGTCGGCGTAGAATTTGCCGATGTCCTCGCCGGCCTTGGAGTTGTCGACGCCGATGAACGAAATATTGTCGCCGTCGGGGATCTGCGCGTCGATGGCTATGACGGGAATGCCGGCCGCCTTGGCTGCAGTGATCGCAGGCTTGACGCCGTTGACGTCGATGGCGACCAGAATGATGCCGTCGACTTTCTGCGTGATGTAGTTCTCGATCGCGTCGTTCTGCGCGCTCGGCACATTGTTGGCGTTGAAAATGACCAGCTTGGCCCCAGCGGCGTCGGCTGCCTTTTGCGCGCCCTCGTTGATCTGGTTGAAGAACAGGGCCTGCTGGTTGATGTTGACGAGAGCGAACGTATCGGCAAGCGCCGATCCCATGGCTGCCGAGCCCATGGCAATGGCGGCGGCACAGCCGGCGAGAAGTTTGAACAGACGCATTTCGGTTCCCCTTGCTTGCGGACCAGACCTCGGCTGGTCCCGTTGGTGCTACAGGCACGAGGCAAGCATTCAAGAGACTTGAATATTTGTCAATCCAAATGAACGCAGAGCGTTGCTCAGAAAGTCGCCGGCGTGTTGACCCAGAAAATGCTAGCGCGTTCCTCGCCGATGTTGCGGTAATGATGCGGCAGCTCCGACCTGAACACGAAGGCATCACCCGTGGCGAGAGCATGGCTCTTGCCGTCGACGATCAGTTCGATCCGCCCGGCGAGCACGTAGCCGACTTCCTCGCCGGCATGCTGGATCGGACCTTCGCTCGAGCCCTCTGCCTCGATGTGATGGATGTTGCATTGTAAGAGGTGGCCAGGCGAATACGGGATGATGCGTTCGAGCGAAATTCCTTCGCCACGCCGTAGCGCGTCGAGCGCGATCAAAGGCCTTGCGCCCGCCCGGAATACGATCGCCTCGTCGTCGTCGACTTGCTCGAACATCCAGCCGATATTGGTGTCGAGAACCTCGACCAGACGGTGAAGCATGGGCAGGGACGGCGAAGCCTTGCCGTTCTCGATCTTGGACAGCAGGCTTTCCGAGCAATTCGCAGCCGCGGCCAGCGTCTTCAGCGTCATGCCGCGTGTCTGGCGGGCGAGGCGCAGCCGAGTTCCAAGTCTTGCGGCATTTACGGTGGCGTCCGTTTCTGACTCTGGCCGCCGTCGATCGATTTTGTTCATCTGTTCGCCAACCATTCAACGGTCAAGGGCAACTATCGCGCGAGCAAAAGACCTCGGCTGACGATTTGCAAGTGCTGATGCGTCAAATTCGAGACTGCAGCCGCAGCTACCTCATCCGGCGAATGCCGCTCCCGCATGAACCGTGCTGAATGATCCCGCGCCAGTTATTCCCTATCGCTTGGCTGTCCATCGTGGTCGAAATCGCCAGCCGTTACCGCGTTTGCGTCACGTGGCGAGTGGACTTGGAACGACAATGCGGGCAAGGCGGGCCACGCAGCCAATCTACACAACCACGGCCGCGCCGACACGATAAATCTGGACTGTCCCCGAATTGCGGAGCGCGCCCAGAAGTCACCCGCGGCAGCGCCCCATGGAGTTACGCCCAGGGCGCGCAGGCTCTCGATAACCGCGACGTATCCAATGAAATCCCTGGGGCAGTCGCGCACCGCTTGAGCTTCGGCAATTTTGAGAAAGTCCAACAGAATTAATGGACTAGCACCTTGCTGATGTAAGTTGCGGAAGCGACGCGCGGTTAATGCTTTAGAAGTATAGACACATCGACACGAGGTGCGAAGAAGCAACGCCAATACAGCTGGTTGGTTACAACGTATTTATTTTCGCAGATATGGTATTGCCCGTCCGGGGATTCCTGTACACGGTCCCGTGGGATGGTGAAATTATGCGGCAAATAAGTGTACCCGCCGTCTACCCTGGACCGCACCGAAGACCGAGGTATGGCGCGGCAATCTGAACCGCCGCAGCACTTGAATTTGGTCTGTGGGTCAATCTTATCTTCGTACCAATCATGGGCGTTAGCGGCTGTTGCGGCGGCGATACACATCGCCGTGAAGATGAGCCTTCGCATGGCATTCCTCAAGTATCTGGCAGGCGCTGCTCGTTGGGGTTTCCATGTATATTAGCGTTCCATTGAAAATACCATTGGCCTCCGACGGACTTAACGCAGCTCCAGCAAGCGACGCTCGCAACGGAAGACCGCATTGGGTCACGTCAGGACGACACTTGCGCCGACCAAAGGTCAGCTCTTGTTGCTCCGGGTTGGAAACCCGACCGTCTGCTCTGCGCCTGATGTCGGCCATAGAGGCGAACTTTGCCTCCGCCCGGAAGCAGACACTGCAATTGACCACGCTGAAGGTCGTGGTCGCGCCAGAGCCTGCAAAGGCACAACTCGGCACACGAGGGCGAACATTCCGCTGCGGAAACAACTTGAAGAAACGCTTCGCGACCCATAGCATGCCGCGCCATGGTGAAATCTGATCGGGAGGTCAGTGAGATCGGTCGGGTTTTTGAGCCAGTGCAAGGTAGGGAGGATAATAATTATGGCTTCCGAAGTACAGGCAAACAACGGCGTTAACGTAGAGGCGCTGCTCGGCGCACGCGAAGCGCTTACCAACGCCCCGGAGGCAGCGCAGTTCAAGTGGCGCGCGGCCTGCGAATGGAAGGATGGCACCCACAGCCACTCGTCGGTCGAGAGCTTCTACGGTCTCGGCGAGGATCAGCATCGCAAGACCACCTTCACATTCGACGCAGACCATCCGGAGGTCTTCGCTTCCCAGGACAAGGGCGCCACGCCCGTCGAATACGTGCTGGTCGGACTGGCGAGTTGCCTGACCGCCGGCATCGCCGCGGTTGCCCAGAACCGGAACATCCAGTTGAAGTCGGTGAAGGCGACCATCGAAGGCGACATGGATCTCGCCGGAATACTCGGCATCGACAGCGACGTGCGCAACGGCTTCAGCGGCATCACGGTGAAATACAACATCGACGCCGACGCCAAGCGCGAGGACATCGAGGCTATCGTCGCTCAGTCGCAGAAGCGGTCGGCGGTCTATGACATTGTCACCAATCCGACGAACGTCACGGTCGTGGTGAATTGAAAGGCGCTTCGAACCGTAGACTCTCCTGATGAGAGGGTGCGATTAGTTCCGTCACCACAGTGATCGTCGGCGCGGGGCACGCGGGGCTCGCGATGAGCCGCTGCCTCGCGGAGCGCTCTATCGACCATGTGCTGCTGGAGCGCGGCGAGATCGCCCATACCTGGCGCACCGAGCGATGGGATTCACTGCGGCTGCTCACCCCGAACTGGCAGAGCCGGCTGCCGGGCTTCCGCTATGACGGCGACGATCCCGACGGCTACCGGACGATGCCTGAGGTGATCGACTTCCTCGGGAACTATGCCAAGGCGATCTCGGCTCCGGTCCGAACCCACACGACCGTTACCTCGGTTCGCAGCGACGGGGCGGGATATCTTGTGCGCACGGACCGCGGCGAGTGGCGGTGTCGGACCGTCGTGCTGGCGTCGGGCGCGTGCAACATCGCGCGCCTGCCCGACGTCGCCAGCCGCGTGCCGCCGTCGGTCGCCATGCTGACGGCACAGTCCTACCGCAATCCGGGTCAGGTCGCCGACGGTGGCGTGATGGTGGTGGGCGCGTCGTCGAGCGGCACCCAGATCGCACAGGAGCTGCAGCGTTCGGGGCGTCAAGTGACCCTGTCGGTGGGCGAGCACATCCGGGCGCCCCGCGTCTATCGCGGCAAGGACCTGGAATGGTGGATGGACGCCGCCGGCGTGCTCGACGAGCGTTACGACGAGGTGGACGACATCAGGCGGGCGCGACGGGTTCCTTCGCTACAGCTTGCCGGCACGCCCGACCGCATCACCCTCGACCTCAATGCGCTCGACGACCTCGGCGTCCGGCTCATCGGTCGTCTTGCCGGCATCACCGAAGACGGCAAGGCCCAGTTTGCGGGGTCGTTGCGCAACATGTGCGCGCTTTCCGATCTCAAGATGGCACGGCTGCTCGACCTCATCGACGAATGGGCGCGCGCCAACGGCCTGGACGCTACGGTCGGGCCGCCGGATCGTCCGCCGCCGACCCGTGTCGAGGACAACCCGCCGCTCGGCCTCGATCTTGCCGGAGGCGCTATCAGGACGATCATCTGGGCCACCGGCTACCGGCCGGACTACTCCTGGCTGGAACTGCCGGTCCTCGACCGCAAGGGCCACCTCCGTCACGACGGCGGTGTAGCGGAACATCCGGGCCTGTACCTGATGGGGACGCAGTTTCTGCGCCGCCGCAAGTCTGCTCTGATCGACGGCGCTGGCGACGACGCGCGTGATCTCAGCGATCATCTGGCATCGTACCTCGGGCAAAATTCAATCTGCTAGCAGAATCAACGTCTGAGACTCCAGAGGGAACAGGTTGGTTGCCGCGACAACCCCGAATTCTGCGCCCCTGCAGTCATATTCCCAAGTGCAGCTTTGGCTTCCAGAAGGGGCGGAACAACTCAATCTTGGGACAGCGGTTCATCACAACTTTCAAGCCCGCTTCCTCCGCCAACTGGGCGGCAGCGTCATCGCGCACCCCAATCTGACCCCACAGAACCTTGGCATTGATTGCGATGGCCTCCTGTGCAACTTCCAACAGATCTTCGGAGCGGCGAAAAACCTCAACCATATCCACAGGCCGGTCGATGGCCGCTAGTGACGCGTACACCTTAAGCCCTCGAATCTCAGCCAGACCGGGACTGGGGTTGACCGGGATCATGTCGTAGCCGATTTCGTGCAGCACCCTGAGTACCCCATAGGAAAATTTAGTTTTATCGGGGCTGGCCCCAACCATCGCGATGGTTTTGACCGATTTCAGAATGTCTTGCAGATAAGCCTCCGAATAGGGCTCATCATGATTCATATGGGTCATTTCTTTGCTTCCAACGGGGTCGCAATATCGGCTTTCAATTCATGAGCGGCCAGCGGGTCAAGGAAGGGGTTGCGATAGAGCTTGTCGTGGCTCTCAACGCCGACCTCCAGCGTGCAGTCGCTCATAGGGCGGGCGACGCAGAGGATTATATAGCCATTGGTGATCTGGCGGTTGTTCAGCGCCCGCTGCGCTTTTTGATCGACTTTGCCGCTGATTATTTTGGCCGCACAGGTTATGCAGCCGCCATACTTGCACCCATACGGCAGGTCCACGCCCTGCTCGCGCAAGCTTTGCAAGAGGGGCTTCCGGCGATCGACGTCAAAGGCCGCACCGCCTTGATTGGCGAGAGTGATGGTGAAGTTGGTCATACCCAGATGTCACTCGTGCAATCACCGCCGGGATAACGGGTTTCGTGGCAGCGGCTTGGTCCATTTGGTTCCTCGCCAAAATCGACGACAAATCGCGGATCGATTTCCATGCCGCCGTTTTCCGTATCGCAATTGACCATCAGCATGCATCCGCCATTGGTGCGGATTTCCGGATAGAACTGATTGTCCCAGGTCGAGAAGAGCGAGGTCGTCACATAAAGGCGCTTGCCGTCGAGGCTGAGCTGTATCATCTGCGGCCCGCCAGTCACTTTCACGCCATTGACCTCAGGCGCACGGCCGAGAAGTCCGCCCATCCACACTTGTCCGGTAAGCTTGGCGTTGTGGGGGTCCGAGATGTCGTACTGACGGATGTCGCCATGCAACCAGTTGCAGTTAGTCCTGGCTTTGATTTCAGCGCCGTCTATCACCTTGAACAGTGTCGGGCTGCGCGGATCGGTACCGCAATCGACAATATGCAGATTTGACGAGCGCACACCCGGCACGATCAGATATTTCCGCTCCATGCTCGCATCGCCGTGGCACGACGAACAGGCATTCCAGCCCGAGTGATGAAGCTCATCGCCAATACCCGGCATTTGCAAACGCGAAATCACCTGGCTGTAGGTCGAACTCTCCGGGTCGACATCAATGGTGCACAGATAGTCCGGCTTCTGAATGCCCGTGCCGGTGTAGATGGCAATCGTATAGAGCAGCTTTTCGCGAGGTGCCGTCATCGCCTCGGCTGGAGAAGCATAGCCCGGTCCACAGCAATGATTGGTCATGGGTACTTCTCTTTGAACAGATCACTGGCCAGCCCCAAAGGGGCAAGCTGGAATGTTAGTGCATGCTTGGCATTGGCGCTATGGCCGAGGTGGCTTGTGAAGTGCGCACGTGACGTACAACTTGGCGACAGAGCCCCCGTGGGACCACCCAACGCCAGCTTCTTATCCCGAGGGAACGTTGGCGGAGTGATCGGAGAGCAGTGCCTGGACCAAGCCCAAGTGAAAGCCCCCGGCTTCTTTCCACGGTTTCAAGACAGTATTCCAGCGGTCGGGAACGTCTGGGTTGGGTCAGTTCGAGACTTCGAACCCCGGATTGGATGTCTGCATTCTCGCGCGTTCTTACCGCAATCGATCGGACCGCTTCCGGCCATTACCTGATCCTCAATCGCAATCGCGCATGGTCATCCTATCAGGTTGAGCTAACATCGGCGCAATGCGTGTGGGGTCTGAGCGGGTGTGCAAAATGAGAGCAAGTCTCCTTGCAATCGCTACCTCGACGCTGCTGAGCGAACCCAGCACTGCGTGCACGATGCCTGGTTCTTTGAGTGCGGAGGAACGAGCACTCGCCGACTGTGTCTTCGTCGGACCGTTGTCCGCTTGGATCATCCGAAGCAGAGAAAAACCGTAGCGCGCGGTGAATCCTCACGCAGCGGGCTGAGGCCACCCAAGCCTCCGGCTCAGCCGCTACAGCCCGTCAGACGCCCGACCAATTCCGGCACGAACCTCTGTCGCTTGGCTACATCCGCCAAAACCTGCTCTGCCTTTTTGGTTGATCGCCTGGGAGTTCGGCCGGCCTTCGCTAACTCGAGCCTGCCTCAGCTTACCTCAGCAACGACTGTCCCCGAGACCGGGTCGGTAAGGCCGAGGTCGCCGCCGAGGTCTTCGAGCATATCGCGGAACGTGTCGAGAATGCCGATCATCGACGGCCGCGCGGCGGCGAGGCTGTCCATGTCCTGCCACTCGCCGACAAAGCAGAACGTGGGCTCGCCAGTCTTGATCAGGGCGCCCTTGCGAAAGCCTGTCGCGTTGAGCGCGATAGTCTTGTGCGCTTCGACGAAGGCCTTTTTATGCTTGGCTTTGTGCGAAAGCGGACTACATTGTAGGCTGTCATAGCTTCCTCCGATCGATTGGAGCAGCAACCTTTTTGAGCAGCAATCTTCCTGCGGCAGCCATCCTACTACGGGCGGGCCTCCAGCACCATGTTGGACGGCGTCTCCGCGGTGCGGCGGAAGCGGTGAAGCCACCGCTGGTGACGACCTCCCTCAGCCTTGCCTCTCCGGCCTGGGCGCCAGCCCTGGAGCCCGACATCCTGCGCCAGCGACGCGGGCGTGCACACAAAGGCGGAGGCGTCATAATAGGCGCGCCCGACGGGGTTAACAGCCAGATGATCGTGCGCGAACGGCTCGACGATCATCCACGTGCCGTCCGGCTTGAGCGAGCTACGAGCATGCGTGGCATGGCGTCGAGGCTGCCGATCTCCCCCACAACAACGGTACAACAACGGGGAGGTTGCGCTCTCTGCCAAAACACGGCTCCGCCTCACTTTTTTATTGATCACGACAAAAAAACAACGCTAACTGGCTCCCGCGAGGGGCCATGCTGACAAGTGATGAAGTGGGAGCGATCCCGTTGTTTTCGGGTTTGCCGGCGGCAGAGCTGGAGCGGCTGGCGCGGACAGCGGCCGATCTTCACCTCAGCCCCGGAGAGTTCGCGATTCACGAGGGTGGAGAGGCCGCGCTGTTTGCGGTTCTCGCCGGCAAGATCGAAGTCCTAAAGACCTTCGACGGCATCGAGCGAACGCTGGGTTGGCGTCTGCCGGGAACGATCTTCGGCGAGGTGCCGATTGCGCTTGGCTCGGGTTTTCCCGGTGGCTATCGCGCCGCCGAATCTTCCCGCGTCATGCGCATCGAGGTTCAGCAGTATTATTCCATCGCCGCGGTTTCAAAGGACGTGGCCCAAAAGGTCAGCGCGCTTGCCCGCGAGCGGATGGGCGGGCTGCAAAGCGTCACTGCCGAGCCGCAGAGGCCGCGCGTCACATTGGTCGGCCATCGCTGGGACACGGCGTGCGGCGAACTGCGCCGGTTTCTGGCCCGCAACCAGATTTCGTTCACCTGGCTGTTGCCCGACACGTCGGATGCCGAGGCTTTCTGGTCTGCCCTCGGCAGGCCGGCTCTCGATGGTCCCGTTGCCCGGCTGGCGGACGGGGAGATTATCGAAGCACCCGCCGTGCGCGATCTTGCCATTCGCCTCGGGCTGCAGACGCGCCCGCGCGGCGCCGAGTACGACGTCGCGATCATCGGCGGCGGACCGGCCGGTCTTGCGGCTGCGGTCTATGGCGCCTCCGAGGGGCTGCGCACCATCGTCGTCGAACGCGAGGCGCCCGGCGGGCAGGCGGGAACATCCTCGCGCATCGAGAACTATCTCGGCTTTCCAAGCGGCATTTCCGGCGACGAGCTTGCCAGCCGCGCGCTGCAGCAGGCAAAGCGGCTCGGCGCCGAAATCCTGGTCACCCGTTCGGTCGCCGGCATTGACCCGACGACGCACGAGGTGGTGCTCGACGGCACCGATGTCGTGCGCGCCCGCAGCCTCATCCTGGCAACCGGCGTCGCCTGGCGCCGTCTTGCCATCGACGGGTTCGACCGGTTGATCGGCAAAGGCGTTTATTTTGGCGCCGCGCGCAGCGAGGCGAGCAGCACGCATGGGCAGGATGTCTACCTGATCGGCGCCGGCAATTCGGCCGGCCAGGCGGCGATGCATTTTTCCGGCCATGCGCGCAGCGTGACGCTGCTGGTGCGCGGCCCCTCGCTTGCCGACAGCATGTCCCACTATCTGATCGAGCAGCTCAGGGCGAAATCCAACGTAAAGGTCCAGCTTCGCTCCGAAGTCCAGGCCGTGCACGGCGAGACGCACCTGACGGCGATCGACATTCTCGACAAGACCGGCAACGAGGTGAGCCGGCACGAATGCGGCGGGCTGTTCGTGTTCATCGGCGACAACGCCGAGACCGAGTGGCTGCCGGCCGACGTAGCGCGCGATGCACGCGGTTATGTGCTGACCGGCGACGACGTGAAGAAGGCCGGGCTCTGGTCGCATGGCCGCGACCCCTACCTGCTCGAGACCAGCGCGCCCGGCATCTTCGCCTGCGGCGACGTACGCCTGAGCCCGGTCAAACGCGTTGCCTCGGCGGTCGGCGAGGGCAGCATGGCCATCGCCTTCGTCCACCAGTATCTGGCCAATGAAGAGAAAGTAGACCGCAACCAAAGCTAGAGGGTCAAGTAACCAGAATGTCATCAGCCGGTCGATGCGGCGTGAAAACCGCCAATTAAGCATCGAAAGCACGCTTGAGGGCTGGCCGCACTTCGCCGCGGGCTACATAAGCGGAGAGGTTCGGATATTCGTCCAGTATACCCGATCCGTTCAACCTGCGCAGCACCGCCACCATCAGAAGGTCACCGGCGCTGAACGCACCATCGAGCCAGTCGGCATTGCCCAGGCGATCGGAAAGTTCGCCCAGACATGGCTTGCGATCTCCGACTCAGGCGGAACCCATGATTCACAACCGACCCCAAGGGACACTGTTGCCGCCCATCTAGCCGTATTATCGGTATCGGCGAAGCCGCTGATCTGTGCTAAGCCGCCGCCCGAATAGCCAAAGGAGTACACCCGTGAGCGAGCCGACCGTGGCCGAGGCGACCGACAGCATCTATGCATCGCTCCGGGTGAACAATGCCGACATCGACGCACATATCGCGGCGCTCAAAGCAGCGCTGGCGCGAGAGGGGATAGAACAAGCGGTGTTCGATTCGACCAGGCTGGCGCAGAACAACCGTTCGGGCCGCAAGCTAATGCAGGCTTATTTTCGGCAGCGCGGCGTGAGCGTGAGGTTTTCGGCCTCGTAGGGGCGCACGCTGCGGCGCCACGGCCCGCCGGCAATCATTGTGGTCCAAGATCCCGCAGGGAGTTCAGGCAAGTCCGCTTTTGGCTTCTGTAGGCCGGCATGCGGCTTCCGGCCCCGCCGACGTCAAAGTACCTAGGAAATCGGCCGACAAATGGTCAATTCAATCACCTGCTCCGGCTGCCGAGTACATCAGCGACCGATTCGCCGCTTCTGGCTTGCGGATTTGACCGGATCAATCGCATGAATCTGCCGCCTTGAGCGCTTCGGCGCGGTCAGATTTGTCTAACGCTCCTATCCATCGAACCGACGCGAAGAATCGTGGATAGTCGCCCGAACACAAATCGAACAAGCGGAGAAACGTCGCCACCCGATCGCCGTAGACGGAAGTCGCGGCGAGCTTCGCGTTGTTGATCGGAGAATCGAACCAGACATCGTACCTCCGGTATCCATGCCAGCGACTGTCGCGCATCTCTCGGTAGCGCATCCGCAGCCGTTCGATCGCGGCTATCTTTGCGGCCCGCTTTTGCTCAGAGGTAGCGCTGTCGTCATAGACGTGCCTTAGCTCGTCTCGGGTCTGCGACACCAGCGCAAGAAATTGAGCTCTGCGCCTCCGGTCGGCTTCGTAACGGCGCAAACCGGCAGTATCCCCATTCGCGCGCAGCCATTTTCTTACACCGGTTGTTTCGACAGCGGTAGCGAACGCCTCGTTGAACCCGGAATCGTCCTGTACGTAGACGCGCTGGTGGGCCAGCTCATGGAACACCAGCCCTGCAAGACCCGCTTCATCTTGGCTGAGCATGGTGCTTAGCAGCGGGTCACTTGACCAGCCGAGTGTGGAATATGCAGTGATGCCCGTCACATAGACGTCCAGGCCCTGTCTCTGAAGTTCGACAGCGGTTTCAATCGCAGACCTTTTGGAGAAGTATCCTCGGTACGGAACGCATCCGAACACTGGAAAGCACCATGTTCGTGGCGTCAGCGAGAATTCCGGCGCTGCGAAGATGGCCCATGTCACCGCGTCCCGACCAACGTCAACATAGCTGCGGTAGCTATTGTTGTCCGGCAGCGCTAGTTCATCTATCGCAAACTGTCGGATGGCGCTCGCCGATGCCATTCGAGCGCGCAATGTCCCAGGGGTCGAAGGATTGTCGATCAGCTTTCCTACATCCTGCCGCGCCGCCATGATCTCCAGGTGACCCTTCAGGGATTGTGCGTAGTAGGAAATGCTGGTGCAACCTGCCACGCCGGACATCACGATCATCGCAGCAACCGAACGAAAAAAAGCATGCATCATGCCCACAGCATCGCTCACACGTCCGGATAGGGCAAATGTCGCAACTACGCCCGGTCCGAAACCGTGCGCCAATTTGGTTAAGATCCTGGATGGGGTTTAGGCTAGACGTTCGTCCTCGGCAAGATTGTCACAATTCGGTCACACGCCGCCAAATTGCCGAATGTCCGGACACGGCGGACTGAAGCAACGCAGCATTTTCCACTTTGAGGCGAAGTAATTCTCAACTATGGTCCGCCAGGCTTTTGGCATGAGGGGGAATATTGCCGATGGTTTTATCACGCAGGGGGGTCGTGCTCGGCGGCCTGGCGCTGGTCGCGGTGGGTGCAACCAGCAATATTGCTCAAGCAGCGGCGGCAAAATCCTTTTTCGCCGGTACCGCCAGCGACAACAATTTTGTCTATCGCAAGACCAACTTCGCCAAGATCGACAAGAGATGGCATCGCCAGATCGTCAAGTATTTCAGCAGCGAGCCGGTCGGCACCGTCGTGGTCGATACCCGCCACCATTTCCTCTACGTCATCATGGAAAACAAGACCGCCATCCGCTACGGTGTCGGCGTCGGCAAGGACGGCTTCAAATGGTACGGCCGCGCGACGATCGACCGCCGCGCGCTGTGGCCGCAATGGGTCCCGCCCCCCGAAATGCGTAAGCGCAGGCCGGACCTACCGCCCATGGTCGCAGGCGGCGCGTCCAACAATCCGCTCGGGCCGCGCGCGCTCTATCTGCACCGCAACGGCGCCGACACCGGCTACCGCCTGCATGGCACGCTGGAGCCATGGAGCATCGGCACCGACGCTTCCAGCGGCTGCATCCGCATGTTCCCGGAAGACATCATCGACCTTTACCAGCGCTGCCCGATCGGCACCGCGGTGCAGGTCCTGCCGCACATCGCCGACCAGGCGCCCGCTTCCACCACTGTCGAATGATTGGCGCCTCATGAACCGCATGATTGAAAACACGCGCCGGCTGCTCGCCGCGGGCCTGCTGGTGCTGGCCGCATCCTGCTCGACCAGCAACACGCTGGCCCCTTCCACGCCCGACGTCACCAACACCGAGGTTGCCGGCTTCCAGAACGTGCAGCCGGGCAGCGAGGAGGATTTTATCCTCAATGTCGGCCGCCGCACCTATTTCACGCAAGGTTCGGCCGCGCTCGATTCTGTCGCCAAGGCCACCCTCGACACCCAGATCGCCTGGCTAGCAAAGCATCCGCGCTGGCTGCTCAAGCTGCAGGGTTTCGCCGACGATCCCGGCGCAAGTGAAATGGCGCTGTCGCAGCAGCGCGCCGATGCGGTGATGGACTACCTCGCCGCCGGCGGCATAGACCGCAACCGCATGTGGGCCAAGGGCTACGGCAAGGACAGGCTCGTCCGCGAGTGCCCCGACACCGCCTGCAGGTCGCAGAACCGCCGCGTTGTGTCTAATTTGCGCGATGAGAGGGACGAACCGTAGGGGGCTGCTGTTCTGCTTGTGACCCGAAGCAGAGTCTCACACGCGACGGCGGCATGGCTGCTTTGCGCCTAATGTCGGTCATCGGGCTCGCGTTCTTTGATTCCCCAAAGCGGACGCAGCGGCATGCGTCGCCAGGATAGTAATTGCGGACGCAGCTGTCATTGGTTCAGACAAAGGCGGCAAGTAGACGACCAAGGTCAGTCCGGAATACCGGCACGGCGCAGGAGCGTGACAATCTTATCGAGCACCTCCGCCTCCCTGTAGGGTTCCTAGCGACGAAAGACCTTGAGTGTGAAGCGCGGATGGGCCTGGGGCATTACCGCGATCGTCTCTGCGGCCATCAGGCTGGCCATCGGCCAGCCTGGCAAGTCGCAAGATAAAACTGAGGAAATGAAGGTGTTTGGTACGCATCGTCGCCCTGAGCGTGAGCGCCACCAGCGCTCGTGGCCCACTTCAAGGGTCGTTTGCAGCCCATGACTTCTGCTGGGCCGCATACGGTTGGCCGTCACTCCGGCAACCCCGCGAACCGCATCTGCTTGATCCAGCGGTCGAGGCTTCCGGGTGCGGTCCAAATCTTGTCCCACTCCCTGCGTTCTTTACTGATGGATTCACTGGGAGTGTTCTGGAGGAAAACCGCAAGCGCTTCCTTTGCCTCTCGCTTGTTTCCTAGACAAGCGTGGATCCCCGCAAGCATGCGCTGTGCGCCGCTCGGGATTCTGGACATTTTCCGCATCGCAGCCAGCGCCGCTTCACAATCATTCTTTTCCCAGAGCGCCCAGCCCATCTGCCAGTGAAACCAGTCAGGGTGGAAGGGATCGATGCCTTTGGCCTGCTCGATCCGATCGATCGCTTCGTCGGCGCGGCCAACATACAGCAGCACGTTCGTACTCATGACGAGGATATGCGAGTTGCTCGGGTTCAAGGCGATCGCCTGATCGTACTGGGCAAGGGCCTGCTCGACCTCTCCGGCTTCGGTGTGGATGCTGGCGCGGACCTCATGCGCTTCTGCGTCATCAGGAGCGAGCAGGATGGCCTTGTCGGCGTATTTGGCAGCGAGTTTCAACGCCTCGTTCCGGTTGTGTTCCTGCGCGTGCCACCCGAATACCGCGTCATTGCGATAGTACCAGGCCAGCCCGATATAGCCGAACTGGGAGTTCGGATCCTCTTCGATCGCCTTGAGGCTGAACTGCCTTAACAGCTCGTTCCCCTCGGCTGAGATATCCTCTCCGATCTTGGCCCTCCCCATCAGGTAATAGCGGAGCGCGCTGACCTGCGCGGCATCGCTCTGTGGCAACGGTCGCTCGATCCTTATTCCGACCCGATCCGCAAGCGTGCGGATGATTTCCTCCTGGACGACGAAAAGATCGCCAATCTCCCGGTTGTAGGAGTTGGCCCAGACATGTGATCCGTCATGCGCATTCAGCAACTGGGCGGACACTTTCAGCCGGTCTCCGATCTTCTGCTGGCTGCCTTCGAGCAGGTAGTCGACGCCGAGTTCATCTCCAATCTGTCTGGCGTCGATCGGCTTACCGCGGTACCTGAAGCTCGAGTTCCGGGCGATGACGGCATAAGTCTTGCTCCGCGCCAGCTCGGTGATGATCCCCTCGGCAACGGCATCGCTGAGATATCCCTTGTCCGCACCTGCACTCATGTCGTCGAAGGGAAGGATCGCAATCCTGGGCATGTCGCTCGAACGAACGGGAGCGGCTCGCCAGGCTTCCGCGCCGTAGTATGCGCCGATCGCTGCCGCAAGGAGAGCGAGTGCAGCAAGAATGAAGCCGCGCTGCGAGAATCGGGTCCTGGCAGGTTCCGTGCCGGCTGCGGCGTTTGGGTCCGCCGCGTCCGATAGATCGGCGTTCAGTCGGTAGCCTCTCTTTGGGACGGTTTCCACCATCACGTGCGCGTCGTCCCCCAACGCGCGGCGAATATCGGCAATGCATTGAGTGAGGCTGTCGTCGGTCACGAAGGTATCGGGCCAAACCGCCTGCATCAGAGCATCCTTGGACACGATTTCGCCCGGTCGCGCCGCGAGCACCGAGAGCACCTCGGCGGACTGGCTGCGAAGATTGACCGCTTTGCCTTCGACGGTTCGGAGTTCTTTGCTTTTGGTCAGGAAGACGAAACCGCGGAACGTGATCGTTTCAGCAGATTTCAGGTCAATTTCAGGGGCCGTTCGGGACATTTCACCTTCCTGGCGCGCTTCCTAGTTTAGCCCATTCGGCCTTCGCCTCCAAGCGACCCCAGCAGCACCGGATGAAACGGAGGACGACATGAATCGCACCAAGCTCATCATCGCTCTGGCTCTTCTCTTGGCAGTGCCAACGGCTGCGAAAGCAGATCCTCAATCTCTAAATGCAACCGCGCATGTAATTTCTCTCGTATTTGTCCATGGCCGCATCGATGAACGCCGAGAACAAAAATCTTTCGATACGATCAAAACCTGCCTCGCATGGAAGCATCAGGGGGAATTTCTTCCGCCGCAACCGGGTTCTTTTGCTTCTTTCACGTACTGTGAGCTAACTAACGTTGGTCGTATCTTCCAACTTACCCAGGAGGGTCAGTGAGGGCGATCCTCGACCGCCCCTGCCGCGCCGCCCGACGACGGCGACCCCGACGAACCGGACGACTTCCGCCCGCCGTGCCCGTGCTGCGGCGGCCGCATGATCGTCATCGAGCTGTTTGAACGGTGGAGGCAACCGCGCGGACCACCACACGGCTCCCGGTGACCGGGAGCAGCACGCCATGACCCGGCATGGAATGGTTCAGCCTTCAGCTGCAGGCACTCAGCCTCCGGCAACGGATCGATGCACGTCGATGATGATCCTCGATGCTGAAGAGGTCGCGTCCAGCTGCCGACCAAGCCGACAACACCGCGCGGGGGCGCAACGAAGCGGTCTGTCCGCATTCACCCCAGCGCTTCCCGACGGCGGTCACGCCATCGCCGACGTCTGCCGAAATCCGAAATCCCCATAGCCATCGTCTGCGGCCCGCGGGTTCCTTCCTCGGGGACTTTCGTACGCCTGCCGGCGCCCGAAACTCTTCACGTGAGCCGAACGGCGGCTTTAACTGGTCCCGCGGCAATAACCGGACGGACAGCAAACGGGCCCCGTGCCGTAGGCAAGATCGGTGAAGACGAAGCGTCCGGGCCTCTCGGCCATCGGACCCCGTGCAGCAGGCCATAGGGCCTCGCGATGGGCCATATAATTGGCTTCGATGACTTTCTGGTTGGCCGCCAGCCCGTTGGCGAACAACTCCTGATTAGACGCCATTTGCCGCCCGGCCTTGGAACTTGACGTTCTCCCGCGCAGTCCCATCCAATTGCCGCCCGCGTGGGTAACGCGGATACTTCACCAGGTCCCGAAATCACATGCGCGCAGCCGCCGTCTCTGTCTGATCTTTGGACTTAAACATATCAGTAGAAAATAGCTGTAACCATCTTTCATCTTGCCGCGTATGGTCCGATCATCTGCCGGTGCAAGTTTGAGGACATGCAATGAAGAAGGTCGCTGCTCTCCTGGTACTTTCCCTTGTTACCATGCTGCCCGCCATGGCAGCCGCGCAGTCCTACGTGCCGGAGCTTGGGCCATCGCCGCCGCAGGATGCTATGCAGCTGTATCCCGGCGGTGTCGAGAAGGCGCTGGCCGCGCTGCCGGACATCGTCAAGAAAGTCGAGGAAGCATCCGACGTTCCCGGCTTCGCCGTGGCGGTGGTGCATGGCGGCAAAATGATCTTTGACGAGGGCTATGGCCTTCGTGACAACCGGGACGACACTTCTAAGGTCAGCAGCACCACCATTTTCCAGGTCGCCTCGGTGTCGAAGTCGATCTCGGCCACGGTGGCCGCGATCGCCATGACGAAGGACCACAGCTTCGACTGGGATACCCCGGTCCGCAAGGTCTGGGACGGCTTTCGCCTCAATCTCGACTATGTCTCGGGCAACGCCACCATCGGCGATTTCTTCGCCCATCGCTCGGGCCTGCCGATGGCGGCGGGCGACGAACTCGAGGATCTCGGCTTCCGGCGCAAGCAGATCGTCGGGAGCCTGTGGATGGTGCCGCTCGATCCCTTCCGCATCTCCTATCACTACGCCAATTTCGGCACGACGATCGGCGCCGAGGCAGTGGCCCACGCCGAGAAACAGCCTTGGGAGCCGCTGGCCAAAAGCCTGTTGTTCGATCCGCTCGGCATGCGCTCGAGCAGCTATCGGCACGAGGACTTCATTGCCGCCGGCAAGAACCGCGCCCTGCTGCATGCGCGCGTGGCGGAGAATGTGTTCGAGCCGCTCTATGACCGCGACCCCGACCAGCAGGCGCCCGCGGGCGGCGTCTCCTCCAGCGCCCAGGATCTTGCCAAGTGGATGATCCTGCTGCTTGGCGACGGCACCTATAACGGCCAGCCCATGATCGACCCGAAGATCCTGCAGCCCGCCATCACACCGCAGAGCGTGACCTACCGCGGCGAGACGCCCGATACGCGGGCCAGCTCCTATGGCTATGGCTTCAATGTGGGGGTGAACGCCAATGGGCGCACCACCATGGGCCATTCCGGCGCCTTCCTGCTCGGCGCCGGCACCACCTTCCAGATCTTGCCCTCGGCCGATGTCGGCATCGTCGTGCTCACCAACGGCTCCCCCGTCGGCGCCGCCGAGGCGGTCGCCGCCAGCTTCATGGACATCGTGCAATATGGCCAGGTCACTCGCGACTGGTATCCCTACATCAAGCCGCGGTTCATGGCCTACTACAAGCCGGTGGGCGACCTCGCCGGCAAGGACAAGCCGACGAACCCCGCCAAGGCGCGCAGTCCATCCTTCTACGAGGGCCAATATACGAGCAACTATTTCGACACCGCCACCGTGCGGGCCGATGGCGACAAGCTGATGCTCGAACTCGGCCCCAAGCCCATGCAGTTCACGCTCGAGCACTGGGACGGCGACACCTACGCCCTCACGCCCCGCGGAGAGAACGCGCCGACCGGCTCGCTGTCATCGGTGAAGTTCGTTGGTTCCCCCGGCGGCATTCGCGCGCGGGTGATGACGGTGGACTATCTCAATGAGAACGGGTTGGGGCATTTTCAGAGGTAGGGGTGGGGGCGTCGGGTGCTCCATACACCCTATGCCGTCGAAAAGGCGAACCGGCCGTCTGCAAGGTGATGCCTGAGATGGCGGATTTGTGACGGTTCGCTTCCGGGCGTGGAAATCAGGAAGCCGGCATTTGCTCGGGAGCTTCCGACAAGCTACGTCGGCTTTGGCCAGCCGCTGATCCGAAGCGGACCTACGGCTCCAGGCCCCGAAACGGTCATTCCGGATGACAGGTTGCGTGAAGCGGTCCGCGTGGTGCTGGGTGGCGCAAGAAGGATGGTTCAGTCGAAGAAGCCTGCATCCTCTTCCCGGAGATACTTCCTGGCTGCTTCGGCGTCGATGTCGAGGCCCAGCCCCGGCGCTTCCAGCAAGTCCACCATGCTGTCCTTCACGATCTGCGACGGCAGGCCGATTACGAGGTCCTCCCACCAGGGGTCGGAGGCGCTCGGGTATTCGAAGGCAATGAAGTTGGCGGGCAGGGTGGCGCAGACATTGATCAGCGCGCCGAGGCCGAGAAGGCCGTTCGCGGTGCCGTGCGGTGCCATCAGGATCGAGTGCATATAGGCGTGCTCGGCGACCCATTTGAGCTCGGCAATGCCGCCAATATCGGCCGGATCGGGGCCGATGACGCGCACCGCCTGCGTTTCGATCAGCTCCTTGAAATTGTGCCGCAGGTATATCTGCTCGCCGGTATGAATTGGCGTCGAGGTGGCGGTGGTCAGCTCCCGATAGGCCTGCGGATTGACCCACGGCACATAGTCGCCGGTCAGCATGTCCTCGAGCCACATCAAATTGTACTTCTCGACCGCGCGAGCGAACTTGATCGCATCGGGCAGCATCCAGCCCGGGCCGCAGTCGAGCGCCAGGCTGACCTTGTCGCCCAGCACTTCCTTCATCGCGATCACGCAGTCGAGCATGTGGTTGAAACCGCGCTCGCTGATGACGCCCTGATCCATGGCACCGTGATAGCCAGCCTTCTTCTGCGTCACGCCGTAATGGAAGCCCTCGACGGTGTCCTTCATGTTGGAGTGGAACGAGATCCCCTGCTTGATCATGAAGAAGTTCTGCGGCTGCTCCATCATCCATTTCACGTCAGCGGCGTAATCCTCCGGCCGGTCCCCCGTTCGCTTCTGGCGGATCGAGCCGTTATAGACGCGCACCTTGTCGCGCACCTTGCCGCCGAGCAGTTTGTAGGCCGGCACGCCTGCGGCCTTGCCGGCTATGTCCCACAGCGCATGCTCGATAGCGCTTACCGCCGCGCCATAGGGCTTGAAAGAGCCGCGTTGGCGGATCTTCAGCATCACCCGCTCGATGTCGGTAGGGTCCTCGCCGATCAGCGCCTCGCGGAAATGCAGCACCCAAGGCTTGAGATAGGTCTTGGTGAACTCGACTTCGCCAAGGCCATAGAGGCCCTCGTCGGTAACGATGCGGACGATGGGATGTTTGCCGATGACGGCGCAGCGGAGATCGGTGATCTTCATCTTCGGTTCTTTTCGCCTCAGCTCCAGATACGGTCCCAGGAATACTCGTTGTCCCAGTGATCCGTGGGCTGCCAGATGCCGGTGACACCCGGCTGCAGATGCTGCGAGATCACCTCGTCGACGACGTCGTCAATCCCCAGGCCAGGTTTGTCCGGAACAGTGATAAAGCCGTCCTTCACGAGCGGCTTGGGAACGCCGGTGACGATATCGTCCCACCAGTCGACATCGGCAGAGTGGTATTCGAGCGCCATGAAGTTTTCGGTCGCGGTCGCGACATGTGCCGCGGCCATTGCGGCGATTGGACTTTCGGCCATATGGATGGCCATTGCGACGCCGTGGTCCTGGGCCATGTCGCCGATCTTCTTGGTCTCGAGGATGCCCCCGCTGGTGAGCAGGTCCGGGTGGATAATGGAGAGGCCGCCGCTCTTGAGCAGGGGCTCGAAGCCTTCCCTAAGGTAGATGTCCTCGCCGGTGCAGATCGGCACCGTAGTGGCGTCCTGCAGTTGCCGGAACTGCTCGGTGTACTGCCATGGGATCACATCCTCGAGCCAGGCCGGCACGTATTTTTCAATCCGCCTGGCGAGCCGAATGCCGTTCTGCAGCGAGATGTGGCCGACATGGTCAATGGCGAGCGGAATATCCATGCCGATAACATCGCGAACCTCGGCAATGTACTGCTCAAGCAGGTCGAGGCCCTTGTCGGAAAAGTGAAGGCCGGTAAACGGGTGGGCAATGTTGTGCAAATCGTACGCGGCGTTGCGGGCGCGTCGCTCTTCAAGGGTCTTGACCGGGCCGCGGCCGGCATGGACGCGGTACCCTTCAAGTGAACCGGCAGGGGAGACAACCGCACCGGGTACATCCGCGATCTGCATCAGCCCCAGATCCATCTTGAGGAAGGTGAAGCCGAGCGCCATGCGCTGCTTGAGGCGCTTGCCGGTCTCGGTGCCGCTCGGCACGGTAGCGTCGGTGTCGCAATAGACGCGCACCTTCTCCCGAAACCGGCCGCCGAGCATCTGGTAGATGGGAACGCCATAGGCCTTGCCGGCGAGATCCCACAACGCGATCTCGACCGCCGAGACGCCGCCGCCTTGCCGGCCGTGGCCACCGAACTGCTTGATCCGGCGAAACAGGCGGTCGATGTCGCAAGGGTTCTCGCCAAGCAGCCGGCTCTTCAGCATCAGCGCGTAGGTGGCACTGGCGCCGTCGCGCACCTCGCCAAGCCCGACGATGCCCTGGTTGGTGTAAATCTTGAGCAGGGTTGAGGTGAACGGCGCGCCGACGATTTCGGCTACCCGCATGTCGGTGATGCGAAGCTGGGATGGCTTGGAGTTCGCGTTCACCCGATTGAGCGCTTCGTCGGCGCCACCTGTCTTTGCCATGACTTATCCTCGTTTTCGGCTTGTCGTCCCGCACCCTGGGCCGGCATACAGTGTTGCTAGCCCAGCTCAATCTCGTGGGCCTGCAGGTAGTCGCGGTCCATCTCAATACCGAGACCAGGTTTCGACATCAGCTTGAGGCTGCCGTTAGAAATGTCGAGTGGTCTGTCGATCAGGTGATCGTATTTGCCCAGGTTCCACTCCGATGTTTCGAGTTTGTAGAAATTGGGAACGGTCATCATCACCTGCGCTCCCGCAACCACGTTGATTGGTCCCGCGGCGTCATGTGGCGAGACCGGGACGTAGTAGGCTTCGCACAGCGCAGAAATCTTCTTGAGTTCGGTAATGCCGCCGGTCCAGGTAACGTCGGGCATGATGTAGTCGGCGAGCCTGTTCTCGAGTACCGGCACGAAATCCCACTTCGTGTGGCCGCGCTCGCCCCACGAGATGGCGGTATTGACCTTCTCACGCACCTGCTTGAGGGCGTTAAGGCTCTCGGGCGGGCAGGGCTCCTCAAACCAGTCGATCTGGCCGGCCTCCTCGAGGCTCCGACAGAGGCGAATGGCGGTGGGGACGTCGAAGCGGCCGTGCGCATCGATGAGAATGTCGACATCGGGTCCTGCCGTTTCGCGGATCAGAGCCGTGAGTTCGGCGGCTTCGCGCTCGTCCTTGCGGGTCATGCTGCCATCGAGGTAGCCGTCTCGCTGTTCGCGGGGCAGGCCATCGGCGCTGCGGCCCTGGTGGGGGTAGGGATCGAACTTGAGCGCAGTGTGTCCGGACTCGACAATGTCTAGAATTTCGCGGACCACAGCCTCCTTGCTGGTGAATTTGGCCTGGTTGGGATGGGTGTAGAGCGCGATTTCATCGCGTACCGGCCCGCCAAGCAGCTCGTAAATCGGCTTGCCGAGGACTTTGCCCCGGATGTCCCAGAGGGCAATATCGATGGCGCTCACGCATTCGACGGCGGCGCCGCGGCTTCCCATGTAGGTGAAGCTGCGGAAGATCTTGTGCCAGAGATGCTCGATACGCGCCGGATCCTCGCCTGTCACGGCGACGCCGATCTGCCGCAGGATCGTGCAGAGAGCGCGGTTGGCGAGCCTTGTCGTGGTGGTGATCTCTCCCCAGCCACTCACTCCCTCGTCGGTCGTCACTTCGACGAACAGGAACTCTCCCCAGTAGGAAGCATCGGACTTGATCAGCCACGGCCGAATGCTCGTGATTTTCATCTCAACTACCTTTGCCTGAAAATGGTCAGCTAACGATGTTCTGGACTGGACATTCTATCCGGCCCGAGCGGCGTTGCGCGCTCGCATCTGTTCGAGAATATGCCGGCCCGAACCCTCGACATGGCGGGAAACGAGTTCGGCCGCCTTGTCGGCCTCTCCCGCCTTCACAAGCGCGATGAGTTCGCGGTGCTCGCGCATGATCGCGGCACGTCGCGCCAGCGTGAAATTGAAACGACGGCTCACGGCTCGCAGCACTTCGCGATGCTTCCACCAAAGCTCGGCTGCGTGGCGGTTGTAGTGCCGCTGGTACATCACGGTGTGGAAAGCGGTATCCAGCTCACTGTGCCTGAATGTGTCGGCGAAGTTGTTCTCTTCGATCAGGCCTTGGAGACGTTCGAGTTCGGCGATGTCCTCGCCGGTAGCCATATTCACAAACCATCGTGTCAGGGCTGGCTCGATCAGAACACCGATCTCGTAGATATCCCGGACAAAATCCTGATCAATGGGTCGCACGCGCGCCCCGCGGTTGGCGACAAAGGTGACAAACCCTTCGCCGCGCAACAACTGCAGGGCCTCGCGCACAGGATTGGTCGAAGTGCCGTGACGCCGGGCGAGATCGGTGACGACAAGCCGTTCGTTGGCGGCGAGCCGTCCCTCGATGATATCTTCCCTGATCAATTCATAAAGCGAGGCGCCCTCGCTGGAGGCCCCGATGGGATCGGTCCCCACCGGTGGCATCGCTTTGAAATCGCTTATTTCGGCCAAGGCCGGCTCCCCAATTTAATACATAACTTGCCCGATATCACACACGGCTTTCGCAAACAATGTACGATTCTGCGCGTTGACAGGCAATCCATGATCTGAAAACGTACCAAGTGATCGAGAGGATACACTGAGCTGAAAGAAGCATCCTCGCGATCGAAACGAGCAAGGACCGCTTTAGGGCGGCATGGGAGAACCAGGGAGGATACCTATGACGAGAATTGCGCTCGGCAGTGCCGTCCTGCGCGGCACTGTCGCCACTGCTTTGATGGCATCCCTGACGTCTACATCGGCGCTGGGTGCACCGCCGGTCGACCTGAGCAAGTGGTCGCCGGAATATGTGCGCTCGATTGCGGGCACACAGGATTTTGACACGGCGGCCGATTGCGCCAAGGTCACACCGCTCGACTACAAGGGGCGACTGACTTTCTGGTATCAGGGCGTGTTCGAGGGCGACCCGGACCTCCTGCGCCAGTACTACAAGGAATTCTTCGAGACCTTCCGCAAGACATATCCGAACATCCAGCTCGAGGAACAAGCCCTCACCTATAACGACCTTCTCGACAAGTTCCGCACCGCGCTCCTGGGCAATGCCGCGCCGATGGCGGTCCGCCTGCAAATCCTGGGTGGTACCGAGTTCGCCTCAAAGGGCTATCTGCAGCCGCTCAAGCCAGAGGATGTGGGGTATTCGACCGAGGATTTCTGGCCCGGCGCCATGAAGGCCGTGACCTGGGAGGGCGTGACCTACGGCATTCCGACCAACAACGAGACGATGGCGTTCATCTGGAACGCCGACATCTTCAAGCGTGCGGGCCTCGATCCGGACAAGGCTCCGGCAACCTGGGAAGATGTCGTCAAATATTCCAAGCAGATCCACGACAAGCTCGGCATTGCCGGCTACGGCCTCGTGGCGCGCAAGAATGCCGGCAATACGCCGTACCGTTTCATGCCACAGCTGTGGGCCTATGGCGGCGGCGTCTTCGACGAAGCCACCGCGAATCCGACCTATGAGCAGGTCCAGCTCGATAGTCCACAGAGCAAGGCGGCGCTGCAAGCCTCCTACGACATGTATGTTCGCGACAAGTCGGTTCCGGTTTCGGCGCTCACCAACCAGCAGGCCGATAACCAGCCCCTGTTCGTCGCCGGCCAGCTCGGCATGATGATCTCGCACCCGTCCGATTACAACGTCATGCTCGACCTGCAGAAAAAGGCGACGGGCACCGACAAGGACAAGGCGCAGACGGTCATCGACAACATGCGCTACGGCCTGATTCCAACTGGCCCCGACGGCAAGCGCGCCGTCGTGTTCGGCGGCTCGAACATTCACATCCTGAAGCCCGAATATGTCGAAGGCGGCAAGGTAGACGAGCCTGCTGCAAAGGCTATCATCTGCATGTGGACGAGCCCTGAGTGGTCGCTGAAGATGGCCTACGCCGGATCAAACCCGGGCAACCTTAACGGCTTCAAAACCAAGTGGATGAAGGAACGTCTGGACAACATCAAGTTCCTCGATGTCACGACCTCGATGCTGCCATACGGCATTCCGTTCCCAGCGCTGCCGCAGGCCCCCGAGATCATGAACATCATCATCCCGGACATGCTGCAGAATGCCCTGACCGGAGCGATGACCGTCGACGAGGCAGCGGACGACGCGGCCAAGAAGGTAAAAGACGTGATGGGCGGACTCTAGTCCAAGCCTGACCTACGACCTGACCGGCTGCGCCGCTGGCGCAGCCGCCTCGTTCCGAAGAATAAGGGCACGCCACAAGTGACGATCGTGACCGGCAAGGCCGAGGCTCGCCGAAGATTGCAACCCGGTTGGTCCGGCACGCTGCGGAAGATCTGGGAGCATCGCGCGGACTACGCGTACGTGCTCCCAGCGATCGCCGTGATGCTCATCGTCATCGCCTATCCGATCTACTACACGGTCGAGCTGTCGTTCTTTAAGACACCGCCTGGTCTGCAGCTCCGCGACAAGACCTTCATCGGCTTCGACAACTACACGACGATCCTCACCAGTCAGGTGTTCTGGAAGGTCACCTGGAACACACTGATCTGGACGCTGGGGTCCACTTTCATCTCCTTTGTCCTGGGGTTTGCAACGGCGCTGGCGCTCCACCGCGACTTCATCGGCCGTGGTGTCTTGCGCGCTATCCTGATCATCCCTTGGGTCATCAGCGCAGTGGCCGCCTCCTATATCTGGAAGTGGATCTACCATTCGGACTTCGGGATCATCGGCGCGGTGCTGGTCGGCCTCGGATTGGCCGACCAGCCGCCGAATTTCATCGACAATGTCAGCACGGTGCTGCCCTCCCTGATCGTCGTCAATATCTGGCGCGAGTTTCCGTTTGCCATGATCATGATGATGGCCGGCCTGCAGACAGTCCCCGACCAATTGCTACGCGCCGCAAAAGTCGATGGTGCCAATGCATGGCAGCGCTTTTGGCACGTCACCTTCCCGCACTTGCGCAACGTCTCGGTGGTGACGATGCTGCTGCTCGCAGTGGCCAACTTCAATTCCTTCATCATCCCCTGGATCATGACCGGCGGCGGGCCGTCGAACGCATCGCATATCTGGATAACCCACATTTATGAGCTCGCCTTCGGACGGCAGCGCTGGGGCGTGGCATCGGCTTATTCGGTGCTCCTGTTCCTCACGCTGATGACGCTGGGCTACTTCTACGTCCGTGCGTTAAGCGGCAACGAGCGGAAAGAGGGGAGCGCATGAGCACGATTGCCGAGACAGCCCCTCGAGCCCAGACCCGTCGCCGCATGCGCGTCGACGGATGGCGGTGGGCCGGGCGCATATTCCTCGTGTTCATGCTGCTTTATACCGCGTTGCCGATGATCTGGATGCTGATCACCTCGATCAAGTCCGGATTCGCGGCGACGCAATTCCCGCCGCAATGGTGGCCGGACGAACCTACCCTCGCCAGCTATCAGAAACTGCTCGATCCGCAGAACAGCGTCGGCCAGGACTTCCTCCGCTTCTTCTGGAACAGCCTTTTCGTGTCGACCATCACGACAATCCTTTCGGTGATCGTGGCTGTCCCAGCGGCCTACGCGTTTTCGCGCTTCAGTTTTCCCGGTCGCAACTTCCTGTTCTTTGCCGTGCTGCTGCGCAATATGTTCCCGGCGGTGATCTTTCTCGTGCCACTCTTCATCCTGATGCGCGCGATCGGTCTGATAAACACGCATGGCTCACTGATACTCACCTATCTCACCTTTGGCCTGCCGCTGGCGATCTGGCTGCTCAAGGGCTTTTACGACAATATCCCGGTGCAGCTTGAGCAGGCGGCGCGCATCGATGGCGCAACACGGTTCCAGGCCTTCATCATGATCGTGATGCCGCTCTCGACGCCGGGGATCATCGCCACCGCAATCTATTCCTTCATCGGCGCGTGGAACGAGTACATCTACGCCTACACCTTCCTCTCCAAGAACGAGCAGTTGACCCTGCCGGTCGGCATCCAACGCTTCTTCTCGGAAAATACGACGGACTTTCCGGGCCTGATGGCGGCCAGCTTCATGATGAGTGTGCCCGTCGTGGTGCTGTTCCTGGTCCTGCAACGATACTTCGTACGCGCCCTTACAGAAGGCGCGGTCAAGCACTAGGGAGTTGCCGATGGCCCACGTGGTCCTCCAAGATCTCGTCAAGAGCTATGGCAGCTTCAAAGCTGTCAACCACGTTTCGCTGACGGTCAATGACGGCGAGTTCGTTGCGCTCGTCGGCCCTTCAGGCTGCGGCAAGACAACCACGCTCAATCTCGTCGCTGGGCTGACCCCGATCACATCGGGCGACATCATCATCGGCGAGCGCGTGGTCAACGACCTCGACCCCAAGGACCGGGACATCGCAATGGTGTTCCAGAACTACGCGCTCTACCCGCAGAAATCGGTCTACAAGAACCTGGCGTTCCCGCTTCAGATGCGCAAACTCCCCAGGGACGAGATCGACAAGAAGGTCAAGGAAGCGGCGCGAGTGCTCGACATGACGCACCTGCTCGAGCGCAAGCCGCGCGAACTTTCGGGCGGGCAGCAGCAGCGTGTGGCTCTTGGCCGTGCCCTCGTTCGCGACCCCGCAGTGTTCCTCATGGACGAGCCACTGTCCAACCTCGATGCCAAACTGCGCGTGCAAATGCGGTCGGAGATCAAGCGTTTCCACCAGGACCTCAAGGCGACGATCATCTATGTGACGCACGACCAGCTCGAAGCCGTGACCATGGCTGACAAGATGGCGGTGATGAATGGCGGCTACCTGCAGCAATACGATTCACCGGCGCAGGTCTTTGCCCATCCGGTGAACATGTTCGTGGCCAGCTTCATCGGCAGCCCGGCGATGAGCCTTATTCCGCTGCAGGCCTCGACGGCAAACGGCAACACGGTGTTGACCGGCGCCGAGGGCTGGCGCCTTGAGCTCTCACCGCGCAATGCCCAGAAGGTGGCGAAAGCGACGACCCGGAAAGTCGTGCTCGGCGCACGTCACTCGACGATCAAGCTCCACAAGAGTGCGGTGCCAGGCAGCGTCCCGGCCAAGGCCTATACGGTGGAGCCGACCGGCGACGTCACCTTCGTTCAGGCGTTCCTGTCCGGCGCCATCGTCAACGTCAGCGTACCGCCGAACATTGCCGTCGCGCCCGACGAGCAGATCTGGCTCGAGTTCGACCAGGAGCGGATGCATCTGTTCGATGGCGAAACTGAAATGGCCCTCAAGGCCAACTGAGATAGGGCGAATGCGCGTGAAACGTGGGCGTGGATGACTGAGAAGCTTAAGATCACCGCGATCAAGCCCTATCCGGTGTGGGTAGGAACGCGCAACCAGATGCTCGTCAAGGTCGAGACCGACCAGGGCATCTTCGGTTGGGGCGAGAGCGGCTTTAGCGGTCGCGAGAGGGCCGTGGCCGGCGCGGTCGAGCACTATCGCGAGTTTCTCATCGGCCGTGACCCGATGCAGATCGGGCGGATCTGGCAGGAGATTTACCGCAGCCAGTACTTCGAAGGCGGGCGAGTCCTTCAGGCGGCGATTTCCGCCATCGACATCGCCCTTCACGACATCAAGGGCAAGGCGCTGGGCGTGCCGGTCTACGAGCTGCTGGGCGGCAAGCAGCGCGACCGCATTCCCACCTTTGCCTCGACCGGCGACGAGGCCGAGGGCGACGTTGCCGTCGAACGGGCCCGCGAACTTCGCGCACAGGGGTGGCAGGCGATCCGTTTCTTCCCGTTCGGGCAAAACAGCAAGGACATCTTCGAGCCGCGCGAGTCCATCGGCGCTACTGCGAGTATGCTGAACAAGGCGCGCGAGGCGCTGGGCGACGACGTGGTCCTCGGCCTCGACTATCATCATCGGCTGTCGGTGGCAGAGGCGGCGAGCTTCTGCAACAAGCTCGGCCGCGGCGTGCTTGATTTCCTCGAGGAGCCGATCCGGGCCGAAACGCCGGAGGCCTATGAATCGTTGCGCACGATGACCGAAATCCCCTTTGCCATAGGCGAGGAATTTGCCAGCAAGTGGCAGTTCCTGCCCTACATCGAGCGCGGCATCCATCAGTTCAACCGGATCGATGTTTGCAATGTCGGCGGGCTCACCGAGGCGATGAAAATCGCTGGCTGGAGCGAGGCGCATTATGTGGACCTGATGCCGCACAATCCGCTTGGTCCCGTGTGCACGGCCGCGACCGTGCATCTCGCTGCCGCGGTACCCAACTTCGCGTGGCTCGAGACCAGGGCACCCGAAACAAAGCTGGGCTTCGACAATTCCGACTTCTTCCCCGTGCAACCACGGCTCGACGGGACCGATTACCCGGTCGGCGATCTGCCGGGACTCGGCGTCGAGGTCAACGAAGTTGCGGTCCAGGCGCAGAGTTTGCGTTTCTGGGAAGCGCCTCACCTTAAGCGCCGCGATGGTTCTGTTACGAACTGGTAGTTCCATTCAATCGGAGTCCACAATGACGCATACTTCCGACATCATGCGGCCGCCTAAAGACCTGATCGACGCGCTAAGGGAGATCGGCGCCGCGACGGTAGCCGGCACGCTTGGCCACATGGGCTTCCGCAATCCGCACATGGTTGGTCCGGTGGCGCAAAACCACGGGAAGTCGATCGTCGGGCCGGCGTTGACGCTGCAGTTCCTGCCGCAGCGGCCTGACCTCTTCACCGAAGGAGAATATGCCGATCCGGAGACGCAGCTGCACCGGCACGTGCTCTATCACGCGCAGGAGGGCGATGTGGTCGTGGTCGACGCGCGCGGCGATATGAGCTCGGGCGTCTTCGGCGATATGATGTCGACGTATTTCAAGGGCAGGGGCGGGGCGGGTATCGTCATCGATGGGTGCATGCGCGACCGGCCCAATGTCGAAAAGCTCGACCTGCCCCTATGGCTGCGCGGCTGGACGCCAAACTATCATGTGCAGACCAGCATCTATCCCAATGCCGTCAACGTTCCGATTGCCTGCGGCGGTGTCACGGTGATCCCCGGCGATATCATTGTCGCCGACGACGACGGGGTGGTGGTGCTTCCCGTCGTGATGGCCCCGAAGGTGATCGAAGAATCACAAAAGCATCATGATTGGGAAGAATTCTCACGAGTGAAGCTCATGGAGGGCGGCCCGTTGCAACGTTACTATCCGCTGCATGACGATGCCCGCGGGGAATACGAGGAGTGGCGCAAAACAAACCGCCCCGAGAACCCGAGTTAGTCAGTAGGCCTTGGCGATCAGTTCTTCCAGGCAATCGGCAGCCCCGGTCCCCGGCACGCCGAGATCTCTGACACTGTCCATGTGGTTGCGGTTCGGGAGCACATGCGACGTTACCAACGATCCCTGCCGCAGCAAGCTTGCTTTGAATCGATCGGCTTGCTGATGGAAAGGTGGCGTCTCATTGGCTCCGACCAGAACCGCCGCCTTGGTTTGAGGATCATGCCGACAGGCGAGCGGCGTGAACATGGCGACTTCCTCGTCGGTTATTCCAATCTCGTTGGCGAGAAAGGAATCCTGGAGCGGCTTCAAATCGTAGAGCCCGCTCAACAGAAGGGCTGCCCTTACATTCGAGGGGGTGTGCGCCCCATCGAACAGGAACGTTGCAAGATGGGCTCCAGCCGAATGACCACTGACGGTCAGGGCCGCCGGGCTTCCGCCATGATCGGCGATGTTGGCCAGGACCCACTGCTTGGCCCGGCGCACCTGGTCGACGATCCTCGCCATTCGGACCTTGGGCATCAGAGCATAATCAAGGATGACGGCAATGGCCCCGGCCTGGGTAATCGTCGTCGCCATATATGAATAGTCGCGCTTGGAGAACATTCTCCAGTAGCCGCCATGGACAAAGATGTGCACCGGAAGCGCCGTTCTTTTGCCCGCGGGAAAGAACAGGTCCATGGTCTCGGTCGGATCCGGTCCGTAGGCCACGTCAGCGGTCATCGCAATGGTGGCGCGGGCGACCTCGCTGCGATCAACGAAGTCCTGCACGATTTCGTCAAAATCCGCGACGTGGTCGCGGATGCGAAAGGGATCGCCTTGCATTCTTCTGCTCACATGCTGATGGCGAGGTATTTCGCCTCCATGAATTCCGCAATGCCGTGATGCTGCCCTCCCTCGCGGCCGATCCCGCTCTGCTTGACGCCGCCGAAGGGGGCTGCCGGATCGGACATCAGCCCGCGGTTGAGAGCAATCATCCCGGCCTCGATCCGGGAGGCCACCCGCATGCCGCGCGCCAGATCGCGCGTGTAGATGTAGGCAGCAAGCCCATATTCGGTGTCATTGGCGCGCGCGATGACCTCGGCATCCGTTTCGAAGCTGGAGATTGGCGCCACCGGCCCGAATATCTCCTCATGCGCCATCTTTGCGTCGCCCGGCACGTCGCGAAGCACTGTCGGAGGGTAGAAGAAACCACGTCCGGACAGGACTGAGCCGCCGCACAAGACCCGCGCGCCGCGTGTGACCGCGTCGACGACAAGGCGGTCTATCTTCTCGATCGCCTTTTTCGTGATCATAGGCCCGCATTCCGTGTCCGGGTCGGTGCCGGCGCCGACCTTGAGCGACGACATCCGCTTCTCGAGGCCCTCGCAGAAGGCTTCGTAGATGCCAGATTGGACGTAGAGGCGGTTTGCGGCCGTGCAGGCCTCGCCGGCGTTGCGCATCTTGGCCACCATTGCGCCATCGATCGCCGCTTCGAGATCGGCGTCGTCGAACACAATGAACGGTGCGTTGCCGCCGAGTTCCATGGAACACGAGACCACATGCCTGGCAGCCTCTGCCAGCAGAGCGCGGCCCACACTCGTCGAACCGGTGAAGGAGAGTTTGCGCACCCGCGGATCGGCCAGCATGGCGGCTGTCAAAGGGCCGGGACTGGAGGTTGTCAGGACGTTAACCACCCCCGGTGGAACGCCTGCGTCCTGGTAGAGCGCGGCCAGCGCGTAGGCGGTAAGCGGGGTCTCACTGGCCGGTTTCAGGATCACCGTGCATCCAGCGGCAAGTGCCGGCGCGATCTTGCGCGTCGCCATCGCGGCAGGAAAATTCCAGGGCGTGATCAGGATGCATATGCCGATCGGTTCGTAGTCGACCACAATGCGATTGGTGCCGGAAGGCGCAGTACCGAATTCACCGGTAATGCGAACGGCCTCCTCGGCATTCCAACGGAAAAATTCCGCGGCATAAGCGATCTCGCCGCGGGCATCCCGCAGGGCCTTGCCGTTTTCCAGTGCGATGAGAGTAGCCAGTGCCTCCGATCGTTCCGTCATCAGCTCAAAGCAGCGTCTGAGGATCTCGGAACGCTTTCGCGGCGACGTTGTCCGCCAGCCATGGGCTGCTTTGGCAGCGGCGTCAACGGCGGCGGCCGCGTCCTCCAAGGTCGCATCGGGTACGGCCGCGATGATGGCTTCCGTCGACGGATCAATGACCGGAATTACCCTGCCATCCGCGGACTGCCGCCATTGGCCGCCAATATACAGCCCGTGCGAGATTGTGTGGAAGTCGCTGACGCCCTGATCATCCGACAGAACCTGTGAAAACGTGTTCATCTCGATATTCCCGATTGTTTACATGACGCAGCTGGCGAGGTCGCCATCAAAGGCGGCCTGGACCAGACGTCGCATGGACCTCAAATCGAATGGCCGCGGATTGTTCTTGATGAGACGCTCGATACCGATCGCCTGTTCCGCCGTCCAATCGAGCTTGTCGGCAGGCAGCCCCAGCTCGGCCAACGTGGGGGTGATCCCGATTGCCCCAAACAGCCGACTGACCTCGCCAATGGTCGCGTCGGCCAACTCTTCGGGCGTCCGGCCTTTTGCATCGAGGCAGAGCGCGTTGGCGATCTCGGCCATCTCGGTCACTGCGGCTGTTCTGTTGTACTTCATGACGAATGGCAGCATGGTGGCGACACCCAATCCGTGAGCGGTGTGGGTTATCGCGCCAACCGGATATTGCACGGCGTGCGCTGCCGCTGTGCCGGCCGTTCCGAACGCGCAGCCGGCTGCAAGTGCACCCATCATGACGTCGGCCCGGGCGTCCTCGTCGGAGGGCCGGCGGTATGCCGTTTCAAGGCTTCGGCCAAGCAGCTTGATCGCCAGCAGGGCGAAGTGATCGGTCAAGGCGGTTTTGCCGATAAAGACATGGTTCTGCGGAAGGCCGGGATCGGTTCCGCGCCTGGCGGCGGTGAAGGCCTCGATTGCATGCGTCAGCGCATCGGCGCCTGCGATCGCGGTTAATGCCGGCGGGCATGTCATCGTCAGTTCAGGATCGCAGATGGCCGCGGCCGCGATCAGATACGGGCTGGAGATGCCGACCTTCAGCGTGCGATCCGGATCGGAGATTACGGCGACCGGGGTCACTTCAGAGCCCGTGCCGGCTGTCGTCGGCACCGCGATCAGCGGCAGCGTCGGGCCGGGCACCTTGAACTCGCCGTAGTAATCCTGGAGCTGACCGCCGTGAGTGATGAGCAACGCGGCGCATTTCGCCATGTCGAGACAACTGCCGCCGCCAATGCCGATCACCACGTTGGGCGCGAACTTCCGTGCTTCCTCGACGCAGACGGCAACGGTGTCCCGAGGAACGTCGGGCAGCACACGATCATGCACCAGTACGTCTATCGAGGCGGCTCGCAGCCCCGTGACAATCTCTGCGAACGGGCCCGTTGCGGCAAAACGTTCATCGGTGCAGACGAGTGCGCGACGCCCGAGCCTCGCCGCGACAACCGGAATGACGTGGCGTTGGCCCTTCCCGAAGAGGATTTCGCGCGGCAGCCTTAGGGCAGCGAAAAGGCTCATGACCTGCATCCTGTGATGATGACTGGATTGGAATGCGAGATGGCGTTCAACTCGGCCCAAAGGCCGGGTTCGATGTAAAACCCGTCTCGCAGCGCGGTTGCGTATCGACGTGCCGAACCATCGCCCGCAACGCTGGCGGTCCGTTCAGCCGGTGAGGAAGCACGGGCTGCCAGGGCGGCACGCTGTTCCAGCAGGACCACCGCAAGCGCCATCGCTTTGTCTTGAAATGGCCTCAAATAATATCCTCTATAAAATCGTATAGGATATAGGATTGCATTGGCCGGAGCATCGTGTTAGCAACTTGATGTGTCAAGAGGCAAAAAATGCAGCCCATGAACTTACCCAGTGTAGACGAAGCGAACCCCGCCGGCGGACGTATCCAGCGCTCCAGCAGCTTGGTTGAGGACGTCTACGAAGCGATCTTTGCGCAACTCATGTCCCTGAAGATTGCGCCGGGCTCGCGCATCACCGTCGACAGCCTGGTCAAGGAATTCAACGTATCCCACACGCCGATCCGCGAGGCGCTCGGCCGGCTCGAAGGCGAAGGCCTGGTGCTGAAGACGCATCTGATCGGTTACCGCGCTGCGCCGCAGATCACGAAACGACGGTTCGATGAACTCTACGAGCTTCGCCTGCTGCTCGAGCCTCATGGTGCAGCCAAGGCAGCGGTGCTCATGGACGAGACAAAGCTCGCACAGCTTCAGAAATCGGCCGGCGTCATGGCGCGCCGTGAGGGCAAGGACGAGCGGCTGCGGTATTCCAACTTTGCCCGCCAGGATGCCATTTTCCATGACAAGGTCATGGAATTCGCCAATAACGAACTCGTGCGCGAGACGCTGGCGCACCAGCATACCCACTTCCACATATTTCGCCTGATGTTCCACTCGCGCGTCACCGAAGAGGCGCTTGACGAGCATGAGGCCATCCTGGCCGCTTTCGCTGCGGCCGATCCTGCCGCTGCCGAGCAGGCGATGCGTCGCCATATCGAGCATTCCCGCGACCGTTTGTTGCTGGCGTTCGACTGAGACTGTCCCGATGTCCCCGTACCCGCCGTTGACGGTCATCACGCCGGTCAGTGCCAACGAAGACTACTTCCCCGATTCACCCTTCTAGAAACTCAAACCTACCAGGCGAGTACAGGTCTCGCCCGGCCGTTGTCACAGGAAAGGAACGACCATGCCAGGCAAAAAGATCCTGATGCTGACTGGTGAATTCACCGAGGAATACGAAATCTTCGTCTACCAGCAGGCGATGGAAGCGGTGGGCCACACCGTTCACGTCGTGTGCCCAGACAAAAGCGCCGGAGACCTGATCAAAACATCGCTGCACGATTTCGAGGGCGATCAGACCTACACCGAAAAGCTCGGCCACTATGCGCTGATCAACAAGACCTTTTCCGACGCTGAGAAGCAGTTGGAGCAATACCACGCTGTGTACTGCGCCGGCGGCCGTGGCCCCGAATACATCCGCACCGACAAGCGCGTACAGGCGATGGTGCGCCACTTCCACGAAACCAAGAAGCCGATTTTCACGATCTGCCACGGCGTGCAGATCCTGATTGCGGTAGACGGCGTCGTGCGTGGCAAGAAGGTCGGCGCGCTGGCGGCTTGCGAGCCCGAAGTGACGCTTGCGGGCGGCACCTATATCGACCTGTCTCCAACGGAGGCATATGTGGATGGGACGATGGTTTCGGCAAAAGGCTGGACGGCGCTTGCTGCGTTCATCCGCGAATGCCTGAAGGTGCTGGGAACGGAAATCCGCCACGCGTAGACCTTTGCTCCGACGCATCCAAAAGGGTGCGTCGGTCCTTGCTGCAGCCTCCGTAGCTTCTGCCGATAGTCTCCCGAGCTGATAAGCTTCCGGAAGGCACGTCCCTTAGGTAGCGCGGCCATAACGGTCCCCTCGGCCCTGCGCAACTTTGTCGGTAGTCAAAGGGTGAGGGAAACCAAACTCGCTTACGAGTGATCGGACAACTCGTGTGCTACCTAATCCGGACAACTCATCTGCTTACGACGCTACGAAGTCGCACCGCTGTCGGAAGTCGCACCGCTTGAGTACCCGACGTTGCTGCTCTATATGATGCGTGATGATTGATGCGCACCAGGAGGGCGATATGAGAACCACACTGGCGATCGATGACGACGTCCTGGTCGCGGCCAAGGCCATCGCCCGGCAGCAGGATCGCAGCCTCGGCGAGGTCATCACCGATCTCGCCCGGCGCTCTCTGCGCCGGCCTCAAGCCGGCGGCGAGCGCAACGGGATTCCTCTACTGTCGCCTCGGCCGGATGCACCTCCTGTCACGCTTGAGACGGTCAATGCCCTGCGAGACGAACTGCCTTGACGTTCCTGCTCGATGTCAATGTGCTGATCGCACTGATCGATCCTGGCCACGTCGCCCATGACGACGCGCATGACTGGTTCGAACAGGCCGGCAACGCCGCATGGGCTACGTGTCCCATCACCGAAAACGGCGTCCTGCGCATCGTCGGCAACCAAAGATATCCCAATTCTCCCGGCTCGCCCGCCGTCGTTGCGCAAATCGTTACCAAGTTGCGGGCTCTGCACGGGCACAGCTTCTGGCCCGACGATGTGAGCCTGGTTGGCTCAGGCGACATCGATGCAGCGAAAATCCTGACCTCGGCACAGGTCACGGATACGTATCTTCTCGCGCTCGCCAAGGCGCGTGGCGGCCAACTTGCGAGCTTTGACCGCAAGCTGTCAGTCGCGGCCGTGAAGGGCGGGAAGTCTGCACTGCACCTGATTCCCACAAGGTAGACCGGCCGGGCTCTTTTTGTCTGTTCTGCATCGCCGAACCGCGCAGGTTGAGATAGGCGTAGCCGCGCAGCACCATCAGGCCGGTGCGCTCAGGCGCAATGCGCTACCGTTCGTCCAAGGCCACGAGTGTCTCAACATGCCGCCCCTCTTGGATGGTTCGTCCTCCAGCTTCCAGTCAAGGTCGGGCTTGAACCGTTGCGCGGCTGCCTGCGACTGGTACAATGCGTCGGCTTACGAAGCGAAGCTGTTGTTTCTTGGCGACGAATGTTTGCTGGGTGATCCATGGCAAGACATCGGTGCTCAGGGGCGCTGGCGGTGTAGTCGCCAATACTTTCGAGACTGGCGCCAGACAGACGCGCCGCACGTTCGTGTCCCACCTTACAACCTCTAGGACCTCGCGACATCGAGCCTATCCGGAGTGGTTCTACCCGCTGGTCGAAGATAAGCCGTTTCTGACCTTCGGCATGCCGCGGGACGTGTTCATCTCGATGGCTGGCGCGGCCGAGTTCACGCTCGGATTCGGGTTGGAGATGCTCCTCCGGGCACCTCAGCTTCTTGGCCTTGACCACCCTCGGTCCAACGTTGAAGCTGCAAGAGGCAGAAATTCGCTGTTTAGCGACCTTGCCAGGATTCCCCAGGCCCGCGGCCCATCTGGCCAGTTCGACCTCGGCCGCGATGCCCTGTCAGCTGAAACGGTTGGCGCGGAAGGTTGCAAGCATCGGGTGCGGATTGCCGGAGGCGATTTCTTTGGCAAGCAATTCGCCGACGATCAGTCCAAGCGTGGCGCCGCTGTGGCTAAAGGCGACGTGAAGCCCGGCGACGGTCTCGACTGAGCCAAGCACCGGCTCGCCGTCGCCGGGGATAGGCTTCGGGCCGACAGCATAGGTAGCGAGTTGGAGCCGCGGATTGCCGTCGAGCACGGCACTGGCCTCGTCGAGCAGTCCTTTGATGGTCTTGTCGTGCACGGTGTAGGTGCCGTCCGGGTTGACCACGACTTCTTCCTCCGACCATGCCGAATCCAAAACAAATGCGCCATCCGGCGTCGGGCGCACCGCCACGCGCGGCGTATTCAGCACGGCACGGAGCTCGGTCTTGGTCGGCTTGGTCTTCAAAAGAAGTGAAATCGGCGTGGCGTCGGGGACATGGACGCCGATCTCCGCAAGCATGACAGGCGTCGCTGGCCCAACGGCAAGGACCATTGCATCCGCCTTTATCGGCGCACCATCGGCAGTGACGACGCCACGCGCGCGACCACCTGTGGCATCCATCCGCACGCGTCCGGCGTTCTGGACGAGCTTGCCGCCGCGGGAGCGGAACTCATTGAGCAGCAGATCGATCAGGCAGGGCAGGTCAACCCATCCTTCGCCAGGATTGAAGATGGCGCCCTGCGGGGTGATGGCGCTGGCGTTGACGCCGGGCGTCATTGCACCAACTTCGGCAGGGCCGAGCAGAAGCGCGTCATAACCAATTTCCTGCTCCAGCTGGCAGATGGACGCGATCTGGTTCGCCTCATCATCCGCATCCCAGGTGAGGCCGCCGTCAAAGCGAAGCCACGACGCGGTTTCCGGCCTTGTGGCCGCCAGGGTCCGATAACGGTCGATGCCTGCAAGCCTCAAGCGGTGATAGGCAGTGTCGGCACGTCGCGCTGAGTTCAGCCAGGAAAGTGAACGGCCGGATGCACCGTTGGCCGGCGCGCCGTCATTGACAATGGTTACATCAAAGCCAAGACGAGCGAGGTGCAGCGCGGAAGAGGTGCCGAAGATGCCTGCGCCGACAACGACGACTTGGCGCGGTTTTGCAGATGCAGTCATAGGGAAATCCTTTTACGCAGAAGCCGGGCTGGGAGTTGTTGGATCGCTGCAGAGCGCGGCGGAACTAGTAGTCCGTTAGCTTCTTCATGTAGCGCCGGCCATCGAGCATCGGCCGGCCACGCAGGCCGGCCAGCTCATAGGCAAAACGCCATAGAGTGTCGAAGAAGACCAAGGGCACGAGATAGGGTTTGATGTCATCGGACATACCGCTGAGGTCGAGTTCCGCTCCATCTAGCACCAGGATGTTTTCCCGGCTTCCATGTTTGAAAAGGAAGTCGCGGGCGCGTTCGGATAGGCTCCGCGTTTCGTCCAAACCCAGCAAGACCACGAAGCAAGCATCCCGGTCCACCACCTCAAATGGGCCGTGAAAGAACTCGTTGGCGTGTATGGCCTGCGAGTCGTACCACTGCATCTCCATCAACACGCAGATGGCGTACGAATAGGCCGCACCATAGCTGGCACCGCTGGCCAGTGTGTAGATCGCATTGCGCGGCGCGAAACGGGGGGCGAAGGCCTTAAACCGGTCGGCATAGGTCCGGTGCGCACGCTCTATCGCCGGCTGAAGATGGCTCAGGCTCATCAGCACATCGGCAGTTAGCCCGGCATCCTCCCGAGCATCGATCAGGCCGGCGAGCAACATATAGAGCACGCCGTAGTTGCTGCAGGCTGAATCGATTGCTTTGCCCGTCGTGTAGGAGGCCTGGTAGGCGACGGCGTGGTCGACCGCCCGCGCGAGGGGCGATATCTGGTCGAGCGTCATGCCGATTGTCGTTGCGCCTCGATCCTTTGCATGATTGGCCGCTCGCACAGTTTCGTGGGTGGTGCCGGTCTGCGAGCAAAGGACAACGAGCGCGTCGGGTCCCAGCCGTCGCGGGTCTCGGCAGACGAACTCATCCGCGTTGTAGATGTCGCAGGCGAATGTGCCGCTGTGACGGTCGACGAAGTATTTGCCTGCCATCATGATCGAGAGCGAGCCGCCGCACGCCACGAGGAATAGGTGCGAAAACCGCCTGCCCGCCGTAGCGGTCAGGGCGCGTTCCACGTCGGCGGGCAGGGCGGAAATCATGAGCTTCCTCGTCTCGTTGGCAGAGCTGCGGGCCGGCGCACAATTGACAGATGGCAGCCAGTGTGCGAACGTTATCACATCCTTTAAACTGAAAGTCCTGCAATGGTCAAGATTGCCGCGATAGGCGATAACGTGGTCGATTGTTATCTTGCTCGCGGCGAGATGTATCCTGGTGGAAATTGCCTCAATGTCTCGGTCTATGTCAGCCGCTTCGGCGGGCGATCGGCCTATGTCGGAGCGATCGGCAAAGACCGGGCGGGGGACCTTATCTGCACTGCACTGGCGTCGGAGCGCGTGGACATCACCCGATTACGGCGCCTCGAGGGGCCGACCGCTTACTGCCTCATAGGTCACCGCAACGCCGATCGGATTTTCCTGGACTTCGATCTCGGAGTTTCGGTGTTTACGCCGACGCAAGAAGATCTGGATTTTCTCTCGAGCTTTCAGGCCGTCCACATCGGCCAGTCCAGCGGGTTAGACCCGTGGGTTGCCGCTGTATCGAGTAAGTCCCTGCTGTCTTACGACTTTTCTACGCGGCGGGAACCGGGACATCGACGCGAGATTGGGCCCTATTGCTATCTGGCTTCCGTCTCGGGTGACGGTCTCGACGACAACGAATTGGCCGCAATCGCAGCCGAACTCCTTGGATATGGTTCAAAGTGGGTCCTTGTGACTCGTGGCCGAGCCGGCGCGGTGCTTCACGCCGACACGGTCTCTTACCGCACCCAGGCGCGGCTGGTCGAACCGGTCGACACCCTGGGCGCGGGCGACACCTTCATCGCCAGAACGCTATTCGGCCTGCTTAAGGAAGAGGCGCCTCAAGACATTCTCGGCCATGCCGCGGAGGCGGCGGCCGCTACCTGCCGGTACTACGGGGCGATCGGCCATGCGACAGCAATCGAGTTAGGAAAGATGACGCCGGAGATCCTTCGCGGAGCTCGGCACGCTCAAGACTGGAAAACCGTCTAGCAGCGAAATTCTCCGAAACAATTGACGCGAGAAATGGACAATGCTAGAGGAAATGATAACGTTCTCACCTATCTGACCAAAACGCCACCTAAGAGCGTTTTGATGGATGAGACGTCGAGTGGGATCGCAGGGCCGAGTTCGGCCAATCGTAAGAGGAGAAGACATGCACACGAATTCGAGCAGGCGCCAACTTGTGAAATCCGGTCTGGCGCTGACGATCGCGCTGTTGACAGGACTTGGCACGTTGGCCTCGTCAACGCAGGCAAACGCGGCCGACAACCCCTACAACCTCATCGACCCGACGGTGATCAGCGTCGGAACCATGGGCGATGCGAAACCCTATGTCTTCACCGACGCCAACGGTAACTTCACTGGCTTCGACGCTGAACTCTTCCGCGATGTGGCGCGCCGGCTCGGGTTCAAGGAGGAACAGGTCGTTTTCACCGGCCAGGAATTCTCGGCGCTGCTGCCGTCGGTTGCCAACGGCCGGTTCGACGTCGCTGTCGCCGCCATCGGCACGACCGCGGAGCGCAAAAAGACAGTGGATTTTGGCGACGGCTATCTCGCCGGCTACCTGTCGATCATTTCGGCTGATCCGGCACTGACGAGCAATGAGAGCACCGCCGGAAAGCGCATCGGCGTGATCCAGGGAACGCTGCAGGAAATCTATGCCGAGAAGAATCTGAAGGGCGACATCGTCAAATTCCCCGACAACAACACTGCGGTGGCGGCGCTGAATAACGGGACGATCGATGGCCATTTCACTGACTATGAGTCGGCCAAGCAGTATGTGGAGCGCTACAAGAACCTGAAGATAACAATGAATGTGCCGTCCTTCGATGCGCCGGCCGGGTTCGTGGTCAAGAAAGGCAACGATGCCTTCCGCGAGGCGCTCAATAAGGCGCTGCGCCAGGCCATGGACGATGGCACCTGGAAACGGCTGCATGAGAAGTGGTTCCCGGGCACTCCGATGCCGGATCAATATCTGCCCAAGAAGTAAATTCGCGCGTATTCATTTTCGTTTCCGGCCGGGCCCGTGAGCAACGGTGCCCGGCCGAGTTATAGATGGACTTGATATGAGCTGGTTCGATACCTTCGCCCGCAGCTTCCTTGATTTCCAGGCGATGGCAGAAGTTCTGCCAAACATGGTGATGGTCGGCCTCAAGAACACTTTGATCCTGGCCCTTGCCTCGACGTTTTTCGGGACGCTGATCGGTATCGTCCTCGCAGTCATGGGGATTTCAGAGAACCGGCCGCTGAAACTCCTTGCCCGAGTCTACACCGATATCTTCCGCGGGCTTCCTGCTATTGTCACGATCCTGATCATTGGCCAAGGCTTCGCGCGGTTGGGCCGAGATCTGTTCGGTCCATCGCCTTATCCGCTGGGCATTCTGGCGCTCAGCCTGATCGCCGGCGCCTATATCGGAGAGATTTTCCGCGCCGGCATCCAGAGCGTCGAGCGTGGTCAGATCGACGCCACCCGCACTCTCGGTATGACGTATGGCCAAGGCATGCGCCTGGTGGTGATCCCGCAAGGCATCCGCCGCGTCCTGCCTGCACTGGTCAACCAGTTCATTGGCAACGTCAAAGACTCCAGCCTGGTTTATTTCCTTGGTCTGCTCGCCTCCGAACGCGAACTGTTCCGCGTTGGCCAGGACCAGGCCGTGCTGACCGGCAACCTGTCGCCGCTGTTGCTGGCCGGCGTGTTCTATCTCGTGATCACGGTGCCGCTGACCCACCTCGTCAATTACATCGACGCGCGCATGCGCGTCGGCAAACGTATCACCGCTGTGCAGAGCGGCCTCAAGGAAGTCGCCGAGCTTGCCGAAGCCGGCGTGCCGGGCGCAGCGAAATTGCCCGCAGTGGCGCCCACCCGCTTCAAGGGCGGCGGCATCGAGGTCAAGAACATCGACATGGCCTACGGCGCCGTCCAGGTGCTCCATGACGTCAGTCTGAAAGTCGAGCCCGGGACCGTCACCTGCCTCGTCGGTCCGTCCGGCTCGGGCAAGTCGACCTTGCTGCGTTGCCTCAACCGCCTCGTAGAGTGTCGAGCCGGTGACATTCTGCTCGATGGCGAAAGCATCTACAAACAGACCTCTGACCAACTCCGCCGGCGCGTCGGCATGGTTTTCCAGCAGTTCAATCTGTTTCCCGACCGCAGCGCCCTCGCCAACATCACCCTGGCGCTGCGCAAAGTAAAACGCATGTCGCGCGAGGAGGCTGAGGGAGCGGCCTTAGCGAGGCTGCATGAAGTCGGACTGCTGGAGCGCAAAGACCATCGGCCGGCCAATCTCTCGGGCGGGCAACAGCAGCGGGTAGCCATCGCGCGCGCCCTGGCCCTCGAACCCGAAATCATGCTGTTCGACGAAGTCACCAGTGCCCTCGATCCGGAATTGGTCAAAGGTGTCTTGAACTTGATGGCCGACCTCGGACGGGGCGGGATGACGATGGTGGTCGTTACGCACGAGATGAACTTCGCTCGCAAGGTCGCGAACCAGGTCGTATTCATGGACGAGGGGCGGATCGTCGAGGCAGGCCGACCAGAGGATCTATTCGACAATCCGCAAAGCCCGCGTCTTCGGCGCTTTCTGTCAGAGGTGCTGTGATTGCAATGGTGTGCGCAACGGCGGCTGTTGCGGTGTTCGGCCTTGCGGGGCGGGATTAACTGCCGCTAGGTCGCCGTCACGCGTGCGCATGGGCGGCGGGGTTTGCCGAGTGACTCAAGAATCGTCGAAAAACGCAACTATCATAGAGGTCGCTCGTCGGGCCGGGGTGAGCTCCGCCACCGCGGGGCGTGTACTTGGTGACTACGGCTACAGCAGTCCTGAGGTTCGGGAGAAGGTGCGCGCGGCGGCAGCTGCGCTGGGCTATCGGCCCAATCGCCTGGCCAAAGGCCTGATCACCGGTAAGACGCAGACTATCGGAGTTGTGGTTGGCGACATCGAAAGCCCATTCTACGCCAGCGTGCTGCGCGGAATAGGGGATGTCGCGCGCGGTGGCGGCTTCGGGGTTATCGTTACGAATAGTGACGAAAATGCCGAACTCGAGCGAGAGGCGGTGCAGTTGCTGCTGGAAAAGCAGGTCGATGGGTTGATCGTCTCATCGACCTTCGTGGACGAGCCGGATCATCTTCGTGAAGCAGTCGCGGCCCGCTGCCCCGTCGTGCAGTTCGACCGCATAGTGGCGGGCCTGGAAACCGATTCAGTCGTGGTCGACAACGTTTCTGTAACGCGTAACAGCATCGCGGCCATGATCGCCGCCGGACACAGCCGCATCGGAATACTGGCGGAACTCGGGCCGGGCCACCGCGATGATGTTGGCTCCTTTGTGGCGAACGCTGATCTCTCCAGCTTCGACGTTCGCCACCATCATCCAAGCTGGCAACGATTGTTGGGTTATCTCGAAGCCCATCGTGCCGCAGGTATCGAGCCGGATCTGCGGTTGATCCGCCGCGTAGCGGTCTATTCTAGCGAGGCAGCTCGCAAGGAGGCGCTCGATCTGCTGACAATGCGCAATACGCCGTCCGCTCTATTTACCGCCGATGGTGTGATGTCGACAGGCGTTCTGGAGGCGACTTCCGCACTAAAGCTTGCGATTCCAGGAGACGTTTCGCTGCTTTGCTTCGACGATCTCGATTGGATGCAATTCGTGGCCCAGGGTATCACAGCCATCGCCCAGCCGGCGCATTTGATCGGGGCGGCGGCGGCGGAGCTTCTCTTGAAGAGGCTAGCGCAGGCCACGTTACCTTTCGAGCATCGTGTCCTGGCAGCCCAGATCGTGGAACGAAATTCCATTGCCGTGCATGGCCAATCGTAGGTTGGATCATCCGAGGTTCCGCAGCAGGTGCGTCCCTGACATTTCAAGCTGTGGTTGCGTTGACCCAAAACGGTCGTGCTTCATTCTGGAAACATCGACAAGTTAGTTTGAAATCGCTGACCTGGAGCCGACGCGCCATTTTCGGTTAAACGGCGAACGCCAGCAGCCGGGCGGGTCGAGGGGCGGAGAGGGCAGGGCGCGGTCGAAGGCAAACAAACAACGAGCATCGCCGCGCAGTGCGGGGATAGCGATCCTTTGCCGTCGGCCGGTTTTCTGAGAGCATCACAGAGTGCGCACAATCCGGGAGCCGATATTCCATGCCAACAAGAACCGATGTTAGTGAAGCGCGCCGGTGGTTTGCCGAGGACCTGCGTGTCTCATCGCCTGTCTTGCACAACCCTGCAGTCATCGAGGCCTTCGCAAAGGTTCCGCGCGAACACTACCTTGGCAACGGGCCTTGGCGTATCCATTCGAGATTGCAAATCGGGGCGGTCCATACCAGCCCTTCAGCCGCACTTCACGAGATTTACCACGACGTTCTGGTCTCGCTTGACGAAAAGCGCGGATTAAACAGCGGCTTGCCGTCGCTTTGGGCATTGGTTTTCGACCATCTGAACTTCGCCGCCGGCCAGACTGTTCTTCAGGTGGGCGCTGGTGTCGGCTATTTCACCGCCATCCTCGCGGAACTGACGGGTTCTGAAGGGCGCGTGATTGCATATGAGATCGACGAAGAACTCGCTCGGCGCGCGCAAAGCAATCTTGCTCATTACGCCCATGTAGAAGTGATACCCGGTGATGCAACGCGGGCAGTTGATCTGCCAAACCTCGATGTCGTGGCCGCCTTTGCCGGAGTGACGCACGTGCCGGAACGGTGGCTTTCAAATTTATCCGACACGGGTCGGATGGCGCTGCCGTTCACAGGTGAAGACCAACGAGGCGTCATGATGCTTCTGGAAAGGGCTGGCTGTACGTTTCCTGTAAGATCACTTATGCCATGCGGGTTTTATCCCTGCAGCGGAGCTAGGCGCAGTGACGAAGAAAAGGCCTTGATGGCCGCCCTCAAGGCTGCCCGAGGCAAGCTCACTGGTCTCGCGCAATATCATCGAGGGCGACCAGCAAATGGCCTCGAGAACGCTTGGCTGGTGACCGACACATACTGGATTTCGAAAGCCTAGCGGTCGATGTCAATCTCGCGTGTCGCCGCCGTAGGGTGTGGCACGCATTGAAGGGCGTTCCACGAAGGATCTATACCATTGTGTCAGTCGCGGCCTTCCCTGCAAGAAGTCCGGCAGTCCCCGGAACTCCAGCCAGCTTAGACAAGTGGCGAGCGCGATGTGGCCGACATGGAGCGGCGCGTCGAATTCGACCGCGCGTTCCACGAAATTGTAGGATTCGATGAGCTTCATCGTCATGCCTGCGCCCAAGGCAGGGTAACGCAGATGTTCAGGGCGGCGCTCGTTTTCCCAGCGGATGGAAATGCCTGCGTCGCACATGCCGCCGGCGAGCGCCTGGAGGCGCAAGGCGGACCATTTTGCTCGCCCTCTTTCGGGGATGAGCCGACGACTGCTTTCGAGATCGTCGAGATAGCCGCAGATTACGCTCGAATCGAAGATCGTATAACCGTCATTGAGAACGAGAACGGGCACTTTGCTAAGCGGATTGATCGCAAACACATCCTCGTTGCGATTGATGGGGCTCGTCCTCCTCCAGAGCGTGACCTCCAGTATCTTGGAGGCTCTGGAGTGACCAGACAGAGCCGTTTTGAGCAGGGCAGCCTTTCGGGGTTTCAGACAACCCCCAGAGTAAATGAACGAAAGTTCCGTTCGTTCGAATGATGACAAGTAAGGAAATAGGAGGCAGGCTTTACGCCTTATTCGGTGCCTTGGCGTTGCCGAGGGTGCTTCACTAGCATTGATCCAGCGCCGCGCGCGTAAGTGGAGAATACAATAGCGGTGAGGGCCGCGGTCGGTGAGGTTCAGTGATGAATCATCTGCAGATACGCGGCAGGGGGTGTAGCGCCATGCTATCCCTCGTTCCGTTATGCCTTGTTCTGCTGTCGGCATCTCCGGCAAATAGTCAGTTGGCGCCCGAAGCGTCAGCTGTTGCCGCAGCTAACGACAGCTCGTCGGTCGTGGTTTCGGAACACACCGAGGTCGACAAACAACCGGGCAAGCCGCAACCGAGCGCGCTCGGATCCTATATATCTGGAGAGCTGGTGCTCAGCGAAACACAGGCACCCAAGGAGGGCGCGCAAACGCCGCTCGGCGAGCATGAGGAGGGTTTGCGCCGCGAATTGGCCGCAGCACGAGCGGAGCTAGACGTTATGCAGCGCGGCGCACGTGACCTAAGCGCCCAGGCACACGTACTGGCAGACACGGTGGCTCAGCAAGCACAAGCCCTAAAAGAGCAGCAGCGAACAGACGAAGCGCTCGCGCTCGATCTGGAGACGGCGCAGCGCGTTATCGAAAGCTACAGGGCCGAAGCCAGTCTCTGGAACAGCGAGAAGGCTGCCACGCTTGGAGCGCCCCCCTCTATGGAAGTCTCTCAGCTTGCTGCCAAGCGAGCGCTTGATGACGAGCGGCACAAGGTTGAGCTCTTGGAACAAGAACTTACTACGGCTCGCCAAACGATCGATGCTCTTAAGGCAGGCGCAAATCTGGCAGCCGTCGAGCAGGCCAACGCCATAAGGGACCGACAGGTGGCCGAGGCCGCTGTAAAGCAAGCTCGAGAAGCACTCGAACTGGGACGCGAACGAGCAGATTCAGCTGTACGAGCCCTCGCCATCGTTCGCAAGGAACGCGATGCTTTAAAGCAGAACTCGATAGAATTGAGTGCGGCGCTGGACCAAGAGCGTGAAAGGGCTATCGGTCTAGCCCGCAGCCTCAGTGCCGCGCGTGAGGCAATTGATATTGTCAAGGGTAAGCGTCGCACTGCGGCTGTGGAGCGCGCGCCGAAAGCACGTACCCCCGCGAGTGCACATGCAAGTAGGTTATCGCGTTCGGGCGCCCAACCAGTCCGCAAACCGGGCTTGCCGGAAAAACAGAAAGTGAAGGTCCAAAAGTCACCGCAACCTGTTCTGCTGTCAACCATCGCTCTTCCCGCCGCATTGCTCCCAACGCGACCACCGAAAAAGCTCGAGCCGCGCCAGTGAAAACTAGTGAGCGAAATGTATGCCGCAGGAGAGATGAGAATGAAGAAGTATGTCGCGGCCGCTTTGACGATCGGGATCACAGTTGGGCCTGCCTCGGCTCTTGATGCAGGTATAGGCGGCAATGTTGGCGGTGTCGGGGTCGGTGCTGGAGTGAGCGCCGGTTCGCAAGGCGGATCTGTGGGGGTGGGCACGAGCGTCGACGGTGTAGGCGGAGCCAACGTTGGAGCTTCGGTCGGCTCAGATGACGGATCGGTCGACGCAGGCGTTAGTGCCAGCGGCACCGTAGGTGACACAGGCGGAGGGATTTCGACGGATGTCGGTGTGGGCGACGATCCAGCCGCCGAAAACGAATCGGTTACCGCTCCCGGTAGTCCGGCCGCAGCCACCACAGCCACTGCCTCTGCCAAGACCGCCAGGCAATCGATCGTCCTGCCACCCGTCCTCCTGCCCTCTAAACCTGGTGACGGTGGGTCCGAGCGGGTCACCAAGGGCTATCCCGCTGAGTTTCTGGCACCGCTGAAAGCGAAAACCGGTACGCCAGCCGCAGTGGTGCGCGCCTGCCGCGCGGCGATCGTGTCCGCTGCGACGCCGCTTGGCGCCGTCCGTGTCCACGCGGTAAGCGCAGGTGCCTTGCGTCAACGTCGAGGCGCACTCACGGCACCGATCGAGGTGCGAATAGACTACGCTAGACAAGGTGGCATCGAAGTCCGTCAGGCGCAAGTCAGTTGTCGCCTCGATGCGTCGGGCAGGGTCACTGCAATAATATAGCAGCCAAGCCTGTAAGAGGGACACACGGCGCTTAGCCGAGGTCGCTCGTGTTGGCTCGGTGATCAACCAGTGCCCGCGAGTGTGAGTTTCCTAGCCTCGACCTGTGGCCCCGCGCGCGTGCGTACTGGTCGCAAGACCTATCAAGAAGCGCGGACTCGCTGATATCGGAACACTCCTGACGAAGCATCGGCAGCCTTTGTCCCTAGACGGTGCTCCTGCCGTGCCCAAGCCCTCTTGGCGCACCGCCCAGGTGATCGTCATGACCAATGACAACCATGCTGTCCCCCAGTCGTCGGGTTGGGCAGGAACGGCTTGCGAACGCCGCGACATCGTCCATCTCGCGCGTCCCTTCATGGCATGCCTTGCAGGTAGTCACTTCCCCGCCCTTCGGTCGCCACTTGCCATCGAACAGACCCTTGGCGGCACGTGGTCGATGTCGACGCCACGAGCCGATCCGGCACAATAGATGCAGAACGGCTGCTGGCTGCGTAACTTCTGGCTCAGGCTCACGATGTTGGGTTCCAACTTCTCTGACGGGGATTGTTAGGGCCTCGCCAGTGGGAAACGAAGGGCGCGGGGGGGCTCGCGCGAGCCAGTTATCCGATCACCCGCCCAGATTTTTGTATCAAACATTCTGGCCCCTTAAGGAACAAATCCGCTCGAGGTGCAGTTCGGTCCTTTTAAGATGTAGGCCCGAATGTGGTTGAAATCGATAAAGCCAAACAGAAGGTTATTGCCGAAGTTGTGCGGCGGTGGATCACCTGAGGTAATCCGCAATTACCTTCGCAACATGCTAAATCTGCCTGTAGAACGGGAGCTGCCGGCTGAGCAAAGGTATTTGCTGGAGGAACTTGATCGGGCCGACAAAGAGTGACGTATGGCTCTCCACTGGTTCAACCCTCCGGTCCCCGTCAAGACCGAGCGTCCCGGGATCATTCGCAACGTCAACAACGCCGAGACAGCCGGCGAGGAGCTGATGAAGTGGACCAAGCGTGGCCCTTGCTGGGATCTCGCGGTGCGCGTTTGCATGGCCGTCATTTTCGACGAGATGGAACCTGAGGAGGCCCGTAAGGCATTCCTGGCTGCCGCTAAGGAGGAGGGGACGTTACTTCCCCCCAACGGCAAATAGCTAAAGTCGGACTGCAATGTCAGTCTAACGAGGAGGGCCCGCTGCCCGTGAGAAAAGCGACGGACCCGACAGCGGCTGCACATCCACGAAGAATCGACCGCTGCAAGCTCTAAACCCGCGAGGGCCAGCAACGTTCCCGCGATTATCTGCCCGGCGCTACACTGGGTTGGTCAGCAGGCTCTTGCCGCTCTAAGTTCATCCTCATGGGTCCCTTCTGGTTCTCTCCACCGGTCTACTTGAAGACGAAACGTCCCGGCATTCGCCATGGGGTCAGCCACGTCGAGGGAGCCGCCGAGGAACTCATGGCGTGGGACACAAAGGGCCCGAGGTGGACCAAGGCGGTCCAATCCTGCGTCGATGCATTCGAGGGCAGAGCCTCCCCCCAAGAGGTCCGTGAAGCCTTCGAGGCGGCTGCCAAGGAGGCCAACGTGTATCTCTCCCCTGAGTAGGAGGTATCATGGCAACCCATTGGTTCGTCCCTCCGGTGTTCGTGAAGAGTGAAACCGGCGTCAGGCATGGGTGCAACAATGCGAGGGCAGCCCTTGAGCAGCTCAAGACGTGGACCCGGAGAGGACCTCGCTGGCACAAGGCGGTGACGCTGTGCCTGTCAGATCTGGAGGGCGATCCGATTGACCCTCAGGTCGTCCGAAAGGCCTTTGAGGCTGCCGCCAAGGAAGCCAAGATGTATCTCTCCCCTGAGTAGGAGGTGTTGTGGCAACCCATTGGTTCTCCCCTCCGGTGTACGTCAAGACCGACCGACCTGGGGTCACCTACGGGTGTAACAATGTCGAGGGTGCCGCCGAGGAACTCCTGAAGTGGACCAAGATGGGGCCCAAGTGGCGGAAGGCTGTGCAACTATGCATCGAAGCCGGCGAGGATCGGGCGACCCCCGAGGAGGCTCGTAAGGCCTTCGGGGCTGGTGCTAAGGAGGAGGAGGGGATGTTCGTGCGAAACGTTGAATGTCGCGAACTGGCGCAAATTAGTTCCCACCTGAGCGTAGAAGAAGATCCATGTACGACGGGTACATCCCATGACATTGTATGGTAGCAACGCTGATCGCGTCTGTGCCGACCGGCGGACGGTTGCAGCACGTTTCGTATGCTGATTGTCGCGATGGCGAGCGGCATGAATTTCGGAAGGGATATGAGAGCCAACACTTCAGGATCTCCCGGCGATGAGGCGCACTCTACCCGCAGCAGAATCAAAGAGGTCGCGGCCGAGTTCTATGTCCTGCGCGGCCACGATGGTTTCAGCTTCGGCGATATAGCGACGGCAATCGGCACGACGCGCGCCAACATCCATCATCACTTCGGCAACAAGCGTCAGCTGATGGAGGAATTGATCGCGGACTTCGCCGCCAACGCCGAGGCCCGCATCAAGCGCTTCTGGACGACCCCCGATATCCGGTTCTTCGACCGTCTCGATATGCAGCTCGAGGATCTGCGCCGCTTCTACGAACGTTTCAACGCTGAGAAGGGAGCCCGCAATATGTGGAGCCCGCTTTCGCGCCTTCGCCACGACCTCCCGGTTCTCGGCGAACCAGCGGAACGTGCCCTGGAGCGCGTCAACCGGGTCTATGATCAGAGCCTGCGTCATGCGGTGGACCAGGCGGTGAAGGACGGAGAGCTTTCCTCCGACACACTCAGCGACGAGCTCGTGCACATGCTGCGCATTACCCTTCTGTCCTGTCCACCGATGACGCAGGACACCGGAAGCTTCGACGAGGTCGCCAGGACTTTCGCAGCGCTCGCCGCGATCATCCGCGCCGCTTGGCAGGATGCGGGCAAGGGCTCGGGTCGAGGCTAGACATCCGGTGGATCAAAGCGAGGGTGAGTTGACAGCCTTTGGCTTTCAAGTTACTTACTTACAGGTAAGTCAGCCCAGCCCATGATGGCGACGAGGCGCGTATTAGGGAGGATCACGTGCTGCGCGATGATGCATTCACCCGTTTCGAGGTCAGCCCCTTCACTGGAGCGCTCGGTGCAGAAATTCGTGGGATCGATCTGGCGAGCGCGAGCGAGGATGCCTTCCAGGACGTTCGCCGCGCGCTCTACAAATATCATGCGCTCGCCGTGCGCGATCAGGAGCTTGACGCCGCCGGCGTCCACAAGGTCGGCCGCCGGTTCGGACCATTTAGCGGCAATCCGGTGCACACGCCGATCGACGGCTTCGACGATATTGTGCGCTTCGTGCGCGAGCCGGACGACACGGGCAAGGTGATCGGCGAGGACTGGCACATGGACCTCGCCTGGCTACCGAAGCCACCGGGCATTACGATCCTCTACGGTGAAGAGGTGCCGCCGGTTGGCGGCGACACCTGCTTCTCCAGCCTCGAGAAGGCATATGACTCGCTTTCGCCGCGGCTGGTCGAGATCCTGCAAGGGCTGACGGGCGTTCATAGCGGCCGCGGGGTCTTCGCCATCAACGCGGCCCACAGCCGGCTCGGCGTCAAGGCCGATGTCGAGGCGATCGAGAATGCCGTCGTCGAGCATCCTGTGATCTGTCGCCACCCCGAGACTGGCCGGCGCTATGTCTTCGTCAGCAGCGTGATGACCAATTTCAAGGGGATGACGGAGGAAGAAAGCAAGCCGATGATCGACTTCCTGATGGCGCGGGCTGTCCGGCCCGAGTTCAACTGCAGGCTGCGTTGGGAACCGAAGACGCTCGGTATGTGGAACAATCCCCATGTCCTGCACACCGCCATCAACGATTATCCCGGATATCGCCGGGTGATGTACAGAACAACGGTGGAGGGCACCGTTCCACTTGCCGCCGGGGACGGCTGACACGCAACCGCTCAGGGAGGAGCAATGGCATTTGGTTCCGAGGCGTCCGTCGGCCATAGGGGGGAAGGGGCGGCGGAAGCGGCTGGCGAGACCAAGAGGCGGCGCTTCGCGTTTTCGCCTGCCTACCTCTATGCGACGCCCGTGCACCTCCTGGTGCTTGGGATCATCGTGCTCCCCGCCATCTTCGTCCTGTGGCTGAGTTTCGAGGCCTCGTCATTCGGCCAATCGGCAACCTTCGTTGGGTTCGATAACTATATCCGCGTCCTCACCGATCCCTATTTTTGGGGTTCGGTCTGGAACACGGTCCTCGTCGTCGCCGTGGCGGTTCATATCGAACTGCTGCTCGGCCTTGGCCTGGCCCTGCTTTTCGCCTCCGGGCTTCCCCTCCAGCGCGTCATGCTCGTCGTGGTGCTCGCTCCCTACGCCATCAGCGAGGTGACGGCGGTCGCAATGTGGCGCTTCCTGTTCGATCCAGACGTCGGCCCGATCACGCTGATGCTGCGATACACCGGTCTGCCGACGCTCGACTGGACGTTCATCCCTTCTCACGGCCTCATCCTCGTCGGCCTGCTCACGATCTGGTTGCACCTGCCATTCACATTCATCATCCTCTATGCGGCACGGCTCGCGGTTCCGAAGGAGCTCTACGAGGCTGGGCGCACCGACGGAGCCAATGCGTTCCAGCTCTTCCGCAACATCACGCTGCCGCTTCTGGCGCCAGCGATGCTGATCGCGCTGCTGTTCCGCTACATCTTCGCCTTCCGCCTCTTTTCCGAGGTCTGGCTCCTGACCCAGGGCGGCCCGGCACGCACGACCGAGGTCGTTTCCGTTTATCTTTATCAGGAAGGCTTCCGCTACAACTCGTTCGGCACGGCGGCCGCGACGGCATGGATGATGGTCGTCATCTCGCTGCTTCTTGCGACTGGCTATGTGTGGCGGCTGCGCAAGGAATCCATGGCCAATGCGTTCTAGGCGTCTCGCTATCGGTGCCGGAAAGATGCTCGCTGTTGCGGCAATCGTCGTCTGGTCATTGTTTCCGATCGGCTTCATCGTGCTCTCGTCGTTCAAACCCGGTCGCGAGATTTTCGCGGTTCCACCGGAGCTCTTCTTCGAACCGACCTTCGAGCACTACGCCTCGCTGTGGCACCGCTGGCCGGCCTTTTTCGACGGGCTCGTCAACAGCCTGGTCATCACCACCGGGGCGACGGCGCTTGCCGTCATGGCAAGTCTGCTCGCCGGTTTTGCCTACTCACGCTATCGAGGCGTCCGTTTCCTGGAGGGATCGGTGATGTTTCTGATCGGATCGCGGCTGATCCCGCCGATCGTCGTGACGCTGCCACTGTTCCCGGTCGTCAATCGGCTCGGGCTCAACGACACCCATCTGGTGCTGATCCTGCTTTACGCGACCTTCTTCGTCTCGCTCGGCACGCTTTTGATGCGGACGTTCATCGATCAGGTGCCGCGCGAACTCGACGAGGCGGCCGTCCTCGACGGCGCGCGGCCGTTGACGATCCTTGTGAAGATCATCTTGCCGCTCGTAGCGCCCGGCATGCTCGCCGTCGCCGTCTTCGTCGTGGTCTTCGCGTGGAACGAGTTTCTGTTCGCCTATATCTTCACCGCCAACCACGCCAAGACCGCGCCTCTGGTCCTTTCGGAGATGATCAGTTCGATCGATGGCGTCGACTGGGGCGTCCTCTTTGCTGCCTCTACCGTCCAATTGCTGCCGGTTCTCGTCTTCGTGGTCCTGATGAACCGGTTTCTCGTCGCCGGATTGACCGCCGGCGCGACCAAGGGGTGACGACGTCACCGAGAAAGGGAGGAAGACAATGCCTTTGCACATGACACGCAGAGCCCTGCTGACGACGGCGATGGCCGCCGGCGCGACGGGTGCCTTGGGTCGGTTGGCCCATGCCCAGGTAAAGACGCTGAACGTGCTTTGCCATCGCGTCCACCAAGCCAACCTGACGACCGGCGCCGCCGGCAATGTCATCAAGCCCTGGGAGGACAAGAACAATGCCCAGATATCCTGGACCACGCTCGACAGCAATCCGCTCCAGGACCGGCTATTCCGGGAGGCGAGCCTGAGCGAGACCGATTTCAACGTCGGCTATGTCATCGACAACCGCATGACGTCGCAGATCGCCTCGCTGTTCGAGCCGCTAGACGATCTCCGGAAAGCCCAGCCGATCGAGGATTTCGACGATATCGCCGAGGGCCTGCGCCAGTCGATGACCGTCGGCGGCAAGCTCGTCGGCGTTCCGGTGCGCCATGCCACGCAGGGGCTTTTCTACAACGAGGAGCTGCTTCAGGAGGCCGGCATTTCGGCGCCACCGAACACGCTGGAGGAGTTGGTCGAGCAGGCGAAGAAGCTGACCTTCACCTCCAGGTCCGGCACGCCCGTCGTCGGCATGATCCTTGCGAGTGACCTCGCCGTCTTCCCGGTCATGTTCGCCCGCGCCTTCGGCGGCGATTTCATCGACAAGCAGTTCAAGGTGGTCCCCGATCCGGAGGCGATGGAAAAAGGCCTGTCCGTGCTTGCCGACCTCTTCAAGGCCGGCGCGCTGCCCCGCAGCTATGCCACAACGCGCAACGACGACATGGTGACGTGGATGCAGCAGGGGCGCGCTGCCTTCGCGGTGCTGCCTTTCGCCCGCTACGCGCAGCTCAACAACAAGGAACAGTCGACCGCACCGGGAAAGATCAAGGCGATCGAGTTCCCCGGCTCCAAAACCCTCAGCAGCGGTCACGAAATGCATCCGGTCGTCGAATCCTGGGCGATGGCCATTCCCGCCAATTCGACGGACAAGAAGCTCTCCTGGAGCTACATCCGCTTCGTAGCGAGCAAGGCCGCCACACTCGACATGGCGCGCAACGGCAATGGCCCCGTCCGCACCTCGACCTATGCCGAGCCGTCGTTCGCCGGGTCGCTGCCGCAGGCGAAGGTCGAGGCTGCCGCGCTCGCCAAAGCGCGACCGGCCTTCCCGGCTTTTCCCGAAGCCGCTCGCGCTCAGTCGACGTTTCTCGAGGAGGTTCAGCTCGCTGTCCTCGGTCGCAAGAGCCCGAAGGAAGCGGTCGCCGCCATTGTCGATCGCGTCAAGCCGCTGATGCCAGCGTAATCGTACGGGCCACGTCGCCAAGTCGCCTGGTACTTGCCAGGCGACCAACCGGCGAGGATCAGCACGGTCGTAAAGTGGTCGTCGGGTGAGGCGATGTTCCATGGACCTGAATTCGATCGCGCGAGCTCAGGACTGCCTGGCAGTGCGCTGGCGCAGATAGCAGGTTCATCGCACCGCCGCCGATATCCCACTACGCGGCATAGGCATGGCCGCTGACCGTGGGCGACTCCCCATGATCGAGGTCGCCTTGGCACGCGTTTGCCGCATTTCGCGGTCGGGCGTGCCGGCCAGCGGATTTCGAGTCTCCATTTGTGCGATCGCGATCTTCTTCTCCTCTGCGCCGACGAAGCATGGTGTCAGGCCGCTGACGCCATAAGCCAACGCCTCGGAATGCCGCTGACCTGCCACGCCTTGGGTGCCAATGACGATCTGATTGACTTGGACCATCGGTGGCCTTCCGCGCTCGGGATTGAAAGGGGCGGTGCCGCCTTGGTCAGGCCGGACGGCTTTGTCGCGTGGCGGTCAACGCACGGTGTGCCTGATCCTGTAGAGATGCTGATCGAAACACTTGATGGGTTCGGTTTCCACACACAGGCACACGAACACCATCGGTGAGCGGCGGCGAGTGCAGATGCCTCCCGCCTTCGGGCATGACTTCCTTGCCGATGCCAACACTGGGAATGACAGCGATGTCCAGGCGCTTGCTCCTTTTCCTACTCGTTGTCGCCGAGTAGTGCCGCGCAAACCGCTTCGGTGACCTTGTCGGTGGTGGTGATTCCGCCGAGGTCGGGCGTGTGCAGTGAGGCGTCCGCGGTCACGCGCTCAATGGCGCGCATCAGGCGCGCCGCGGCAGTCCGCTCGCCAAGATGCTCCAGCATCATCACCGCCGACCAGAATGTGCCGATCGGATTGGCAATGCCCTTGCCGGTGATGTCGAAGGCCGAGCCGTGGATCGGCTCGAACATCGACGGAAACCGCCGCTCGGGGTTGAGGTTCGCAGTCGGCGCGATGCCGATCGATCCGGCAAGCGCTGCCGCAAGATCCGACAGGATATCGGCGTGAAGATTGGTGGCAACGATCGTGTCGAGCGAGCGCGGATTGAGTGTCATGCGCACCGTCATTGCGTCGACCAGCATTTTGTCCCATGCGATATCCGGGAAATCGGCCGCGACCTCACGGGCGATGTCGTCCCACAGCACCATGCCGTGACGCTGGGCATTCGACTTGGTGACCACGGTCAACAGCTTGCGCGGCCGTGACCGCGCCATCTCGAAGGCGAAGCGCATGATGCGCGTTACGCCGGCGCGGGTGAAGATCGCGACCTCGGTGGCGACTTCCTCGGGCAGGCCGAGATGCGAGCGCCCGCCCTGGCCGGCGTATTCGCCTTCCGAATTCTCCCGGACGATGACCCAGTCGAGATCGCCTGCCGCGACACCACGAAGCGGGCTCTCGATACCGGGCAGGATGCGGGTCGGGCGGACGTTGGCATATTGGTCGAAGGGCTGGCAGATCGCCAGCCGCAGCCCCCACAACGTCAGATGGTCAGGCACGTCAGGTGCGCCGACGGCGCCGAAATAGATGGCGTCGAAGGCCTTCAGCCGCTCAGTGCCGTCCTTGGGCATCATCACGCCGTTGACCTTGTAGTAGTCCGAGCCCCAGTCGAAGTGCTGCACTTCGAGATTGAAACCACCGTCGCGCGTGGCGCAGGCGGCCAGCGCACGAAGGCCGGCTGCTACGACTTCCTTGCCGATCCCATCGCCTGGAATGGCCGCGATTCTATAGCTTCGCATTGGTCCGGTCCTCCCCTTGTGGTGCTAAACTCCCATGGACCATCGTGCTGGCCGTTGGCAGTCGAGACCGAATGTCGCGGTTACGGCAAATGGTTGATCAAACCGTTCAGCAGGAGCAGCAGCACCCCGGCGGCCATAGCCGCAGCCGCATCGTCCATCATGATGCCGGCCCCGCCCCTTACCTTCTCATGCATGATACGGATGGGCCAAGGCTTGACGACGTCGAAAAACCGGAAAGCAAGGAAGCCTGCTGCCCACCACAGCGGGTCGACCGGCAGCATGGAAAGTGTCACGGCGGCGCCGAAGGTTTCATCGATGACGACGATCTGCGGGTCCTCCGTCCCGGTACGGGAGACAACGTGCGACGACGCCCATACGCCGACCGCGAATAGGGCCGCATAGGCAAGCACGGTCAGCCAAGGCGATGCAGGTATCAGAGCCGTGGCAACAGCCACTCCAACCATTGCGCCGGCCGTGCCCGGCCATATTGGAGACAATCCCGCGCCGACAGAGGTTGCGAGCAGGTAGGCGAGCTTGGGTGGAAATTTGTGCATCGAGTTTCGGCCGGCGTCCCACGGATGGCAAGCACCATAGTCACATCGTTCGGGTGCTGCCGCCAGACCGCCGGTCGATTTGCGCAACCGTCACAAGGGCATTGCCCAAACGGTGAAATGCCATCGGGCAGTTGTCGCTGCGACCGGAAGTTCTGTTTCGCCGTCAGCTTGGCAAGCACCTTAATCCGTTGGCCGCATTCGCCAAAAGAAATCGCTGTTGCGGCGCGTTGAGAACGTTGCTGAGCCCGGTTCTCCGCCCGCGTTGACCAAGTCGAACGGTAGCGACGGTGGAACAAACCGGCAAATTGCTGGTAAAGCTCCATGAAACGACATCATCAGAGGAGCCGCCATGATCGCCGGTCTCATGAAAAGTCGCATCGACCCGCTGTGGGAGCAGGCCGCCTCTCCGCTGATCGCGATCGGCATGACACCGAACCAGGTTACGGCCGGCGGGCTCGTGCTCGTCGCGCTGTCCTCGGGTGCCTACCTGTACCACGAATCAAGCTTGGCCTTCGGCCTGTGCCTGGCGTTTGCCTTCACCTTCGACGCCCTGGACGGCGCGGTCGCCCGCCGGAGAGATATGATCACCAAGGCCGGTGGCTATTTCGACGCAATGGTCGACCGGTACCAGGAACTGGCGGTCTTTGCGGCAATAGGCTGGGTCGCCGATCTGTGGGCGATCGCAATGTTCGCGTTCGCCGGCGGCATTCTCACGAGCTATGCCAAGGCGCGGACGGCGCTGGAAATCCCTGTCGAAAACTACGGGTGGCCGGATTTCTTCGAGCGGATGGAACGTCTGGTATTCATTTGCGTGCTGCTCGCCGCCGACGGGGTCGCAACCGCCATGGGGGTCGCTTCGCCGTGGATTCTGGTGGGAGGGTTGGCGCTGTACGCGGTGCTGGCCAACGCCACAGCGCTGCAACGGATCAGTCGCGCATGTGCGATGCTCAAACGGGCGGACGGCGAGCAGTCGTGAGACCGCAAGAACGCAAGCATCGTATCGATGGCCGTGGTGCTTCCAATAAGTCGCGTCAGCGCCAGCCCAAGCCCGGAGCGACATGGGTCAGGATCGCCTCGATGACATGGGCGTTGTAGTCGACGCCGAGCTGGTTAGGAACGGTAAGCAGCAGCGTATCGGCCTCCACAATGGCTTCGTCGCCCTTTAGCTGTTCGATGAGCACGTCCGGCTCGGCGGCGTAGGAGCGGCCGAAGACGGCGCGCCTGTCTGCCTCGATGTAACCGAACTGATCTCCGCTCTCATTGCCGCCGAAATAGGCGCGGTCGCGATCGTCGACCAAGGCAAAAATGCTCCGGCTGACCGACACCCGCGGCTCGCGCGTGTGTCCGGCCGTCTTCCAGGCCTCACGAAAAGCCCGGATCTGTTCGGCCTGCTGGATGTGAAACGGCTTTCCGCCTTCGTCGAATTTGAGCGTGGAGCTTTGCAGGTTCATCCCCAGCTTCGCCGCCCATTCCGCCGTGGCGTTGGTGGCGGCGCCCCACCAGATGCGGTCGCGCAGGCCCTCCGAGTGTGGTTCAACGCGAAGCAGGCCGGGCGGGTTGGGAAACATCGGCCGCGGATTGGGCTGCGCAAAGCCTTTGCCCAGCAACACTTCGAGCAGCACTCCGGTGTGTCTGCGGGCCATGTCGGCATCGCTCTCGCCCTCTTGCGGGGCATAGCCGAAGTAGCGCCATCCGTCGATCACCTGCTCCGGCGAGCCGCGGCTGATGCCCAGCTGCAGACGCCCTCCGGCGATCAGATCGGCTGCGCCAGCGTCCTCGGCCATGTAGAGCGGGTTCTCATAGCGCATGTCGATGACCGCCGTGCCGATCTCGATTCGGCTGGTCTTCGCCCCAACCGCCGCCAGCAGCGGGAAGGGCGAGGCGAGTTGGCGGGCGAAGTGATGCACGCGGAAATACGCGCCGTCCGCACCCAGTTCCTCGGCGGCGACGGCCAGGTCGATGGACTGCAAAAGCGCGTCGGATGCCGTTCGCGTCTGCGATTGTGACGAGGGCGTCCAGTGCCCAAACGAGAGAAAACCAATCTTCTTCATGAGAGAGCCGGCCTAGAGGGAAACAGATGCAGATTATGTTTCGGCGCGGAGCAAAGCATCCCAAAAATCCGCCCTGACGGCAATCTTCAAAGCCGCTCCGGCAGATTTGTGGAGAAGGGCAGGGGAGGAGTTTTGGCAATTCTGAAGGCGAACGTGTGATCGCGAATGGCGGGATGAATGTGGATATAGCGGTTGAAATCCACCATGACCGGTAATACCTTGTTGGCTGTTGGTATTACCGAGGTGTGAACATGACCACCAAAGTCACAGCCAAGGGACAGGTGACCATCCCAAAGTCGGTTCGCGAACTGCTTGGGATTGTTCCGGGCAGCGGAGTCGATTTCCGCCGCGCCGATGACGGCAGCGTCGTGATTACGCGGAGTGACAAGAAGCAGCCCGCGAGCCGCTTCGCGAAATTGCGCGGCCATGCCGGCAAGGGCCTCGGTACCGCCGCGATCATGGCACTGACGCGTGGCGACGTGTGACGCTAGTCGACACCAACGTTCTGCTTGATCTTGTTACGGACGATCCGAACTGGGCGGATTGGTCGATCGCCCAGCTTGAGGCGCAAAGCCTGAATGGCCCGTTATTGATCAACGATGCTGTCTATGCAGAGCTTGCCGTCCGATACGAGCGCATCGAGGATCTCGACGCCTTTGTTGATGAAGCTGGTCTCGAAGTGGCTCCTATGCCACGGGCAGCACTGTTCCTCGCGGGAAAGGTTTTTACGCAGTACCGGAGATCGGGGGGATTGCGCACCGGCGTGCTGCCTGATTTCTTCATCGGTGCTCATGCCGCCGTCAATGGGCTGCCGCTACTCACGCGCGACGTTGGCCGCTACCGTACCTACTTTCCGTCGCTCAAGCTGATCACACCAAACTCGTGAATAGCCCGCCGAACAGGGTCCGCTAGGAAGGTGCCGCGAACGCGAGCACTATCGCGATGATGATCAACAGCGGCCCCATCCATTTAAAATGCGTTCCAAAGTTGGTCCACCATGCCTGCTGTTGGCCCGGGCGAGCTTGAGAGGGATTCGAGAGAAATCCGAAGCCGACGCCAGCCATCCACAACCCGGCGCAGAACATGATGAACTCGTCGATGTATTCCGCGACCACGCTTCGATACTTTCGAATTTATGCCGCCGCTACATGCGCCGAATTCGAGCCGATATAGTTACGGATCGTTTCGATGATCCGGTCCTGGTCAGCCTCGCTCAGATAGGGATGCATCGGCAGGCACAGGATGCGCTTCGGCAACTCTTCCGAAACGGCAAGGCCGGTCGGCGTGCGCGGATAATCGCGATAGGCAATCTGGCTGTGCAGCGGTTTCACATAGTAGATAACCGACGGAATGCCCTTTTCACCGAGATGTGCCTTGAGCCCGTCGCGTTTCGGCGTTTCGATGGCGTATTGCGCCCAGGCCGAGCGGCCGCCGCCCAGATTGCGCGCCGCCTTGACGATATCGCCGAGACCTTCGGCATAGCGATTGGCGACCGCTTGCCGCGCCACCATCTCGTCCTCGAGGATGGCCAGCTTCTCGATCAGGATCGCCGCCTGCAGCGTGTCGAGCCTTGAATTGATGCCGACGCGGACATTGTCGTATTGCGTTTCGCCCTTTCCGTGAAAGGCGAACGAGCGCAGCTGTTCGGCCAGCGCATCGTCATTGGTGAACATCGCACCGCCGTCGCCATAGCAGCCGAGCGGCTTTGCCGGATAGAAGCTGGTCGAGCCGACGGTGCCGAACGAGCCGCACATCTTGCCGTGAGCCGAGCCGCCGGTCGCCTGCGCCGCATCCTCGATGACCATCAGGCCTTCGCGATCGGCGATGGCCATGATCGCCTCGTAATCGGCGGCGAGGCCGAACAGGTCGACGGGAATGATTGCCTTCGGCCTCAGCCGGCCCTCCGCCTTGATCATGGCGATTGCCGCCTCGAGGCTGGCGATGTCGATATTGTAGCTGTCGGCATCGACATCGACGAACACCGGTTCGGCCTTGGTCAGCGCCACCACTTCGGCCGTGGCGGCGAAGGTGAAGCTCGGCACGAACACCGCGTCGCCCGGGCCGATGCCGGCGGCAAACAGCGGCAGCAGCAGCGCATCGGTGCCGTTGGCGCAAGCGACCACATGCTTGGTGCCGATATAGGCGGCGAGCTTGTTTTCGAATTCGGTGACCTGAGGTCCGAGAATATAGCGGCCTTCGTCGACAACGCGGTCGATTGCCGCTTTCAGCCTGTCGCGGATGCGTTCGCGCTGCGCGCCAAGATCGATGAACTGCATGTCGGCCTCAAACGGTTTTAGCCAGATAACCGGCCGCTGGTAGCAGACTTGGCACGGCCGAGAAAGCCGCAGGGCAAAACCCTGAATTGCTCAAGTGTCGCAGCCTGTTACCTCTGATTTCCGATCTGCCCTCTTAAACGCGGGGAAATCCGGGCTTCGGCCGGCCTGATACAGGCTTCGCATCCCGCCCGCCAGGCTGGACGAAACATAAAGTGATCGCCGGTGAGCAGTCCATGGGCTGCGCACCAGCCGGTCAGGCGATTTCATGCCGCCATGGCGGGTTGGCGCCGGCCCGCGATACCGTCACCGCCGCGGCCTTGGCGCCGAGCGTCAGCGCCTTTTGGATGGCGTCTTCCGGCAAACTGGCGATTGCCGTCTTCGACAGCAGGCCCTGCTCGTGTAAGGAGGCGAGGATGCCGGCATTGAACGTGTCGCCGGCGCCGACCGTATCGACCACCTCGACCTTGTCCGGCACGACCGTGACGCGGTGCTGGCTGCTGTAACCGACCGCCCCCTCGCTGCCGTGGGTGACGACGATCAGCTTCGGGCCGCGATCCAGCCAGTTGCGGACGACGTCCTCATGCGAGCCGGCTTCGCCGAACCAGTTCAGATCCTCGTCCGACAGTTTCACGATGTCGGCCATCGCCATCATGTTGCGGATGCGCCTGAGGTGCTTGGCTTTGTCGGGAATGAAGTTTGGCCGGATGTTGGGGTCGAGCATCATCACGCGGCGCTCATGCTCGCGTCGCATGAACTCTTCATAGGCCGATCCGGCCGGCTCCGAGATCAGGCTGATGGCGCCGAACAGCATGGCCTCGATCTCGCTGCCGACTTCCGGCAAGTCCTCGATGGTCAGCATGCGCCCGGCGGTGTTCTCGTCGTAGAAGGTGTAGGTCGCCTGGCCGTTGCTGAGCCGCACGAAGGCGAGCGTGGTCGGCCGCGGCGAAGTGTGCGCATAGGTCGAGCTGACCTTGCTGGCCCCCAGTGCCTCCCTGAACTGGCCGCCGAACAGATCCGACGACAGGCCGGAGAAGAAGCCGGCCGGCGCGCCGAGCCGGCCGAGCGCAATGGCCGAGTTGAAGACGGCACCGCCGACATAAGGCGCAAAGGCCGGCTCGCCCTCGGTCGTGGTGCGCGGCAGCATGTCGATCAGGGCTTCGCCGCAGCAGAGGATCATGAAGTCTTGCTTTCCGGCGGATAGATCACGCCCTTGCGAATGATGATGTTGGCATAAAGCCGCGGCTCGCTCGTCGCGACGATCGCGTGCGCGGCCTTGACCCGTGCATAGAAGTCAGCGCCGGCAAGCGCAACCACCTTGCGGCCCGGCGCACGCCTGGCGCAGATCGCTTCCATCTCATGGTGAACCGGATCGGCGAGCAGGGGATCGCCTTTGGCCGAGGCGCGAAACAGCGCCTGCGGCACGGCGTCGTCGACAGGCAATACGCTCAATACCGCATCGAGCACCGGGGCGAGATGATGACCGTCGGCGCGGATCAGCCGCTGTGCCTGCTGTTCGGCCGGGTAGTTGCCGTCGACCAGCGCGATCTCGTCGCCATGTCCCATGGCGCGCAACATCGCCAGAAGCTCCGGGCCGAGCAGCGCCGGGATACCGATCAGCATGCTCAGAAGCTCCGGGAAATCGTGGTCGAGCCGATGAGGAAGCGCTCCGACAGCGGCAGGCTGGCGCCACCCAGCGCCCGCGCATGGATGCCGACCGTTCCCTCGCGAACGGCCGGCAGCCTCAGGCCTTCGCCGTCGATCCTGCCGATGGCTTCGATGACAGCATCGACAAGCCGCCGGCGCACGCCGAGCGGCATCCATCCGTCGATCACCGCCGCTTCGAAATCGATGACAGAGGACGCCGCCACAATGGCATAAGCGAGCGCCTGCGAAGCGCTGGCGATCCAGTCGTCGAGCTCGGCACCGATCTCGCCCCAGTCCCCCGGTGATGTCCACAGATGCGAGGCCTCGACGCCGCGTGCGTTGAGCGCCTTCTCCAGCATGGCGATCGACGCCACGTCAATCAACTGCGTCGGCTTGCCGTCAGGCCCGGGCACCGGCATTGAGCCCAGCGCGCCGGCATTGCCGGTTGGGCCGCCAAACAGCCGGCCGTTCAGCACGATGCCGCCGCCGGCAAAGGCGCCGATGTAGAAATAGACGAAATCGCGCGCCGCGCCCGCCGCGTGGCCGAACACGAGCTCGGCGCCGCAGGCCGAGGTGGCATCGTTCTGCAGATAGACTGGAAATTCGCATTGCGCCTGGATGTCGGCGCGGATGTCGCGATGGCGCCATTCGTCCATGATTTCACGCGGCGCGCCGGCGGTATCGGCCCAGTTCCACAATTCGAACGGCATGGCGATGCCAAGCCCGGCGATGCGTTTGTCCTGCGCAGGGGTGAGTTCGCCGCGCATCTTCTTCATGCCGCTCGTGACGAATTCCACCGTCTCGCGCGGCGCCGGATAGCGGTACGAATGCTGCAGCATCGAGCGCACATTGCCGAGGAAATCGATCAGCACCAGCTCGGCGCTGCGGCGGCCGATCTTCAGGCCGATGAAATAGGCGCCGTCGGGATTGAGCGCCATGGGTATCGAGGGCTGGCCGATCTTGCCGCGCAACGGCGCCTGGCGGACGAGCAGGTCGTCCTCCTCCAGCTCGCGCATGATGACGGACACTGTCTGCGCCGAAAGGCCCGTCATGCGCGCAATATCGGATTTGGCCAGGCTGCCGTGCTGACGCACCAGCGACAGCACCAGCCGCTCATTGTGGTCCCGCATGCCGCTTTGATTGGTGCCGCGGTGCAGACGGCTTTCGGCCGCATCGGGCGAACCGTGCCTCGTAACGCCGGTCTCCACCCCTGTTCCTCCCGTCGTTTCCCCTCAATGCTTTTGGTCTAGAGTGGGTGAACAATCCTGCGATGTCAATAATAAATAAGAGTGATTTAATTATTGACAGTGCTGGCGGACTGGTGTCTCTTGAGATCGGCGTCGACACTGGGAGATTTCGTCGGACGCGCTGCAGGTGCCGGTTGGCCGGCATCCTAAAAGGTTCCATGGGAGGAAAATCGTGACCACGTCAAAACTGTTGAAATCCACCGTGTTTGCCGCGGCCGGACTGAGCCTGATGGCCTTTGCGTCAACGGCATCGGCCGCCGGGGTCGGCGCCTGCTTGATCACCAAGACCGACACCAATCCCTTCTTCGTCAAGATGAAGGAAGGTGCCGCCGCGAAAGCCAAGGAAATTGGTGTCGATCTGAAGGCCTACGCCGGCAAGGCGGAAGGTGACAATGAGGGCCAGGTTGCGGCGATCGAATCCTGCATCGCCGACGGCGCCAAGGGCATTTTGATCACCGCCACCGACACTGCGGCCATCGTGCCGGCGGTGAAGAAGGCGCGTGATGCAGGGGTGCTGGTGATCGCTCTGGACACCCAGCTCGAGCCTGCCGACGCCGCGGATGCGACGTTTGCGACCGACAATTTCAAGGCCGGCGAGCTTATCGGCTCCTGGGCAAAGGCCACCTTGGGCGACAAGGCCAAGGACGCGCACATCGCCTACATGGATCTTATCGCCAGCCAGCCCTCTGTCGACGTGCAGCGTGATCAAGGCTTCATGAAGGGCTTCGGCATCGACCTCGGCGACCCCAACAAGATCGGCGACGAAACCGACGCACGCAATGTCTGTCACGATCTGTCGAGCGGCAATGAGGATGGCGGGCACACTGCCATGGAGAATTGCCTGCAGAAGGATCCGGATATCAACGTCGTCTACACCATCAACGAACCTGCGGCCGCGGGCGCCTACCAGGCGCTGAAGGCCGTCGGCAAGGAGAAGGACGTCCTGATTGTCTCGGTCGATGGCGGCTGCCCGGGTGTCAAGAACGTTGCCGAGGGCGTGATCGGCGCCACTTCACAGCAATATCCACTGCTCATGGCCTCGCTCGGCATCGAGGCGATTAAGACCTTTGCCGACAGCGGCAAGAAGCCTGAGCCGTCGCCCGGTCTGAACTTCTACAACACCGGCGTGACGCTGATCACCGACAAGCCTGCCGCCGGCATCGAATCCATCGACACGAAGCAAGGCCTCAGCAAGTGCTGGGGTTGATTTGATCCCCTGATCGGCTCAACTTCAAAAGAACAATAGAGAATGTGGAGCGGTTTCGGCCGCTCCACATCACAGGCGGGAGGTCGACTTGAGCGTCGAAACAACCAGGAGCAAGGGACCGCAGGAATTCGAGACGGTCCTGGCCACTAGCGACACCAGCGTCGCTTCATTCGAGACGCATTCCCGCTCGACGCTGGAGAGCATCCAACACCGCTTGCACAAAAGCCCTGCCATGGTGCCGCTGATCATCCTGATCATCTCGGTGGCTCTGTTCGCAGTCGTCGTCGGCGGACGCTTCTTTTCTCCTTTCACCCTCACCCTGATCCTCCAGCAGGTGGCGATAACCGGCATGGTCGGCATCGCGCAGACACTGGTGGTGCTCACCGCCGGCATCGACCTGTCCGTCGGCGCCATCATGGTGCTGAGCTCGGTCGTCATGGGCCAGTTTGCCATGCACTACGGTGTCCCAGCGCCGGTGGCCGTTGCCGTCGGGCTGCTTGTCGGCGCGATTTGCGGCTTGATCAACGGCATTCTCATCGCCTGGGTGAAACTGCCGCCCTTCATCGTGACGCTCGGCACCTGGTCGATCTACGCTGCCATCAACTTCATCTATTCCGGTAACGAGACCATCCGCAGCCAGGATCTCGAGACGACGGCGCCGCTGCTGCAGTTTTTCGGCGGATCGTTCAGGATCGGCGGCGCCGTCTTCACCTATGGCGTGCTGTTGGTGCTGATCATGGCGGCAATTGCCTGGTACGTGCTCAATCACACCGCGTGGGGCCGGCATGTCTATGCGGTCGGAGACGACCCGGAGGCCGCGGAGCTGTCGGGTGTGCGCGTCAGCCGGATGCTGGTCGCGGTCTACACGCTGACTGGTATCATTTGCGCCATCGCCGGCTGGGCCCTGATCGGACGCATCGGATCGGTCTCGCCGCAGGCCGGGCAGTTCGAGAACATCAATTCGATTACCGCCGTGGTGATCGGCGGCACTTCGCTGTTCGGCGGCCGCGGCTCCATCCTCGGGACCATCTTCGGTGCGCTGATCGTCGGCGTGTTCGCGCTCGGCCTCAGGCTTTGGGGGACAGACCCGCAATGGACGCAATTGTCCGTCGGAGCCCTTATCATCATCGCTGTTGGTATCGACCAGTGGATCAGGAAGATCTCGGCATGAACCAGATTCACGAACCGATCCTTACCGCGCGCAGCCTGGTCAAGCGCTACGGCCGCGTCACCGCTCTCGACAGCGCAGACTTCGACCTCTATCCGGGGGAAATCCTTGCTGTCATTGGCGACAACGGCGCCGGCAAGTCATCGCTTATCAAAGCCATTTCCGGAGCGGTCACCCCGGACGAAGGTGAGATACGGCTTGAAGGCAAGCCCATTGCCTTCAAATCGCCGATGGAGGCCCGCGAGGCCGGCATCGAGACCGTCTACCAGAACCTGGCGCTGTCGCCGGCGCTGTCGATCGCCGACAACATGTTCCTCGGCCGGGAGATCCGCAAGCCGGGGTTCCTCGGTGAATGGCTGCGCATGCTCGACCGTCCGGCGATGGAAAAGCGTGCCCGCGACAAGCTCACCGAGCTTGGCCTGATGACGATCCAGAACATCAGCCAGGCGGTGGAAACGCTTTCGGGCGGCCAGCGCCAAGGCGTGGCGGTGGCGCGTGCCGCCGCCTTCGGCTCGAAGATGGTCATCATGGATGAGCCGACGGCCGCGCTCGGCGTCAAGGAGAGCCGCCGCGTGCTCGAACTGATCCTCGACGTCAAACGGCGTGGCCTGCCGATCGTGCTGATTTCACACAACATGCCGCATGTTTTCGAGGTGGCGGACCGCATCCACATTCACCGGCTCGGCCGTCGCCTCTGCGTCATCGATCCGAAGCAGTATACGATGTCCGACGCGGTCGCCTTCATGACCGGCGCCAAGGTGCCGCCGGAAGCGGCGCTGGCGGCCTGAGCAAGAACTTGAGGCCCGTCGCGGAGGGCGCCCAACGCGGTGTTTCACGGCCAAATTGCCGCAGGGCAACCCCGCTTGCGATCACCCGAATCGATTGAACATCCGGTGGGATGCACTAGCATTGGCAGAGATGGTGAAAGCCGCATGATCCTGGCAACGTCACGAGAGGCAGCATGACGCGCGCGATGACAACCGAAGCTCCTCTGCCCACGCTCAAAAACCCGGATCCCAAGACGCTCGCCGAGGAAGTCTTGCAAGCCCTCAAATACAGGGTCGGCAAGGGCACCAACGTTGCAACCCAGTACGATTGGCTCACCGCCTCGATCAAGGTTGTACGCGACCGCATAGTCGATCACTGGATGCAGGCGACCCAAGAGGCCTACGCCCAGCAGGAAAAGCGCGTCTACTACCTGTCACTGGAATTCCTCATCGGCCGCCTGATGCGCGATGCCTTCTCCAATCTCGGCCTGATGGACAATATGCGCGAGGCGCTGTCGTCGCTTGGCGTCGACCTCGACATCATTGCTGCGCTCGAACCGGACGCTGCCCTTGGCAATGGCGGTCTTGGCCGGCTCGCCGCCTGCTTCATGGAAAGCATGGCGACCGTCAATATCCCCGCGCATGGCTACGGCATCCGCTACGCCAACGGCATGTTTCGGCAGGAGATCCATGACGGCTGGCAGGTGGAGCTGCCCGAGACATGGCTCGATCACGGCAATCCCTGGGAGTTCGAGCGCCGCGAACGCTCCTTCGAGGTCGGCTTCGGCGGCTCGGTAGAATCGGTCACGTCGAAGGACGGCCGGCTCGAGCGCCACGTCTGGAAGCCGACCGAACATGTTCTGGCAGTCGCCTATGATACGCCGGTTGTCGGCTGGCGGGCCAACCGCGTCAACACGCTGCGTCTGTGGTCCGGCATGCCGGTCGACCCGATCCTGCTCGACAAGTTCAACGCCGGCGATCACATCGGCGCGCTCGCCGAAAGCAACAAGGCCGATGCGTTGTCGCGCGTCCTTTACCCGGCCGATTCCCACAAGGCGGGCCAGGAGTTGCGGCTCAGGCAGGAGTATTTCTTCTCCACCGCCTCGCTGCAGGACATCGTCCAGCGTCATCTCAGCCAGTATGGCGACCTGCAATCGCTGCCCGACAAGGCGGCGATCCATCTCAACGACACCCATCCGGCGATCGCCGTAGCCGAGCTGATGCGCCTGTTGATGGATGTCCACGGCATGGATTTCGACCAGGCCTGGAGCATCACCAAGCGCACCTTCGGCTACACCAACCACACGCTCCTTCCCGAAGCGCTGGAAAGCTGGCCCGTGCCGCTGTTCGAGCGGCTGTTGCCGCGCCACATGCAGATCGTCTACGCCATCAACGCCGAGGTGCTGCTCGAGGCGCGCGCCTCCGACCAGTTCTCGGACGAGCAGATCAGCCGCATCTCGCTGATCCAGGAAAATGGCGATCGCCGCGTGCGTATGGGCAATCTGGCCTTTGTCGGCTCGCACTCGATCAACGGCGTGTCGGCACTGCATACAGAATTGATGAAGGAGACGGTGTTTGCCGACCTCCACAGGCTCTACCCGGATCGCATCAACAACAAGACCAACGGGATCACACCGCGGCGCTGGCTGATACAGTGCAATCCCGGCCTCACTGCACTCACCCGAGAGGCGATTGGCGACGGCTTCCTCGACGACATCGACGAGATAAAGCGGCTTGATCCTTTCGCTGAGGACGCAGCCTTCCGCGACAAGTTCGCCGCCGTCAAACGGGCGAACAAGGCGAGGCTTGCCAAGCTCGTTGCCGACCGGCTCGGCATCAAGGTCGACCCATCGGCGCTGTTCGACATCCAGGTCAAGCGCATCCACGAATACAAGCGCCAGCTCTTGAACATTCTCGAAGCGGTCGCGCTTTACGACCAGATCCGCTCGCATCCGGAGCGCGACTGGATGCCTCGCGTCAAATTCTTCGGCGGCAAGGCGGCGCCCAGCTATCACAACGCCAAGCTGATCATCAAACTTGCCAATGACGTCGCCCGGGTCATCAACCGCGACCCGGCGGTGCGCGGCTTGCTGAAAGTGGTATTCGTGCCGAACTACAATGTCAGCCTGGCCGAGATCATGATGCCGGCCGCCGATCTTTCGGAGCAGATATCGACCGCCGGCATGGAAGCGTCCGGCACCGGCAACATGAAGTTCGCGCTGAACGGCGCGCTGACCATCGGCACGCTCGACGGCGCCAATGTCGAGATCAAGGAATGCGTGGGCGACGACAATATCTTCATCTTCGGCCTGACCACCGATGAGGTCGCCGAGCGACGCAACAATGGTTACGATCCGCGCGCTGTGATCGAGGGATCGCCTGAATTGGCGCAGGCGCTGGCCGCGGTTTCATCCGGAGTCTTTTCACCTGACGATCCGGACCGTTATCGCGACCTGATCAACGGTCTTTACCAGAGCGACTGGTTCATGGTCGCCGCGGATTTCGATGCCTACGCCGCCACCCAGCGCGACGTCGATGCCATCTGGCGCAACAGCCCGGACTGGTACGCCAGAGCCATCCGCAATGTCGCGCGCGTCGGCTGGTTCTCGTCCGATCGAACGATCCGCCAATATGCGAAAGACATATGGCACGTGCCCGCCTGATATGATTGCATGAGGCCACGAACAATGTGGTCCTAGTGGAGTGGATTTGACCCTCGCATCCCTTGGAGGGTAAGGCGGCATGCGAATGTCGAATTCAAAACTCCACTAGAAACATACACTTGGTGCCCGGGGAGGGTCACTGCCTGATGAGCAAGCCGCGCGCGACCGTTGCGACAAGCGGGCCGGACGGACTGGCGCCAGCCGGCGATGTCGCGGCGATTGTCGCCGGCACGCACGGCGATCCGTTTGCCGTGCTTGGCGTGCATGAGGCGGGAAAGGGCTTTGTCGCCCGCTGCTTCGTCCCTCATGCCGAGTTCGTCACCGCCTATACGCTGACCGGCAAGAAGGCCGGCGAGCTGTCGAGACGCGACGACCGCGGTTTCTTCGAAGGCAAACTGTCGCTGCGCAAACGCCAGCCGCTGCGCTATCACGCCAGGAATTCCGGCGGTGACTGGTGGCTGACCGATCCATATTCCTTCGGTCCCGTGCTCGGCCCGATGGACGATTATTACATCGCCGAAGGGTCGCATCTCAGGCTGTTCGACAAGCTCGGCGCCCATCTCATCGACCATGAAGGTGCATCGGGTGTGCATTTTGCGGTGTGGGCGCCCAATGCAAGGCGCGTCTCGGTGGTCGGCGACTTCAACGAGTGGGACGGCCGCAGGCATACCATGCGCGTCCGCCGCGACACCGGCATCTGGGAGCTGTTCATTCCCGACATCGGCGCTGGCCGCCCGTATAAGTATGAAATCATCGGGCCGGATGGCGTGAGATTGCCGCTCAAAGCCGATCCGTTCGCCTTCAAGTCCGAACTGCGCCCGGCCACCGCCTCGGTGACGGCATTGCCGCCGGCGCATGAATGGGGTGACGAGGCGCACCGGAACTACTGGCGCAATGCCGACCACAGGCGCGAAGCCGTATCGATCTACGAGGTCCATGCCGGGTCATGGCGGCTTCACGACGACGGCAGCTTCCTGTCGTGGGATGAACTCGCCGACAGGCTGATCCCTTACGTGGTCGAGACCGGTTTTACCCACATTGAATTCATGCCGATCTCCGAACACCCTTATGACCCGTCCTGGGGCTACCAGACGACGGGTCTTTATGCGCCGACTGCCCGCTTTGGCGATCCGGACGGTTTTGCCCGCTTCGTCGACGGCGCCCACCGTGCAGGCATCGGCGTCATCCTCGACTGGGTGCCGGCGCATTTCCCGGTTGACGAACACGGTCTGGCAAAGTTCGACGGTACCGCGCTCTACGAACATGCCGATCCGCGCAAGGGCTTCCATCCCGACTGGAACACCGCGATCTATAATTTTGGGCGCCGCGAAGTGATTTCGTTCCTGGTCAACAATGCGCTGTTCTGGGCCGAGAAATATCACGTCGACGGACTGCGCGTCGATGCGGTCGCCTCGATGCTTTATCTCGATTATTCGCGCAAGGCCGGTGAATGGATTCCCAACGAGAAGGGCGGGCGGGAGAACCTCGAAGCGGTCAGCTTCCTGCAGCGTATGAACAAGGAGGTCTACGGCCACCATCCAGGTGTGATGACCATCGCCGAGGAATCGACCTCGTGGCCGAAAGTCTCGCAGCCGGTGCATGAAGGCGGACTGGGCTTCGGTTTTAAATGGAACATGGGCTTCATGCATGACACTTTGGAGTATTTCTCCAAGGAGCCGATCTTCCGCAAGCATCACCACAACGACATCACCTTCGGTCTGGTCTACGCCTTCAGCGAGAATTTCGTGCTGCCGCTGTCCCATGACGAAGTGGTGCACGGCAAGGGCACGCTGCTCAACAAGATGGCCGGCGACGACTGGCAGAAATTCGCGACGCTGCGCGCCTATTACGCGTTCATGTGGGGTTATCCCGGCAAGAAGCTGTTGTTCATGGGCCAGGAGTTCGCACAGCGCCGCGAGTGGAGCGAGGGGCGCGCGCTCGACTGGAACCTGCTCGATTTCCGGCTCCACCGCGGCGTCTGGCAGACGGTGCGCGATCTCAACTATCTCTACCGCTCGCGCCCCGCGCTGCATGCCCGCGACTGCGAGCCGGAGGGCTTTTCCTGGCTGATCGTCGACGACAGCGCGAACTCAGTATTTGCCTGGCTGCGCAGCGCGCGGGGCGGCAACCCGGTCGCGGTCATTTCCAATTTCACGCCGGTGCCGCGCGACAATTACCGCGTGCCGTTGCCGCACGCCGGAAAATGGCGCGAGATCATCAACACCGATGCCACGGATTATGGCGGTTCCGGCAAGGGCAATAGCGGCGGCGTCGAGGCTCAGGCGGAAGGAGGAGGCATTTCGGCGACGATGCTTTTGCCGCCGCTGTCGACGATCATGCTCGAATTCGTCCCGGACTGAGCTATGTCTGGAGCATCTAACCTGGGAGGATAGGAATGGCTGAAATAAAACGAACACAGCCGCTGGCACGCGACGCCATGGCTTATGTGCTGGCCGGCGGCCGTGGCAGCCGGCTCAAGGAACTGACCGACCGCCGGGCCAAGCCGGCGGTCTATTTCGGCGGCAAGACCCGCATCATCGATTTCGCGCTGTCCAATGCGCTCAATTCCGGTATCCGCCGCCTCGGCGTCGCCACCCAGTACAAGGCGCATTCGCTGATCCGCCACCTGCAGCGCGGTTGGAACTTCCTGCGGCCCGAGCGCAACGAGAGTTTCGATATCCTGCCGGCCAGCCAGCGTGTGTCGGAAACGCAATGGTACGAGGGCACCGCCGACGCCGTTTACCAGAACATCGACATCATCGAGGCCTATGGGCCGGAATACATGGTCATCCTGGCCGGCGACCACGTCTACAAGATGGACTACGAAATGATGCTGCGCCAGCATGTCGAGGCCGGCGCCGATGTCACCGTCGGCTGCCTCGAAGTGCCGCGCATGGAAGCCACCGGCTTCGGCGTCATGCATGTCGATCCCAAGGACACCATTATCTCCTTCATCGAAAAGCCCGCCGATCCGCCAGGCATTCCCGACAAGCCGGATTTTGCGCTGGCCTCGATGGGCATCTATGTGTTCAAGACCAAGTTCCTGATGGAGCAATTGCGTCGCGATGCGGCGGAGCCCGGCTCGAGCCGCGACTTCGGCAAGGACATCATCCCCTACATCGTCGAGCACGGAAAGGCGATCGCCCATCGCTTCGCCAAATCCTGCGTGCGCTCGACCGCCGAGAACGAGGCCTATTGGCGCGACGTCGGAACGGTCGACGCCTATTGGGAGGCCAATATCGACCTGACCGACATCACGCCGGAACTCGACCTTTACGACCGCGACTGGCCGATCTGGACTTATGCCGAGTTGAAGCCGCCGGCAAAGTTCGTGCATGACGAGGATGGCCGCCGCGGGTCGGCCGTGTCGTCTCTCGTGTCGGGCGATTGCATCGTTTCGGGCGCTTCGCTGAAGCGAAGCCTGATCTTCACCGGCGCGCGCATCAATTCCTATTCGACGCTGGAGGAGGTCGTCATGCTGCCGGACGTCCATGTCGGCCGCAACGCCAGGCTGAAGCGCGTGGTCATCGATCACGGCGTCAGGATCCCGGAGGGGCTGGTGGTCGGCGAGGATCCTGTCCTCGACGCCAAGCGTTTCCGCGTTTCGGAAAAAGGCATCTGCCTCGTCACGCAGGACATGATCAACAGGCTGGGATCGTAGTGCATGCAGGTTCTGTCGGTGGCGCCCGAGATCTTTCCGCTGGTCAAGACGGGCGGGCTCGCCGACGTGACCGGCGCCTTGCCCATGGCATTGGCCGGCAAGGGCGTCACCATGCGCACGCTCGTCCCCGGCTACCCGCAGGTGATGGGCGCCTTCAAGAAAAAGAAGGCGGTTCAGCAATATCCGCTGCTGCAGGGCGGCAAGGCGTCGGTGCACGCCGTCCAGATCGCCGGCCTCGACCTGTTCGTGCTCGACGCGCCGCATCTTTTCGACCGCCCCGGCGGTCCATACGGCAACGCGGCCGGCGCCGACTGGCCGGACAATTGGCGGCGGTTCGCTGCCTTGAGCCAGGTAGGCGGTGACATCGCCGGGGGCTCCATCTCGGGCTACCTGCCCGATATCGTCCATGCCCATGACTGGCAGTCGGCAATGTCGCTCGCCTACATGCGCTACGGCAAGGCGGTCGGCACGCCGTCGATGATCACCGTGCACAACCTCGCCTTCCAGGGTCAGTTCGGCGCCGGCATTTTTGGCGAGCTTGGCCTGCCGGCAGCGGCGATGGCGCTCGACGGCGTCGAATATTACGGCGGCGTCGGCTTCCTCAAGGCCGGCCTGCAGGCCGCCTGGGCGATCACCACGGTCAGCCCGACCTATGCGCAGGAAATCCGCTTGCCTGAATTCGGCATGGGCCTCGACGGCCTGATCAACATGCGCTCCGTCGATCTCCATGGCATCGTCAACGGCATCGATACCGAGATATGGAACCCGGAAACCGACAAGCATCTGGTCTCCAACTACACGGCAAAGACGCTTAAGGCGCGAATGCCCAACAAGGCCGCGGTCGAGGACCGCTTCAGCCTCGATCGCGATGACAGCCCGATCGTCTGCGTCATCAGCCGTTTGACCTGGCAAAAGGGCATGGACATATTGGCGGCGGCCGTCGACGGCATCGTTGCAAGAGGTGCGCGGCTGGCGATCCTCGGCTCCGGCGATGCCGGGCTCGAAGGCGCATTGCTTGCCGCCGCAGCCCGCAATCGCGGTCGCATCGGCGTCGTCGTCGGCTATGACGAGGGGCTCTCCCACACCATGCAGGGCGGCTGCGACGCAATCATTATCCCATCGCGCTTCGAACCTTGCGGGCTGACACAGCTTTACGGCCTGCGCTATGGCTGCGTGCCGGTCGTCGCCCGTACCGGGGGCCTTGCCGACACGATCATCGATGCCAACGAAGCCGCCATCTCTGCCGGCGTTGCGACCGGTTTCCAGTTTGCGCCCGCCAATGCCGCCGCCTTGCTGCACGCCGTCCGCCGCCTTGTCGAGGCGCATGCCAATCCCGCAGTGTGGACGTCGATGCAGCGGCAAGGCATGAAGGCCGACGTTTCGTGGGACAAAAGCGCCGAAAAATATGTCCAACACTATCGCTTGCTGCTTTCGAAAAGGGCTGCCTGACTGATGATCCGCACCGTCGCCACCAAACCCCATCCCGACCAGAAGCCCGGCACCTCCGGGCTGCGCAAGAAAGTCCCGGTGTTCCAGCAGGAGCACTATGCCGAGAACTTCATCCAGTCGATCTTCGATGCGCTGGACGGGTTCGAGGGCAAAACCCTGGTGATCGGCGGCGACGGCCGCTTCTATAACCGCGAGGTCATCCAGAAGGCCATCGCCATGGCCGCGGCAAACGGCTTCGGCAAGGTGATGGTCGGGCAGGGCGGCATCTTGTCGACGCCGGCCGCTTCGCATGTCATCCGCAAATACAAGACCTTTGGCGGCATCATCCTGTCGGCTAGCCACAATCCGGGTGGCCCGCATGAGGATTTCGGCATCAAGTACAATGCCGGCAATGGCGGCCCGGCGCCGGAAAAGCTGACCGACGCGATCTTCGAAAAAACCAAGGCGATTTCAAGCTTCAAGATCGCCGATATCGGGCAGGTCGACATCGACACGATCGGCACGGTCAAGACGGGGGACATGACCGTCGAAATCATCGATCCTGTCGCCGACTATGCCGAACTGATGGAAAGCCTGTTCGATTTCGACGCATTGCGGGCGCTGTTCAAGTCGGGCTTCCGCATGCGCTTCGACGCCATGCATGCGGTGACCGGCCCCTACGCCAAGGAGATCCTCGAAAACCGGCTCGGCGCGCCCAACGGCACCGCCCGCAATTTCATTCCGCTGCCGGATTTCGGCGGCCATCATCCCGATCCCAATCTGGTGCATGCAAAACACCTCTACGACGAGATGATGGGGCCGGATGCGCCAGACTTTGGCGCCGCCTCAGATGGCGACGGCGACCGCAACCTGATCATCGGCAAGGGAATTTTCATCACCCCGTCTGATTCGGTGGCGATGCTCGCCGCCAACGCCCATCTGGCGCCGGGCTACAAGGCCGGGCTGAAAGGCATCGCCCGCTCGATGCCGACCAGCGGTGCTGCCGACCGGGTCGCCGAAAAGCTCGGCATCGGCATCTACGAGACGCCGACCGGCTGGAAATTTTTCGGCAATCTGCTCGATGCCGGCATGGCAACGATCTGCGGCGAGGAGAGTGCGGGGACCGGCTCCAACCATGTCCGCGAAAAGGACGGCCTGTGGGCTGTGCTTTTATGGCTCAACATCCTTGCCGTGCGCGGCGAAAGCGCCAAGCAGATCGTCACCCAGCATTGGGCGGCCTATGGCCGTAACTATTATTCGCGCCACGACTACGAGGAGGTCGAGATCGATCGTGCCAACGCGCTTGTCGACGAGCTGCGCGCCAAGCTCGGCTCGCTGCCTGGCACCAGCGTGCGCGGCATGACGATCGCCAGCGCCGATGATTTCGCCTATCACGATCCGGTCGACGGCTCGGTCAGCAAGAACCAGGGCATCAGGGTGTTGTTCGAAGGCGGCTCACGCGTCGTCTTCCGCCTGTCCGGCACCGGCACCTCGGGCGCGACGCTGCGGCTTTATGTCGAGCGCTACGAGCCGGACAAGAACCGCCACGATCTCGACACCCAGGAGGCACTTGCCGATCTGATCGTGGCGGCCGACGACATTGCCGGGATTCTCAGCCATACCGGCCGCGCCAAGCCGAGCGTGATTACGTGAGCCTAGAGCGGCGCGCCTTTCCTTCTCCCCTTGTGGGGTCCGAAGGACGGGGCGAGACCCGTCGCTCGCCCCCGAGCGGTGGATCGGCGCGTAGCGCCGAGACGGTTGAGGGGTGTTGGACGGATCGCCGTGGGTGCCAAGCTGGAGCACCCCTCATCCGTCGGCGACACCTTCCCCCACAAGGGGAGAAGGGGGAGCTATGGCAACGCCTCAAACTGTCTACGACCTGCTGCTGTGAGCGCGCGTGAGCCAACTCGGCGCAACTATCACCAAGGAAGGTATCCGCTTCGCCGCATGGTCCTCGTCGGCTCGGCGCATCTGGGTCTCGATTTTCGACGAACACGGCAACCGCGAAATCGACCGGCTGGAACTCCAGTCGGAAGGCGAGGGCGTCCACGCACTTTTTGTTGCCGGTCTCGCCGCCGGCACCCGATACGGGTTCCGCGCCGATGGCGACTACGCGCCGGAACACGGTCTCTGGTTCGATCCCGACAAGCTGCTGGCCGATCCCTATGCCGTCGAGATCGACAGGCCCTATGCCTATGACGGCCGGCTAGCCGCCCGCCGTGGCGCGGGGGCCGACACGGCGTCGCTGATGCCGAAGGCCATTGCTGGCGCCTTGCCGGAACCCTTGCCTGCCTTGCCGCCTCTGTTTCGGTCCGGCGGCCTCATCTACGAAGTGCCGGTACGCGCCTTCACAAAGCTGCATTCGGACATTCCCGAGAAGCAACGCGGCACCATTGGAGCGCTCGCTCACCCCCTCGTTGTCGAGCATCTGCAAAAACTCGGCGTGGCAGCCATTGAGTTGATGCCGGTGACTGCATCGATCGACGAACGGCATTTACCGCCGCTCGGTCTGCGCAACGCCTGGGGTTATAATCCCGTGACCTTCATGGCGCTCGATCCGCGACTGGCGCCCGGCGGTCTGGCCGAGTTGCGCGGAACGGTCGCCGCGCTGCGCGAGGCCGGCATCGGCACCATTCTCGACCTTGTGTTCAACCACACCGGCGAAAGCGACCGGCTCGGCCCGACATTGTCGCTGCGCGGCCTCGACAGCCGCGCCTATTATCGGCACGAGCCGGACGGCGCTCTGGTCAATGACACCGGAACCGGCAATACGGTTGCGTGCGATCATCAAGTCGTCCGGGAAATGGTTCTCGACACGCTTCGTCACTTTGTCCGCCATGCCGGCGTCGACGGTTTCCGCTTCGATCTGGCGCCCGTTCTGGGTCGGGTCGACGGCGTTTTCGACGCCGATGCGCCGCTGCTGAACGCCATTCGCAAAGATCCTGTTCTTGGCGACCGGGTGCTGATCGCCGAGCCTTGGGATATCGGACCGGATGGCTATCAGCTCGGCAATTTTCCGCCGCCCTTCCTCGAATGGAACGACAAATGCCGTGACGATATCCGCCGTTTCTGGCGCGGCGACGGCGGCATTGTCGGTGCCTTGGCGACGCGGCTTGCTGGTTCGTCCGATGTCTTTGCCAAACCAGGCCAGACAATGAGCCGCAGCATCAACTTCATCGCCGCGCATGACGGCATGACGCTGGCTGATATCGTTGCCTATGAGCACAAGCACAATGAGGCCAATGGCGAACAGAACCGCGATGGTCACGACGACAACCTGTCCTGGAACAATGGCCTCGAGGGCGAGACCGGCGACCAGTCAATCGTTACGGCCCGTTTCGATGACCAGTGCGCGCTGCTGGCGACGCTCTTTGCCTCGCGCGGCACGATCATGCTGACGGCCGGCGACGAGTTCGGCCGCACGCAGCGCGGCAACAACAACGCCTACGCGCAGGACAATGACATCACCTGGCTCGACTGGGCCGGGCGCGACCTGGCGCTCGAGCACCATACGGCTCTGCTCGCCAGGATGCGTCGTGTCGTGCCGGCGCTCTTGGACACAACGTTCCTGACCGGAGAACCGCCTGCGGGCTCGGAAATCCCAGACGTAGCCTGGCTGACGGAAACCGGCATGCCGCTCGACGAGGCCGCCTGGCACGATGCCAGGCGGCACCGGCTGGTCCTGGTTCTCGGGAGCGGTGAGAACAGTCGCCTTGCGGTGATCATCAACGGCGACCGCCGGGCCTGCATGTTCACGCTGCCGGAACGGGCGGGTTTTCTTTGGCGCCCAGCTATCGAACCGGATAGTAGCGATATCTCGCGGCCGGTGCCTGGGCGAACGGTCCTGTTCATGATCGAAAGCAGGACAGCGCGGGCGGGCGCAGGGGAGAGCCATGATGGCTGACAATGCCGAATGGTGGCGCGGCTGCGTCATCTGTCAGATCTACCCGCGCTCCTTCCAGGATACGACAGGCGACGGCAGCGGCGATCTCCGCGGCATCACCTCGAGGCTGGCCCATGTCGCATCGCTGGGTGTCGACGCGGTTTGGCTGTCGCCTTTCTTCAAGTCGCCAATGGCCGATATGGGCTACGACGTTTCGGATTACTGCGCCGTCGATCCGATGTTCGGCACATCAGAGGATTTCGACGCGCTGGTTGCCGAGGCACACCGGCTCGGCCTGAAGGTGATCATCGATCAGGTCTTGTCGCACTCGTCGGATCGGCACGAATGGTTCGTCGAAAGCCGCACGAGCCGCGACAACCCCAAGGCCGACTGGTACGTCTGGGCCGATGCGAAGCCCGACGGCACCGCCCCCAACAACTGGCTGTCGCTTTTCGGCGGCCCGGCCTGGGAATGGGACGCAACGCGCAGGCAATATTACCTGCACAATTTCCTCGCCTCGCAGCCGGACCTGAATTTCCACAACCCGCAGGTGCAGGACGCCTTGCTGGAAACGGTGCGGTTCTGGCTCGAGCGCGGCGTCGACGGTTTCCGGCTGGATACGGTCAACTATTACGTCCACGACCGCTGGCTGCGCAGCAACCCGCCTTTGGCGGAAAGCGTCGCCGGCACCAATACGGCAACCAGCCCCTATCTCTATCAGGAGCATCTGTTCGACAAGAGCCAGCCGGAAAACCTTGCTTTCCTCAGGCGCTTCCGGGCCTTGCTTGACGAATATGAAGGCCGCGTCGCTGTCGGCGAGATTGGCGACGAAACTCGTTCCTTGCAGACACTCGCCGCCTATACCGGCGGTGGCGACAAGCTCCAAATGTCCTACACGTTCGACCTGCTCGGCCCGCAATTCTCGGCGTCGCATGTGCGTGGCTGTGTCGAGGCCTTCGAGAGTACGGTGTTCGACGGCTGGGTTTGCTGGGCGTTCTCCAACCACGATGTCGTGCGCCATGTCAGTCGATGGACAAGGCCGGGCGGCGATCCGGACAGGGTGGCGAAATTCTCGATCGTGCTGCTTTCTTGCCTGCGCGGATCGATCTGCCTCTACCAGGGCGAAGAACTCGGGCTGGAGGAGGCCGAACTGCCGTTCGAGGATTTGCGCGATCCTTTCGGCATCCGCTTCTGGCCGGCAATCAAGGGCCGGGATGGGTGCCGAACGCCGATGGTCTGGGAGGCTGGCGCCGACAATGCCGGCTTTTCGACGGGCAAGCCGTGGCTTCCGGTCCCGGCAAGCCATCGCGCCCGGGCGGTCGACGTCCAGGATGGCGAGCAAACCTCCGTCCTGGCGAGCTACCGGGCGATGCTGGCCTTGCGCAAGCAGCATCCGGCGCTGGTTCGAGGCTCGATCCGGTTCCTCGATGCCGAAGGCGACGTCCTTGCTTTCATTCGCGAAGGCGGTGACGAAAAGCTGCTCTGTGTCTTCAATTTCGCCGACGAGCCGGCCGGCTGGCAATTGCCACCGGATCTGGAAGCGATAGGGCCGATAGACCTTGGCGGTGCTGCCGGCGTCTTGCAGGAAAGAACTCTGTCGCTGCCGCCGCTGGGCTGCTTCCTCGGCCGGATCGGCTGAGCTCTATTTCATTATCTCATTGAACGAGCACGGAGCGCCCGCAAGTCGCGCCGACAACCCGCACATCGGCCTCGCCGACATGCACGCCGACAGCTGCAAGCACGTTATAGACCAGTTCGTCGACCGGCGCCGTCACGCCGTTCAGAACCGTTACCACCGCCGGCTTCACCGTTCCGAGCAGGGCCGTCACGTCCAGCCCGAGGCCCAGTGCATTGACCGAGAGCGAGAGGCCGCTGACCAGCGATGTCGTGAGTGATTGCGTCAGGTTTTTTGTGGCGACAGTTTTTATCGTCTTGTTGGCGATATCGGTGCTGTCGAACGTCAATGTGGTCGGATCGTTGTTGGTGATGGCAAGTGATGAAGAACCCTTCACATCGAGCAGATTGAGGGTAAGCAGCAGAAGCTTCACGCTTACCTGGGCAATCGTGGCATCGGAGAACGATTGCGGATTGCTGAAATCGGCGAAGGCCGATGGGTTGTTGTCGGCGTCGCTGGTGGCAAGGTGCAGCGAGGCCACGCCAGGCTGCGCGGCGATCGAAACCTTGATGCTATCCGGCCGGCCCGTCGGGCAGCTGATGTCGGTTAGCTTGGCTTCCGCATAGGCGACTTCGACATGCAGAGGCAGGTTGACGGACAGCAGGCTGATGCCGCCGCCGAGATTGGAATTGCCGATGCCCACTGTGGTGACCAGCTTGATGCGCGTCTGCGCGGTGCGCACCACGGTGCCTTTTTCCCCGACGGCCAGCCAGGGTGAGTATTGCATCGGTTCACCGATGGCGATGGCGAGCGTGGTGGAGGTAAGTCCCGGAATAGTGGCGCCGAGATCGACCTGGACCTGGTTTGAGCCATTGGCCAGCGAGGCGGCGGCACCCAGCATGCCCATCGCGCTTGCGTCGACGGAAAAGTCGGGAGACTTTTGTCCGAGGCCGAGCTTACCGATCGAGCCAAGATCGATAAGATGACTGAGGGGTATCTTGACCGTGTTGGTGGCCCTCGACGCGATCGTCTGCAGCACAAGTTTGCTGGCGCTGCCCGACCCGGACGCATTGGCCATGGCGGTCGCGATCTGGCCTACCGTCGCTTTTGACGCCAGCACGTCGGAATAGCTGACACCTGTCAGTTGCAACTGTACGGCAAGGGCATCGACGAACGAAAGCACGTTTACATCGGCCGAGATCAGCGCGTTGTAGTCCATGACGCTGAGCGAAATGTTGGCGCCCAGCAACTTGCTGAGAAGCGCGTTGAGGATGCCGCCATTGACGCTGAGGAGCCTGGACCCGACCGAGAACATCGCTTGCGGGGTCACACTGGCAATGGCTTCGGTGCCGACAACCGGAGTAGGGATGAGCGAACTGGCGAAATACCGGGCGGGGATTTTTCGCAGAGTGACGCGAACGGCGTTGTAAGGCGTTTTGCCGGCTTCGAAGCGCTTGTCGACACCAACGGAGGACGCCGCTGAGTATCGGCCGCCGGTGACCGACACGACGGTTTTGCCAACCGTGGGAACGATTGTCTGACCTGCCTTTTGAACAATGATGCCGGGCATTCGGTTGTCACTGAGCGTGGTTACCGCCGCGGCTTCCATATTGTTGATGTTCGACGCCGCGGTGATCGCCGCCAGATCGGTCATCGCCTGGGCTTCCCTGCGCTCCGTGTAGATCGAACCTTCGTCGACAGCGAAGGCCGCCAACCCCAGCGCGAACGGTGCTATCAGCGCCGTCATGACGGCAAAGTTCGCCTTCTCGTCGCCAACCATCGAGCGAGCGATCCGCCCGATGCCCCTCAGCAAGAACTGCGACATTTCAAATGCCTCCAATCCTGATGGTCGACCTGCGTGAGATCGTGGTTTGCGGCATCGCAAGGCTGGGCAACAGGTTCCAGATCGGCAGGTTGCTGGCATCGTACTGGATCGACACGACGAACTGATTTCCGTCGGCCGTGCTGTCCGTCGCCTGATAGGTCAGCTTGCCGGAATCGACGAACGGGTATCCACTGGCATTGTTTTTGACGAAACTCGCCACCAGCGCCTGGCGCTCGGTTTGATTCAATCCGGCAATTGCGGTGCGGGCGGCATCGGCGGCGATTTGCTGCAAGGAGTTGCTTGCACCAAAATAGATACCATATGCAACCATTCCGAGCAAAAGAAGGATAAAGATTGGGGAAAGCAGGGCGAACTCGACCGCGGAAGTTCCGGACTCTTCTCCAATTTTGCGTAGATTCGTCCGTACTTGGCGCAATATTTTACGCTTCAATGCGACAGTATTACTGTCTATCTTGTTCATTGCCCTTGCCCGTTGGAACCCAAGGTCGATGTGCCGATCCCATCGAAGTTTGTAACCCTTGGTTGCCTAAGAACCAATTAATACATTCCGGTAAACTGAAATGATCGGCCAGATTATTTCCCAGATCGGCGTTCTGGCCGGGAAACCCAGTCAAACTCATGGTTTCGACCATTGATTGGCCGCCCGCAAAACGACTGCCCCGGCCCCCTTACTTTGGGTGACCCCGAGAGTCTGTTGAAATAAAAAATCTCCACGTTACTGTTTGGCCACCAGCTGCCGGAAAAGGGAACCGGCTGCGCGCTCGAAAGGAACCAACCAATCGGTTTCGGGGCGTCAACACTTAGAGACGTGGCCGAAGGGCGACGTCATTAGGGAGAACTCCATGCTGAAACATGTGCTGAAGGCGACGGTACTCGCCACGACCATGGTCTTGGCCGCCGGTACGTTCTACACGCCGGCTTTCGCCGAGACCGTCTACAACCGCGGAGCCGCCGCCGAAGCGGAGACGCTCGATCCGCACAAGACCTCGACGGTCTACGAAGCCGATATCATACGCGACCTGTTCCAGGGACTGGTCATGCATGACCAGAAGACGAACCTCATTCCGGGCGCCGCCGAAAGCTGGACGGTGTCCGACGACGGCAAGGTCTACACCTTCAAGCTGCGCAAGGACGGCCTCTGGTCGGATGGCAGCCCGGTGACGGCGGACGACTTCGTCTATTCCTTCCGTCGGCTGGAAGATCCGGCCACCGCTGCCGAATACGCTTCCATGCTCTATCCCGTCAAGAATGCGGAGGAGGTCAATACCAAGAAGGGCAAGCCGGAGGATATGGGCGTCAAGGCGATTGACGCAAATACCCTCGAAGTCACGCTGAAGGCGCCAACGCCGTACTTCCTGGAGATGCTGACCCATCAGGCGACCTATCCTGTTAACAAGGCGTCTATCGAAAAGCTTGGCGCCGACTGGATCAAGGCAGGCAAGCTGGTCTCCAACGGGGCCTTTACAGCGGCGGAGTGGATTCCCAACGACCATTTGAAGCTGGTCAAGAATCCGAAATTCTGGGACGCCGCGAGCGTCAAGTTCGACGTCGTCAACTACATCCCGACCGAGGATCGCTCGTCGGCGATGAAGCGTTTCGAGGCGGGCGAACTCGACAGTTACGGCGACCTGCCGACCGAACAACTCGCCGATCTCAAAACCAAATTCGGCGACCAGGTCCGTGTCGGGCCATATCTCGGCATCTACTATTATGCGATCAAGACCGATAAGGCGCCGTGGGATAATGTCGAGCTGCGCAACGCCATCTCGATGGCGATCGATCGCGACTTCCTGGCGGAGAAAGTCTGGCAGAATTCGATGCTGCCCGGCTATTCCATGGTGCCTCCCGGCATCGAGGGCTATACGCCGGCAATGGCCAAATACGCCGACATGCCGCAGATCGACCGCGAGGACGCTGCCAAGAAGATCCTCGAGAAACTCGGCTATACACCCGAGCATCCGCTGAAAATGCAGATCCGCTACAACACTTCGGAGAACCACAAGAACACAGCGGTCGCCATTCAGGAACAGCTGAAGCCGCTTGGCGTCGAGATAACACTCCTCAATACCGACACCAAGACCCACTACTCCTTCCTCGAGCAGAAGGGTGACTATGACGTGGCGCGCGCCGCCTGGATTGCCGACTACAAGGATCCCGAAACCTTCCTCGGCATCTCCCGCAAAGCCAGCGGCAACAACTATTCGGTCTACAACAGCCCAAAATACGAGGCGGCGATGGACAAGGCGGCGGCCGCCGGCGGCAACCCTGCAGAACGCATGAAGGAACTCGCCGAGGCCGAGCGCATCCTCATCGATGACGTCGGCGAGATCCCGCTTCTCTATTACAGCTACCACGATATCGTTTCCTCGAAGTTGCATGGCTTCGACGACAATGTGATGGACATCCATCCGTCCCGCTTCATCAGCAAGGACTGATCCCTGGCCGGGCCACCGCGCATCGAATGCGCGGTGGCTTGCCGTCGCATCGGACCTCCGTGAATCGGATCGATTTCCGGAAAGCCGATGCGAAGATTTGAAGGCTAGAGCGCAATCGTCCAGCTGGACGCGCGTTGTTCTGGATCAAGCGGGGCACCGATGCTGCGTTACGTATTCCGGCGGCTTCTGACCGCCATTCCGACGCTGTTCGTCATCGTGACCATGGCGTTCTTCCTGATACGCGTCGCGCCGGGCGGCCCGTTCAACCAGGAGCGGGGCCTGAGCCCCGAGATCAGGGCCAATCTCGAAGCTCAGTTCGGCCTCAACGATCCGCTCTGGTTGCAGTACGTCCACTATCTCGGCAATCTTCTGCGCGGCAATTTCGGCCCCAGCTACAACATGCCGGATTTCACCGTCGGCGAGTTGTTCAAGGAGGGCCTGCCGATCTCAATCCAGCTCGGCGCTTCGGCGCTCATTCTGGCGCTGCTCCTCGGCAGCGTGCTCGGCAGTGTTGCCGCGCTCAACCAGAACAAGCTTGCCGACTATTCGGTGATCGCGCTGGCGACCGCCGGCAGCACCATTCCAACCTTCGTCATCGCGCCGGTGATCCAGCTTGCATTCGGATTGACCTGGAAGCTGCTGCCGATCGGCGGCTGGGGCGATGGAGCCCTCATCAATAAGGTCGGCCCGGTGCTGACGCTCGCTCTTCCGCAGATCGCCATCGTCGCCCGATTGATGCGCGGCTCGATGATCGAATCGCTGCACTCGCATCACATCCGCACCGCGCGCGCTCTCGGCCTGTCCGACTGGTCGGTCGTCGTCAAGCATGCGCTGCGCGGCGCCATCCTGCCGATCGTCTCCTTCACCGGTCCGGCAGCCGCAGCCCTTCTCACCGGCTCGGTCATCGTCGAGACCATCTTCTCTATCCCGGGCATCGGCCGCCATTTTGTCGTTGCTGCACTCAACCGCGACTACACTCTGGTGATGGGGACGGTGGTGGTCATCGCGCTCTTCACCATTGTCTTCAACCTGATCGTCGACGTCCTCTATGGGGTCGTCGATCCGAGGGTGCGCTATGACTGATATCGCAGTTGCCGCACCGGTCGTCGGCCGGTCCCTGTGGGGTGACGCCTGGGCGCGCCTCAAGGCCAATCGCGCGGCCATGTTCAGCCTCTATTATCTTGTCTTCATCGCCGTCATCAGCGTGTTTGGGCCCTATCTCGTGCCGCACCAATACACCACCATCTATGCCGACTATGTCCGTACGCCGCCGAGCTTCTCCGCCTATCCGAAGGCCGACATGATCGAAGGCGCTCTCGATGAGGCGATCAGGCGTATGCGCGTCGACATCAAGGAGTGGCGGCAGGAGGACAGCCGTGTGTTCGTTACCGTCAAATCGTCCAAGCCGATCGATGACCGCAACATTCGCTACCTTGATCGTTCCGATACCTTTGATGACACAAAGATCGAGAGCAAATCGCCGGACGGTCTCGAAATGGTGATGAGTGCCTCGATCAAGCAGCAATATTTCCTGTTCGGCACCGACAATACCGGCCGCGATCTCCTGTCCCGAACGCTGATGGCCGGGCGCATATCGCTGGCCATCGGTCTGCTTGCCGGCATTGTGGCCGTGGTCATCGGCGTGCTCTACGGCGCCAGCGCCGGCCTTGCCGGCGGCAGGGTCGATGAGGTGATGATGCGTGTCGTCGACGTGCTTTATTCTTTGCCGTTCATCTTCTTCGTCATCATGCTGGTGGTGTTCTTCGGCAGGAACTTCGTGCTGATGTTCCTGGCGGTCGGCGCGGTGCTGTGGCTCGACATGGCGCGCATCGTGCGCGGACAAGCGCTGTCGATCCGCCGGCAGGAATATGTCCAGGCGGCGGAAGCGATGGGCGTCGGCCAGCGCGGCATTCTGCTGCGCCATGTGATCCCCAATTTGCTCGGGCCGGTGGTGATCTACATGACGCTGCTGGTGCCGCAGGTCATTATCCTGGAGAGTTTTTTGTCGTTCCTCGGGCTTGGCGTCCAGGAGCCGATGACCAGCTGGGGCGTGCTGATCTCGGTTGGCGCCCAGAACATCGGCTCGGCCAACTGGCTGCTTCTTTTCCCGGCCTTCTTTCTCGTCTCCACGCTGTTCGCGCTGAATTTCGTCGGCGATGGGCTGCGCGATGCGCTCGACCCGAAGGATCGTTGAGATGGCCGCTTCCGAAACCATCCTCAGCGTCAAGGACCTTCGGGTCCGCTTCCGCACCCTCGACGGTGTGGTGGAGGCGGTGAAGGGCATCAATATCCACGTCAAATCAGGCGAGACCGTCGCCGTCGTCGGCGAATCCGGTTCCGGCAAGAGCCAGACGATGATGGCGGCGATGAGCCTGCTCGCCTCGAACGGCGAAGCCACCGGCACAGTCGATTATCGCGGCCGCAATCTTTTGACCTTGAGCAAACCCGAGCTCAACAAGATCCGCGGCCGCAAGATCAGCATGATCTTCCAGGAGCCGATGACGTCGCTAGACCCGCTCTATTCGATCGGCAACCAGCTGATCGAGCCGATCCGCAAGCATCGCGGACTTGGCGCCGCCGCGGCGCGCGAGGAGGCGCTCAAGCTGCTGCGGCTGGTCCATATTCCCGATCCGGAGCGGCGGATGAAATCCTATCCGCACGAGTTGTCGGGCGGTCAGCGCCAGCGCGTCATGATCGCCATGGCGCTGGCCAACGACCCCGACATACTGATCGCCGACGAGCCGACGACCGCGCTCGACGTCACCATCCAGGCGCAGATCCTCATGCTGCTCGCCGAATTGCAGCGCAAGCTCGGCATGGCGATCGTCTTCATCACCCACGATCTCGGCATCGTCCGGCGCTTTGCCGATCGGGTCTATGTGATGCGCTATGGCGAGGTGGTCGAGGAGGGCGAGGCGGAAGCGATCTTCGCCAACCCGCAGCACGGCTACACCAAGATGCTGCTTGCCGCCGAACCGACCGGCACCAAGGCGCCGCCGCCTCCGAATGCCCCTGTCCTGCTTGAAGGCAGGAACGTCGAGGTGACCTTCAAGATCGGCGGCGGATTTCTTGGCGGCGAGCCGCTGCTGCTGCGCGCCGTCGATCGCATTTCGATACGGCTGAAGCGCAACCAGACGATCGGCATCGTCGGCGAATCCGGCTCGGGGAAATCGACGCTCGGCCGCGCCTTGCTGCGGCTCCTGCCCAGCGACGGTATCATCCGGCTTGGTGACCGCGACATTTCCCACGCCGACCGCCAGGCGATGCGGCCGCTGCGGCGCGAATTACAGCTGGTCTTCCAGGATCCATTCGGCTCGCTGTCGCCACGCATGACCGTCGGCCAGATCATCACCGAGGGGCTCCTCGTCCACGAGCCCAATCTGTCGGGCAGGCAGCGCGATCTCCGCGCGGTCGATGCCTTGCTCGAAGTCGGGCTCGACCCCAACACGCGCAACCGCTATCCGCACGAATTCTCCGGCGGCCAGCGGCAGCGCATCGCCATTGCGCGCGCCATGATACTCAAGCCTAAAGTGGTGGTGCTGGACGAGCCGACCTCGGCGCTGGACCGCTCCGTGCAGAAGCAGATCGTCGAATTGCTGCGCAAGCTGCAGGCCGATCACGAACTGTCCTATCTGTTCATCAGCCACGATCTCGCCGTCGTGCGCGCCATGGCCGACTACATCATCGTCATGAAGCAGGGCAAGATCGTCGAGGAGGGACCGGCCGAGGCGATCTTCAGCAATCCGCAGGCAACCTATACGCAGACACTGATGGCCGCGGCCATCGACGTGACGCGATTTCGCCTGAGCGCATAGCGCGATCGGTCAGAACTGCGGCGGATGGTGGTTGTTTCGGGAACAAAAACAGCTAAGCCGCTGTTTTTTCTGGTCGGAGTGGCAGGATTTGAACCTGCGACCCCATCGTCCCGAACGATGTGCGCTACCAGGCTGCGCTACACTCCGTGACCAGACCGCGGGCTTATAGCCGCCGCGTTTGGTTACTGCAAGCGCCAATGGCAGCGCTTCTGTCGCATTTCTTTCGCTTTCGCCGCCACGTCATACAGGTTTCAGTTTCCTGTCGCACAAACACGGCTTAAAGGGCATCTGGGTAACCGTCCACTTGCCTCGAAGCACCTGATTCAGCCGCCTGGAGTTTGCAGCCTTGTCGATGAAGATCGTTAGCGATGTCAGACCAAACACTTTTGAGTTTGAAACCTCGGCGCTGATCAAGCCGTCCGGGTTTCGCGAATATGATGCGCGCTGGTGGTTCGGCCATCCCGGCTCGAACGAAACGCCGGAACTCAATCTGATCGGCGTCCAGGCGCTCGGCATGGGGCTCGGCACGCTGATCCGTCGCCTGGGTGCCGGACCCGACATCGTCACCGGTCACGATTTCCGCTCCTATTCGCTTGCCATAAAGCTGGCCCTGGTTTCCGGGCTGATGGCGGCCGGCGCACGGGTCAAGGATGTCGGGCTTGCTCTGTCGCCGATGGCTTATTTCGCCCAGTTCGCGCTCGACACGCCCTCCGTCGCCATGGTCACTGCCTCGCACAACGAGAATGGCTGGACCGGCGTCAAGATGGGCGCGGCGCGCCCGCTGACTTTTGGTCCGGAGGAGATGAGCGCGTTGAAGGCGATCGTGCTCTCAGGCGATTTCGATCTTGTCGGTGGCGGCTCCTATGACTTCGTTGCGGACTTCCGCAAAACCTACCTTGACGATCTGACAGCGGGAAAGGGTATCTCGAGGAAGCTCAAGGTGGTGGCCGCCTGCGGCAACGGCACCGCCGGGGCTTTCGCTCCCGAGGCACTGGAAAGGATCGGCTGCGAGGTGATCCCGCTCGACGTCGAGCTCGATCATACGTTCCCCAATTACAATCCCAACCCCGAAGACATGCTGATGCTGCACGCCATTCGCGACAAGGTGCTGGAAACGGGCGCCGATGTCGGGCTAGGCTTCGACGGCGACGGCGATCGCTGCGGCGTGGTCGACAATGAAGGCAACGAGATTTTCGCCGACAAGGTTGGCGTCATGCTGGCGCGCGACATTTCGCACCTCTATCCCGGCTCGACTTTCGTCGTCGACGTCAAGTCGACCGGATTGTTCATGACGGACAAGGTGCTGCGGGAAAATGGCACGGTCACCGACTATTGGAAAACCGGTCACTCCTATATCAAGCGGCGCGTCGCCGAACTCGGCGCCGCCGCCGGTTTCGAAAAATCGGGCCATTTCTTCTTCAATCCGCCGATCGGCCGCGGCTATGACGATGGCCTGGTCACGGCCATCGCCATATGCCAGATGCTGGATCGCAGCCCGCAAAGCAGCATGGCCGACCTCTATCGCGATCTGCCGCTGACCTTCGGCACGCCGACCATGTCGCCACACTGCGCCGACGAGCTCAAATACGGCGTCGTCGAGCGGGTCGTAGGCGATTTTCGCAAGATGAAGGACGAGGGCACGGTCTTCGCCGGCCAGAAGATCGCCGAACTGATCACCGTCAACGGCGTCAGGGTCGTGGCGGAGGATGGTACATGGGGGTTGGTGCGGGCATCATCGAACAAGCCGGAGCTTGTGGTGGTGGTGGAGAGCCCGGTATCGTCCGAGCGGCGCCGGCAGATGTTCGAAGCCGTCGATGCGGTGCTGCGCCGCAGCCCCGAAGTCGGCGCCTACAATCAGACCTTTTGAGCACGAGGCTTGTTTTCATGACCGAACGGATCGTCAGTTTTGTGATGAGCGGCGGCGTCGGCTCGCGGCTGTGGCCGTTGTCGCGCGAGGACAATCCCAAGCAGTTCCATGATTTCTCCGGCGACGGCTCAATGCTGGCCAAGACGCTGCGCCGGCTCACCGCGCGGCCGGAAGGCGAAACGCCGGTTTTCCTGATTGCCTCGGAAAGGCATGCCGACCGCGTCCATGCCGACATTGCCGGTCACGAGCTTTCCGGCGGCGGCCCGCTGTTCGAGCCGACCGGACGCAACACCGCCGCGGCCGTCGCCTTGGCAAGCCTGCGCACGCTGTCGGAATTCGGCGACAGCCTGGTGCTGGTGGTGCCGTCCGATCATGAGATCGCGACCCCACAGCAATTCTGGCGGAGCATCGAGGCCGGCACGGCGGCCGCGCGCCAAGGCAGGCTGGTGGTGTTCGGCATCAAGCCCGCCCAACCCGAGACCGGTTACGGCTACATCGAGGTGGCCGGCGAGCGCGATGGCATCTGCGATGTCTCGCGTTTCGTCGAAAAACCCGATCTCGCCACGGCGCAGAGCTATCTCGAGGCCGGCAATTTCTACTGGAACACCGGCATCTTCCTGTTTCGCGCCAGTGCCATGCGCGACGCGTTCATGGCCTTCCAGCCCGACATCTGGAGTGCCACAGAGGCTGCCTACCAGGCTGCGACATCGGATCTTTCCGGCCTCTACATGCCTCTGGATCTCTATGCCGCCATCCCATCGACATCGATCGACTATGCGATCATGGAGCGCGCCAGCGGCATCGCCATGGTGCCGGCCGGCTTTCGCTGGAACGATCTCGGCTCCTGGCAATCGCTGCTCGACGTCGGCCCCTCCGACACGCAGGGCAATGTCATCGTCGGCGATGTCGTCGCCATCGATTGCGAGAACTCCTATATCCGCAGCGACGGCCGCCTGCTGTCGGCCATAGGCCTGAAGGACGTCGCCATCGTGTCGACCGCCGACGCCACTTTCGTTGCTCCGGTCAGTCACAGCCAGAACGTCAAGAAGATCGTCGAGCAGCTCGAAAAAAGCGGCCGCCTTGAGACCAGGTTCACGCCCGCCGACGACCGCGTCATCGAAAGCGGCGCGTGGCAGCGCCGCGTGCACCATTGGCTGTTCGAGGAGACGGTGCCGTTGTGGTCGACGGTCGGCGTCGATGAGCGCCACGGCGGGTTCCACGAGGCGCTCGGCTTCGATGCCGCCCCGCTGATGAAACCCAAGCGCATGCGCACGCAGGCCAGGCAGATCTACGCCTTCGCCGTTGCCAAGGCGCGCGGCTGGAACGGCCCTGCCGATCGGCTGATCAGCCACGGCCTCGAATTCATGGCCAGGCACGGACGTACCGACAATGGCGGCTGGGTACGCACGCTCAACGTCGACGGCACCGTCGCCGACGCCGCCGAGGATGCCTATGACCATTCCTGCGTGCTCCTGGCGCTGGCGCATGCCCATATGTGCGGCAATCCCGATGCGTTGCGGCTTGGCCAGGAGACCTTTGCGTTCATCGACGCGCATCTCGAGGACGAACGCCTGACCGGCTTCCGCGAGACCTCGAGCGGCGAGGGCGAGCGCCGCTCCAACCCGCACATGCATCTGCTCGAGGCATTCCTGGCCTGGCATCAGGCGACCGGCGAGCGCGCCTATCTTCGTCGCGCCGCGCGCATCGTCGATCTATTTCGCAGCCATTTCTTCGACCCGGAAAGCTGGACGCTGGGTGAGTATTTCGACCATGAATGGCGGCCGGCCCCTGGCGGGAAGGGCACGTGGACCGAACCCGGCCATCATTTCGAATGGGCCTCGCTGCTGGTCGACTTCGCCGGCCGCAGCGGCCAGAGCGGCTTGACCGGCCTTGCCCGGAAGCTTTACGCGTCGGCGATTGCCAATGGCCTGAACCGCGCCACGGGCCTCGCCTACGGCGCCGTCTCGCGGCAAGGACTGCCGCTCGACCGCGTCTCGCGCAGCTGGCCGCAGGCCGAAGCGATCAAGGCGGCGATCGCGCTGGACGGTTCGGGCGGTCCCGACCTGAAGCCGGAAATCGAGGCGCGTGTCGGCCGGCTGTTCCGCTGGCACATCAATCCGGCACCGCTCGGCCTGTGGATCGACCGCATCGACGAGCGTGGCCGCTCCTTGGCGAGCGAGGTGCCGGCCAGCATCTTCTATCATCTCGTATGCGCGCTGACGCAGTATCTGGACGGCACGGCGCCCAAGGATCAGTACGGGCTGGCGACATCACCCGTCTCGACGTAGACCGACTTCAGCTGCGAATAAAGCGCCAGTGCCGCGAGCGAATTCTCGCGGCCGATGCCGGACTGCTTGAAGCCGCCGAAGGGGATTTCGACCGGCGTCAGATTGTAGGCGTTGATCCAGCAGATGCCGGCCTGCAGTTCGGCGATGACACGATGGGCGCGCGCCAGGTCGCGGGTGAACACGCCAGCGGCGAGGCCGAATTCGGTATCGTTGGCGCGATCGATCACCTCGTCCTCGCTGTCGAATTTCAGCACGCTCATGACCGGCCCGAAAATCTCCTCGCGGGCGATGCGCATCGTGTCGACGACACCGGTGAACACCGTCGGCTCGACGAAGAAGCCGCCCTGAAAACCCTGCAGCGAAGGCACGTTGCCGCCGCAGGCGAGCACCGCGCCATCCTGCTTGCCGGCCTCGATGTAAGAGACCACCTTGTCGTGCTGCGCCTTCGAGACCAGCGGCCCCATCTGCGTGTCCGGATCGAGCGGATCGCCGATGCGGATTTTCTTCGTCCGTTCGGTCAGCCTCTCGACAAAACGGTCATGGATGCTACTCTGCACGAAGACCCGCGTGCCGTTGGAGCAGATCTGGCCGGTCGAATAGAAATTGCCGAGCATCGCGCCGCCGATGGCGTTTTCGAGGTTGGCGTCTTCGAAGACGATCAGCGGCGACTTGCCGCCGAGCTCCATCGTCGCGTGCTTCATCTTCGAGCCGGCGAGCGACAGCACTTTGCGGCCGGTTGGCACCGAGCCGGTCACCGAGACCTTGGCGACGACATCGTGGCCGACAAGGCCGGCGCCGACATCGCCAAAACCCTGCACGACGTTGAACAGGCCGTCGGGCAGCCCGGCCTCGGTGTAGATTTCGGCGAGCGCCAGCGCTGAAAGCGGCGTGTTCTCCGACGGCTTGAACACCATCGCATTGCCCATGGCGAGCGCCGGAGCGGATTTCCAGCCGGCGATCTGGATCGGGTAGTTCCAGGCGCCGATGCCGACGCACACGCCGAGCGCCTCGCGCCTGGTATAGGCAAAGGGTCCGCCGAGATCGACGGCCTCGCCATTAAAGGCGGTGACGGCACCGCCGAAATATTCGAGGCAGTCGGCCGCCGACGGGGCGTCCGCAACCAGCGTCTCCTGGATCGGCTTACCGGTATCCAGCGTCTCGATGCGCGCCAGATCGGCATTGCGCGCGCGCAAAATGTCGGCGGCACGGCGCAGGATGCGGCCGCGCTCGACCGGCTTCAGCCGAGCCCAGGCCGGCTGTGCCGCACGCGCGGCCTCGATCGCGAGTTCCAGCACGTTCGGCGTCGCCGAGCGCAGCATGGCGACGGTCTCGCCGGTTGCCGGATAGATAACCGGCAGCGCTGCGCCGCGCTCGTCGTCGATATAGCGGCCGTTGACATAATGCGATGCCGTTGGCTGGGCGCGCATGACTGTTCTCCAAATCGTCTTGTCGCGGCATGCGGAATATGCGTCCGCCGGATCATGGCCTATCTGTCCGACACCTGCCAGCGCGGATTGATCCATGGTTCCTGGTTGGACGGTGGCAGCGGCGTACGCCCGAGAATGTGGTCGGCGGCCTTCTCGCCGGTCATGATCGACGGCGCGTTGAGATTGCCGTTGGTGACGCGTGGAAAGATCGAGGAATCGGCGACCCGAAGCCCTTCGACGCCAATGACGCGGCATTCCGGATCGACGACGCTCATCGCATCATCGGCACGGCCCAACTTGCAGGTGCCGCAAGGGTGGTAGGCGCTTTCGGCGTGGTCGCGAATGAAGGCGTCGAGCTCTTCATCCGATTGTACATGCGAGCCCGGCGACAGTTCCTTGCCTCGGTACGGATCGAAGGCCGCTTGCCCGAAGATCTCGCGGGTCAGCCGGATGCAGTGGCGGAACTCCGTCCAATCGTCCGGATGCGACATGTAGTTGAAGCGGATCACCGGCTTCGATTTGGGATCGGGCGAGCGCAGCGTGACCGAACCGCGCGACTTCGACCGCATCGGCCCGACATGAGCCTGGAAACCATGCGCCTTGGCCGCCGCCTTGCCGTCATAGCGGACCGCGGCCGGGATGAAGTGATACTGGATATCGGGATAGTCGACGCCGGCGCGCGAGCGTACGAAGGCGGCCGCCTCGAAATGATTGGTGGCGCCGAGGCCGGACTTGAAGAACAGCCATTGTGCCCCGATCAGCGCCTTCGAGAACGGGTTCAGCACCGAGTTCAGCGTGATCGGCTTCGTCGATTCCTGCTGGATGTAGAGTTCCATATGGTCCTGCAGATTGCGACCGACGCCGGGCCGGTCGACAATCACCGGAATGCCGTTCTCGCTAAGGTGCTGGCCGGGGCCGATGCCGGACAGCATCAGGATCTTGGGTGAGTTGATCGAGGACGCGGCAACGATCACCTCGCGCCGCGCTCTGATCACCTGAATCCGTTTGCGCGCTTCGATCTCGACGCCGGTGGCGCGTTGATTCTCGATGATCACCCGCCGGGCGAAACCTTTGACCAGGCTGACATTTTTCCGCCTCAGCGCCGGCCTCAGATAGGCGCTCGCCGCGGACCAGCGACGGCCGCCGCGAATGGTCTGCTCCATCGGCCCAAAGCCTTCCTGCTTCGCGCCATTATAGTCGTCGGTCAGCTCGAAACCGGCCTGACGGCCTGCCTCGACGAAGGCGCCGTAGAGTGGGTTCGTCCTCGAGCCGCGCTGCACAGTCAGCGGCCCGCCATGGCCGCGCCAGCCATTCTCGCCGCCATTGCTGTCCTCCATGCGCTTGAAGTACGGGAGCACATCGGCAAAGCCCCAGCCGGTCGCGCCCTGTTCGGCCCAATGGTCGAAGTCGCGGGCATGGCCGCGCACATAGACCATGCCGTTGATCGACGACGAGCCGCCGATGACTTTGCCGCGCGGCGTCGCCAGTACGCGGCCGCCGAGATGCGGCTCCGGCTCGCTGGCAAAGCCCCAGTCATAGAGGCTCATATTGAGCGGGATCGACAGCGCCGACGGCATCTGGATCAGCGGGCCGATATCGCTGCCGCCATATTCGATGACGATCACCGAATGCTTGCCGTCCTCCGACAGCCGGTAGGCCATGGCCGAACCGGCCGAGCCGGAGCCGATGATGACGAAATCCGCTTCAAGCATGGTTCATGCGCGCCCGTGGTTCATATGCGCAATGAAATCGGCCAGCGAGACGTTGCCGCCGGTTGCCATTACGAGAACGGTCTTGCCGGTGACGTCGACCTTGCCGCCGAGCAACGCCGCCAGCGAAGCAGCGCCGGATGGCTCGAGCACCAGCTTCAGCCGCTCGAAGGCGAGGCGCATGGCGCGCCGCACCGAAGCATCGTCGACGGTGACGCCGCGAACGCCGGCGGCCTTCACCGCTGCGAACGGCGCGTCGCCGGGCCGCCGCGACATCAGCCCGTCGCAGATCGATTTCGGCCCGATCGGCATGGTTTCGATGGCGCCATGCGCCAGCGACGAGCCCATGCCGTCAAAACCTTCCGGCTCGACGCCGATGATCTTCGTGGCTGGCGATAGATAGTGAAAGGCCAGTGAAACACCGCCGATCAGGCCGCCGCCGCCGACCGAGCAGAACAAGAGATCGGCCTCCGCTTGCCTGGCGGCGATCTGGTCGAATACCTCCAGCCCGGCACCGGCCTGGCCGGCAACGATCTCCGGATCGTCGAACGGGTGCAGCAGCGCCAGGCCTTCGCTCGCAGCGATCTCGCGCGCCTTGGCGGCGGCGACTTCCTCACGCGCGCGCTCGCCATGGTCAGTCAGCACCACGCGCGCGCCGTAACCCAATGTGGCGTCGCGCTTGGCGGCCGGCGCGTCGATCGGCATGACGATGGTGACGGGAATGCCAAGCGCTTGGCCAGCCGCCGCTAGCCCCTGCGCAAAATTGCCGGAGGAGTAGGCGACGACGCCCTTTTTGGCTTCGTCAGGCGAGAGCTTCTTCAGCCGCCAGTAGGCGCCGCGCACCTTGAACGATCCTGCCCATTGCAGCGATTCGGCCTTGACGAAGACGCGGGCGGCGCCGGTCTCGCGCGCGAGTGCCGCCGATTCCAGCAGCGGCGTGACCTGCATCGCCTTGGAGGTGACGGCATGGGCCTGCCTGAGATGGTCGAGCGAGGGGACGAGACTATCTGCCATCATTCGCCTCGCGGAAAGCGCTTTTGCTCTTCGAGCAGGTCGAGGTTCATGTGGTTGCGCATGTAGCGCTCCGATGCCTTCTGCAGCGGCTGGAATTCCCAGGGATAATGGGTGCCGTTGCGCAGCGCCGGGTAGACCACCCAGCGGCGTGCCTGGCTGGCACGCACCGCCGCGTCGAAGGCCGCCATGTCCCAGCGCGCCCGCACCTTGTCGGTGAAAGCGGCCACCAATGCCGCATTGGCCGGATCGGCGGCGAGATTGGTCAATTCCTGCGAATCCGATTCAAGATCAAACAGTTGCGGCGGATCGATCTCGCAATGGATGAATTTGTAGCGGCCCTCGCGCATCGCCACCATCGGCGCGTTGGAGCCTTCGGCGGCATATTCCATCAGCACCGGCGCGGAGCGTTTCTTTCCGTTCAGCAACGGCAGCAGCGACTGGCCGTCAGTCCACGGCGCAATCGCGCTGATGTCGATGCCGGCGAGGTCGCAAAGCGTCGGCGTCACGTCGAGATTGGAGACCGGCGTGTCGATCAGGCCGGCGGCGATGCCCTTGCCGGCGATCATCAGCGGCACCCGCGCCGAACCTTCGAAAAAGCACATCTTGAACCACAGGCCGCGCTCGCCCAGCATGTCGCCATGGTCCGAGCAGAACAGGATGATCGTGTCGTCGAGCATGTGTGTGTGCTCGAGCACCGACATCAATTCGCCGAGCTTGTCGTCGAGATAGGAGATGTTGGCGAAATAGCCGCGCCGTGCGCGGCGTATCTGCTCAGCGGTGATGTCGAACCTGTCATAGTCGCTGGCGCGGTAGAGCCGCTGCGAATGCGGGTCCTGCCTGTCGTAAGGAATGAAGCCGACCTCAGGCTCGAGCGCCGGGCAATCCTCGTAGAGGTCCCAGTATTGCCGCCGTGCGACGTAAGGATCGTGCGGATGGGTGAAAGAAACCGTCAAGCACCAGGGCCGATGTGCGGCATCGTCGGAGACGCGGGCAAAATCATAAAGCTTCTGCACGGCATGGAAGGCGACCTCGTCGTCATATTCCAGCTGGTTGGTGATCTCGGCAGTACCGGCGCCGCTCACCGAGCCGAGATTGTGATACCACCAGTCGATGCGCTCGCCGGGTTTGCGATAGTTGGGCGTCCAGCCGAAATCGGCCGGATAGATGTCGGTGGTCAGCCGCTCCTCGAAACCGTGCAACTGGTCCGGCCCGACGAAATGCATCTTGCCGGAGAGGCAGGTGTGATAACCTGCGGCGCGCAGATGATGGGCAAAGGTCGGGATCGAAGACGCGAATTCGGCGGCGTTGTCATAGACCCCGGTGCGTGACGGCAACTGGCCGCTCATGAATGCGGCGCGGCCCGGCGCGCAGAGCGGCGAGGCCGTGTAATTGTTGCAAAAACGCGCCGAACGCGCGGCGAGCGCCTTCAGATGCGGCGCGTGCAGGAAGTCCGCCGGCCCATCCGGAAACAGCGTTCCGTTGAGCTGATCGACCATGACGATCAGGATGTTGGGTCGCTTGGATGTCACTGCTTCTGCCGTCCGCTGAGCTTCGTTTCGAGATAGTCCTCGACCAGTGCAATCGCGGTCGCGGCATCGGGAACACCGTCCTTCAGCGCGCGCCTGATATAGAGCCCGTCGATCAGCGCCGCGGTCGCTTCGGCGACCCGGTCGGCCTCGCTTCTCGGCAGGATGCCGGCCAGCCCGCTGAGCAGATTGGAATGCAGCCGGCGCGCATAGACCTTGAGCAGCCGGCGGAGTGCTGCCGATTTCTGCGCCTCGACATAGAAGGCGAGCCAGGCGGCGATCGTTTCGGGCTGGAACTGGATGTCGGAGAAATTGACCGCGACCACCGCCGAGACGCGCTGGCGCGCCGTGCCGGCCGCGCGAAGTGCACGGCGCGTATCGGCGGTGAGCTCGCTCAGGATGTGCCGCATCGTCGCCAACAGCAATTCGTCTTTGGCGCCGAAATAATGGTGGGCAAGCGCCGAGGACACGCCGGCGCGCCCGGCGATTTCCGACATCGTCACATCAAGCGAACCGCGCTCGCCGATCGCCGAGATCGTTGCGTCGATGAGCGCCCTGCGGCGCAACGGCTCCATTCCGAGTTTCGGCATTCCTGCTCCGGCCTGTTGGGACAAGATTATTTTTTATTGACGCATCAATCAACAAAAATCCGGCCTGATTTGCTGGCAAAAGCCAGGCACTATGACCAGATGATCAAGATCAAGCGATTGTGCGTTTCTGGCCCCTTCACGAGGCCGGCGAAACGGTTCATGCTTGAACAATGCTGATGCGCGCGCAGTATCGCCTAGCCCGGGTCCACAGGATGGAGATCGCCATGACAGCATGCATCGTCGGTTGGGCGCATTCGCGCTTCGGCAAGCTCGAAGGCGAGACGCTGGAGAGCCTGATCACCAAGGTGGCAGTCGAGGCGCTCGATCATGCCGGCATCGGTCCAGATGACGTCGACGAGATCGTGCTCGGCCACTTCAACGCCGGGTTTTCCGCCCAGGATTTCACCGCGAGCCTGGTCCTCCAGGCCGATGACCGGCTGCGCTTCAAGCCGGCGACCCGCGTCGAGAACGCCTGCGCCACCGGCTCGGCGGCGGTCAGGCAAGGCATCCGCGCCATCGACGCCAATGCCGCCCGTATCGTGCTGGTGGTCGGCGCCGAGCAGATGACGACGACGCCCGGTGCCGAGATCGGCAAGAACCTGCTCAAGGCCTCGTATCTGCCGGAGGACGGTGACACGCCGGCAGGCTTCGCTGGCGTCTTCGGCAAGATCGCCCAAGCCTATTTCCAGCGCTACGGCGACCAGTCGGATGCGCTGGCGATGATCGCCGCCAAGAACCACAAGAACGGCGTCGACAATCCCTACGCGCAGATGCGCAAGGATTTCGGCTACGAGTTCTGCCGGCAGGAAAGCGAAAAAAACCCCTTCGTCGCCGGTCCGCTGAAGCGCACAGACTGCTCGCTGGTGTCGGACGGTGCCGCCGCGCTTGTCCTTGCCGACACGGCCACGGCGCTGAAGATGCGCCGCGCAGTCGCCTTCCGCGCCAATGAGCATGTGCAGGATTTCCTGCCGATGTCGAAGCGCGACATTCTCGCCTTCGAAGGCTGCGAGCAGGCCTGGAACCAGGCGCTGAAGCAGGCGGGCGTGACGCTCGGCGACCTGTCCTTCGTCGAGACGCATGACTGTTTCACCATCGCCGAACTGATCGAGTATGAGGCGATGGGCTTGGCCAAGCCGGGCGAGGGCGCCAAGCTGGCCCTGGATGGCGAGACGGCGAAAGATGGAAGGCTGCCGGTCAATCCGTCTGGCGGGCTGAAGGCCAAGGGCCACCCGATCGGTGCCACCGGCGTATCCATGCATGTGCTGAGCGCGATGCAACTCGTCGGCGAGGCGGGCGGCATCCAGGTGCCGGGAGCAAAGCTCGGCGGCATCTTCAACATGGGTGGTGCCGCGGTCGCCAACTACGTTTCCATTCTCGACCGGATCAGATAAACCCGCCCGCATTTGCGGGAGGTGACATGACAAATCCGGTTCTGGTCGAAGTCTTGCGCGGCGCTATCGTCGAGAGCGCCCATCGCGGCGCTGTTGCCGTCTTCGACGCCGACGGTAAGCCCGTCTGGGAGATCGGCGACACGGCACAGCCGGTGTTCCCGCGCTCGGCGGTCAAGGCGATCCAGGCGTTGCCGCTGGTCGAGAGCGGCGCTGCCGATGCCTACGGCTTCGGTGACCGGGAGCTGGCGCTGGCCTGCGCCTCCCATTCCGGCGAGCCGCCGCATGTCGAGCTGGCACGCGCCATGCTGGCGAAAGCCGGCCTCGACGAGACGGCACTCGAATGCGGCGCGCATTGGCCGTCGAGCCACGGGGCGACGCTGGCGCTCGCGCGCGCCGGCCGTGCGCCGAACACCTTGCACAACAATTGTTCCGGCAAGCACTCAGGCTTCCTATGCACCTGCGTTCACAGCGGCATCGCCCATCGTGGTTACGTCGAGGCTGGCCATGCCTCGCAGGAGATGGTGCGCGAAGCGATGCAGGCGGTGACCGGTGCTGCCCATGACGCCGATCACCGCGGCACCGACGGCTGCTCGATTCCGACCTATGCCGTGCCGTTGCGCAGCTTTGCCCTTGGCTTTGCCCGCATGGCGACAGGTGCCGGCTTCGAGCCGGTGCGCGCCCGGGCGGCGAAGCGGCTGCTTTCTGCCTGCATGGCCGAGCCGTTTTTCGTCGCCGGCACGGGCAGGTCCGACGTCGCGATGATGGAGGCCGCGCCGGGCCGGATTTTCGTCAAGGGAGGCGCCGAAGGTGTTTTTTGCGCAGCCCTTCCGGAGCTTGGGCTTGGCATCGCGCTGAAATGCGACGATGGCGCCGGCCGCGCCGCTGAAGTGATGGTCGCGGCCGTGCTGGCTAAGCTGCTGCACGCCGACCAGGCGCTCGCTGCGAAATTGATCGAACAGGCAAATCCGCCCATCGAAAGCCGGATCGGTGCCAAAGTCGGCGCGCTCCGGCCGACGGCCACCCTCAACTGACGTGGTTGCGCTCGACGGTCAGATGCGCATAGCCGGCATTGCCTGACGCGGCGAGGTCGCCGGTCACCGGCTCGGCCCAGCGCTGGCCGACGATCGCGCCGTTCTGGACTCGGTCGATGACATTGTCGGAGATGATTGCCGTTCCGGCACCTTCGACCACGCTGACGACGATGCCGGTCCCCGCCTTGCGGATGACGTTTCCCGTGGCGACCACATTGCGCATGAACGGTCCCCAGCCGATCTGCATGCCGTAGAGCGGTGCATTCTCGACGACATTGCCGGAAACTGTGGTGTCTGCCTCGACGCTGATGCCGACGCCGAAGCCGGGCGCATCGGCAGGGTAGGGGCCGCTGGTCGACAGGTTGCGGACTACGTTGCCGGAGCAGACGCCCATGCGGCCGCCCTCATTGAAATTGACGATCGAAATGCCGTTCGCGGCGCCATCGACGATGTTATTGCCGATGACGGCGCCTTCGAATGAGAATTCGGAATACACGGCCGTTTCGCCCGAGCGCGAGCAGGTATTGCCGGTGACCTGCAAATTGCTGGCACTGTTGGCGCGGATCGCCGAGAACGCGCAATCCGAAACAATATTGCCGGAGATGATGACGTTGCCGGCGCGGAAGGCATTGATGCCGTTGCCGTTCTGGCCGGTTCCGCCGCCGCGCGCCCGGATGCGTTCGACCCGGTTACCGCTGACGATGGTGCCGTCTTCAGCCGCCTGCCAGCGGTGCACGAGGATGCCGCCATTGGCGCAGTCGGAGACGCTATTGCCTGATATTTCCAGGCCATCGGCCTCGACCGAATAGATGCCGGCATCGGCCGCACCGGATATCTCCGAGCGCTCGATGCGGCCCGAGGCGTGTTCGAGCGCCAGACTGTTCTTGCCGCTGCCGGTCATCTGGCAGTTGTCGACGACCAGATGGGCGATGCGGCGCAGATCGAGCAGGCCTTGCGTGTAGTCGCCCATCCAGCGGTTGCTGCCGTCGAACACCAGCCCGCTGAGTTCGATATGCTCGGCCCGTTCGGCCATAATGAGATGGCCATTGCCGCCATAGACGATCCGCGATGCGCCCGGCACGCCGGACAGGCGCACCCGGCCGGGCAGCGACAGGTTGGAAACGATATAGATCCCCGGCGGCAGGAACACCGGCATGTCGCGGTCGTGCGCGTCGCGCAGCAGCTTGGCGAAAGCCTTGCTCTGGTCGTCAAGCGCGCCGGGCCGGACGCCGCGCTCGGTAGCGTTGATCGCCCCGCGCATCGCGGCTTTCTCGACGCCGGCCAGGTTTTTCGCCGCTGCTTTGCCGAGCGAAATCCCCATGACCGCAAAGCCGGCGGTCTGCGCAAGCAGCGTTCTTCTGTTCAACATCGGCACAGATCCCTTGCGTCCAACGGCCACGCCGCAGGATTCGTGCCAGACTAGCCCGGTCGAAGTGTGGTGAAAATCTGAAGCTTGCCAGCCAGGACGGAATATCGCTTTCGGCCCTTCTGTGGGCGATCAAACGAAGCCCCTTTTGAGCCTCTATTCGATCCTCGTTGGCTCGGCGAACACCGCATTTACCCCGTTGAAGGCAAGTTGCAGGAATGTCTGGTCGATCTCCGCGGGGGACAGCTTCGTATCCCTCTCAAGCCACCAGTGCATCACTTCAAAGAACGCGCCAACGATGAAGCGTGTGGCGATCTCAAGTCTGGCCCCGCCTTGATCACCTTGGATATTCGCCAATTCATGGCGAACCTGCCTGCTTATCCAGCCGCGGATCTCTTCTGGCATTTCGCGCTTTTTCCCGCCCATCAGCGCACGGTGCATCTCCCGCGTGGCAAGAGCATGCTCGAACACCGGACCGCTGAAGGAAAAGCCCTTGGCGTTTCGCTGCGAATAGCGTTCGGCACCGTGCGCCTGCAAGGTCTTCAGATGGTCGTCGATCGTTGCTTTCCTCAAGCGGTCCTTGTCGGGATAGTGTGTGTAGAAAGTCGAGCGGCCGACATCGGCTTCCCTGCAGATGTCCTCGACCGTGATCGCCGTATATCCCTTCTCGGCGGTCAGTCTGAAAAGCGCCTGCTGCAGTCGGCTGCGGGTCCTGGCGACCCGACGGTCGATCGGTCCGGCTGGCATCGGCAACATCCTTTTCCGGCCATAGGACACCAAATCGTCCAGTATTGGGCGCGTCGGTGCGATGTGGCCAGTAAAACTGATGCTGGACACACTGTCCAGTATCATATGCTCTTGCCGAAGGCCCAGCGCGATGCCCGGCTGGCCGGAGATAAAGCAATGCACCAACGTCTTTTCGGAACAATAGTTGGAGGGCATGCGCTAGTCGCGCTCGTCAAAGTGGCCGTGGTGCTCGCGGCATTTTTCTCGTTGGGACAGGCAAATGCGGTCTTTTCCTTGGGAATTCCCGTCCTTCTGCTTCATGCTGGTGTACTCGTCGTGATCGCAAGCCTATTGATATGGCAAAGCGCTCACGGGCGGCTGTCCGCCAAGGTCCGCATCCCGGCCGCCGGCGAGGAGAAGGCGCCGCATGTCGGCATCACGCTCCATTCCGCCGCCCTGTACGACACGCTCGCGTGGCTTCTGACCTTCGGCCGCGAACGTGCTTTTCGCGAAAGGATACTAAGTTTTGCGAAGCTGAAACCGGGAGAAGTGGTCCTGGATGTCGGGTGCGGCACCGGCACCACCGCGCTCCTCGTCAGACAGAAGGTGGGGCCGGAGGGGCGTGTGGACGGCGTCGACGCGTCCGCCGAAATGGTTGCGCGCGCAACGGCAAAGGCCCGGCGGGCAGGGTTACAAGTCGGGTTCTCGACCGCCACCGCTCAGGAACTGCCTTTCAAGGATGGGGAATTTGATGTCGTCCTCAGCACGCTGATGTTCCACCATCTTCCAAAGAAGGGCCGCGAGGAATTCGGCAGAGAGGCCTTCCGCGTCCTGAGGCCGGGCGGTCGTGTGCTTATCGTCGATTTTGCGAAACCGCCGCGCCAGAAGAGCACCTTTCGGCTCCACCGGCATGGTTACGTCGATTTGGACAAAGTTGCAGCGGATCTCGGCCGGCATGGCTTCAATATCGTTGAGCAAGGCGACGTCGGAACCAAGGGGCTCCGCTACCTAGTTGCGCAACCGGACCTTAGCCTTGCGGCCCTCGAAGCGCGATAGTGCGCCAAGTTGAGGCATTCGCATGGTCAGCTTTACACCCCAAGCAGCTGTCTAATCTCGGGTACTGAACCCAGATCTTCACCATTAGCCCCTTCATCAGCAATGGCTTGTGGAGTCGCCGTTCCAAGCCTAAGTTCGTCAGATGAGCAGGGCCTTCACCCGCGAGGAAGACAGCGAAAACGCCATTGCCGGCATCGGCGAGCGGCCGATCAGCCATCACCGCAATCTGGTCACGGAACGCGGCATGGCGCTGATCGATGCCGAGGTGGCCGCTCTGCGCGACGAACTGGGCAGAGCCGAGAAGAGGGCCGACCGCGAGCGCATCGCGCTGGTCTCGCGCGATCTCCGCTATTGGACGGCACGGCGGGAAAGCGCCGAGCTTTCGGTGCCGGAACCGGGCAGCGACCTGGTTCGTTTCGGCATGGGTGTCACCCTGGAAAGCGACGACGGCAAGAAGGTGCACTGGAAGATCGTCGGCGAGGACGAAGCCAATCCGGGCAAAGGGACAATTTCCCATATGTCGCCGATGGCGATGGCGCTGTTCGGCAAGAAGATCGGCGAAATTGCCGTGGTCAACGGCAAGGAATGGGAGATCGTCAAGCTCTCCGACAGTTAGTCTTCGAGCTTGACGACATGATCGCGGAAGAACGCCGCGGCGCCGGCCTCGTCGATTTCGCCGGCGGCGACGCCCATGACGAATTCGTAAAGCATGCCGTTATTGGCCGTCAGGGCATAACCATTCACAATCAGAAATGCGCCGGCCGCGACAATGGCCGTGCGTTTGTTGCCGTCGACAAAGGCATGATTTCTGGCAATGCCGAAGACATAGGCGGCTGCGAGTTCCTCAACCGACGGGTCTCCGTAGTTGGCCTTGGTTTCGGCGCGAGCGAGCGCCGATTCGAGGGCATTTTCATCCCTCAAGCCTTGTGCTCCGCCGTGTCGGCGCAACTGCTCCGCGTGCATCGCTTCGACTGCACGCCGCGTCAGAAACTCCCAGCTCATTCGGCGAGCTTCTGAAGCGCGACCTTGTATTTGTCCATCACCTCGCGGGCGGCTTTCATTTGCCGCTCGAAGCTGTCGTCCACCGGCTTCAGCGCAAGGCCGTCACCTGTTTCGACGATTTGAAGCTGGTCGCCGGCCTTCAGGTTCAGGCGGTCGAGAAGCTCCCTCGGCAGGATCACGCCTTCGGAATTGCCGATCTTGCGAATGGTCGTGTTCATGGTGAGGCATCCTGTTGCAACGCTGATTATAACTCAGCGTGTTTCTTGTTACAACAGACATTATAACAAAGCGTCAGCCGGCCTGCAGCAGCCGATCCATCAGCCGCTCCGCCGCTTCCGGGATAACCGTGCCGGGCGGGAAGATTTCAGTGGCGCCTGCCTGCCGGACTGAGTCGTAATCCTGCGGCGGGATGACGCCGCCGGCGACGATCAGCATGTCGTCGCGGCCGAGCTTCTTCAGCGCCTGTTTGAGTTCGGGAATGAGCGTCAAATGGCCTGCCGCAAGCGACGAGGCGCCGACGATGTGCACGTCATGCTCGACGGCCAGCCTGGCGATCTCGTCCGGCGTCTGGAACATCGGCCCGACGGTGACGTCGAAGCCTAGGTCGGCAAAGGCGGTGGCGATCACTTTCTGGCCGCGATCATGGCCGTCTTGCCCCATCTTGGCGACCAGAATGCGCGGCTTGCCGCCGGACTTTTCCTCGAACGCTACGATCTTGTCCTGCAGCCGGTCGACCACCGGATTGTCGCCGAGCGCGTTGCGATAGACGCCGGAGATCGTCTGCACCGAGGCGACATGGCGGCCGAAAACCTTTTCCAGCGCCAGCGAAATCTCGCCGACCGTGGCGTTGGCGCGTGCGGCCCGGATGGCGAATTCCAGCAGGTTTGCGTTACTCCCGGCAGCACGGGTAAGCGCATCGAGCGCGCTCTCGACGGCGGCGACGTCACGCGTGCCTTTCAGCCGCTGCAGCTTCGACAATTGCCGCGCCCTGACTTCGGCATTGTCGATCCTCAGCACGTCGACTTCGATGTCCGTGCCGGGACGGTGAGCATTGACACCGACCACGATCTGTTCGCCGGAATCGATGCGCGCCTGGGTGCGCGCGGCAGCCTCTTCGATGCGCAGCTTCGGTAGGCCCTTTTCGATCGCCGCGGCCATGCCGCCGAGGCTCTCGACCTCCTCGATATGCGCAAGCGCACGCGCCGCCAGATCATGCGTCAACCGTTCGACATAGGCGGAGCCGCCCCACGGGTCGATGATGCGCGTCGTGCCGGATTCCTGCTGCAGGATGAGCTGTGTGTTGCGGGCGATGCGGGCCGAATGGTCGGTCGGCAGCGCCATTGCCTCGTCGAAGGAATTGGTGTGCAGCGACTGCGTATGCCCTTGAGTCGCCGCCATCGCCTCGATCATGGAGCGGATGATGTTGTTGTAGGGGTCCTGCGCCGTCAGCGACCAGCCCGAAGTCTGGCAATGGGTGCGCAGCGACAGCGAGCGCTCGTCTTTCGGCGAAAAGTTCTTCAGCATCAGGCTGGCCCACAAAAGGCGCGCTGCTCTCAGCTTCGCGACTTCCATGAAGAAATTCATGCCGATCGCCCAGAAGAAGGAAAGGCGCGGCGCGAAACGGTCGATGTCGAGACCGGCCGCGACGCCGGCGCGCGCATATTCGATACCGTCGGCAATCGTGTAAGCGAGCTCGAGGTCCGCCGTCGCACCTGCCTCCTGCATGTGGTAGCCGGAGATCGAGATCGAATTGAACTTCGGCATGTGCTTCGACGTGTAGGAAAAAATGTCCGACACGATCCGCATCGAAGGTTTTGGCGGATAGATGTAGGTGTTGCGCACCATGAACTCTTTCAGGATGTCGTTCTGAATGGTCCCAGTGAGATCCTTCTGCGCGACGCCCTGTTCCTCCGCCGCCACGATATAGAGCGCCATGATCGGCAGCACCGCGCCGTTCATCGTCATCGATACCGTCATCTCGTTAAGCGGGATGCCGTCGAACAACTGGCGCATGTCGAGAATGGAATCGATGGCGACGCCGGCCATGCCGACATCGCCGGCTACGCGCGGATGGTCGCTGTCGTAGCCGCGATGCGTGGCGAGATCGAAGGCGACCGACAGGCCCTTCTGGCCGGCGGCAAGGTTGCGACGGTAGAAGGCGTTGGACTCTTCGGCCGTCGAGAAGCCGGCATATTGCCGGATCGTCCAGGGTTGCTGGACATACATCGTCGGATAGGGGCCGCGCACGAAAGGCGGCAGGCCCGGATAGGTATCGAGGTGCGGCAAGCCCTTGAGATCGCCCTGGTTGTAGAGATGCTTGACGGCAATGCCTTCCGGCGTCATCCGCTGGCCTTTGACCTCGACCGGCACCCGCCGTGGCGGCGACCAGCCGATCTGGCTGAAATCCGGGATCATGGTACGGCTCCGATCGACTGATCGATGCGGATCGGAAATAGCGGCTCGCACACCGCAACGCCTTCGGTGAAGGCAGGCCGCCGCTCCGCCGCCAGCGTCTCGACCGGACGCTCAGTCTTCGACGGGTGCAGCGTCGTGCCGACGATCGCCCGTTCGCCCGCCTGGTAGGCAGTGTTGCGGCGGGCGGAAGCTGCCTGGACGCGTTTCTGGATATGGCCTTGCTCGAGGCTGGACAGCACGCCGCCTTCCGCCTCGATCTGCTGGAACTCTTGCCAGGCCGCCGCGCAGAGCTCCGAAGTCAGCGCCTCGACGGCGCCCGAACCGCAAACCGGATCGGCGACGTGGTCGATGTGGCTTTCATTGGCCATGATCAGTTGCGCGTTGCGGGCAACGCGGCGAGCAAAACCCGCGGGTAGGCCGTGCGCGATCGTGTGCGGCAGGATGGCGATCGAATCCGCGCCGCCGGCGGCAGCCGCGAAAGCGGCGATGGTGGTGCGCAGGATGTTGGTTTCCGGGTCGGCCGCCGTCATCATCCGGAAGGAGGTTTCGGCATGGATGCTGGCGGTGGAGGGCGGTATCGAGCAGGCCTCCTGGACACGCGCCCACAGCCTGCGCAACGCCCTGACCTTGGCCGTCGAAACGAACTGGTCCTGGTCGACGCTGAGCGCAAAACCGATATGCGGCGCCGCGTAGACGAGCGGCTGGCGCGCCTTCTCGAACAGCCTCAAATAGGAGACGGCCGAGGCGAGCATGGTGCCAAGCTCCTGCGCCTCGGTGGCGCCGGCATTGTGGAATACCCGCCCGTCGGCCTCCAGCAGCACGCCGGGCACACCCATCGAAAAGAAATGCGCCAGCGATTGCGGCATCGAAGCCTGTAAAGCCTCGATCGACATGCGCAGCCTGCCGGTCCCGGCAAAGATCGCCGCCGGATCTATGCCGAAGGAGAGGTTGAGCTTTGCCGGGTCGGAGCGGCGCTTGGTCAAAAACGCCACCAGCCAGTCGGCCACGGCACGGCTCCAGGGATGGGCGTCGATGCGGATCTGGATGCGGTTGAGCGGCACGCCGTCGAGCACGCCCTCCAGCGCCTCCGCCGTCCTCGGCAAGCCATAGCCGAAGGCGTTCGGCGCACCCTCGAAGACAAGCGACAGTCCGGTGGCACCCTGCGCGACGTCTTCCAGCGCCTGCGCACTGGCGCGGCCTATGTCCGGATCGTCGATGCGCTGGCTGACGATCCACGGTGATCCCGGGTTGGCGCGCACGACAGGCTCGGCGGTTACCGAACGCTCGTAGAGCGGCTCGATGCGGATGGCGTCGTCCGTGTGCGAGACGAGCTTTTCCTCGAAGGACCCGCCGGCCAGCGCCTTCTCCGCCAGCGCCAGCCATCGTTGCCGGTCGACGTTCGGAAGTTCGGCATCCTGGGTCAAGGCACCGGCGCCCATCGGTTCTCCTCGTTCTAGCGGCCGCAGCGGCCGACTATGTCAGTCTACGGTCCCCGGCCCGATATCACAATGCAGCACACATGCCGTGCAACACGCCTTCCGTGACGGTGACCGTCAACCGATTGCCAAACATGGGCAGGTTCCGCAAGCTCCAAAAGCCATTTTCGACGGTGCCCATTGTCGCTGCGCAATGGCCTCACTATACCTGCGGCGGGGCTCCCTTTTCTTCAAGGGATCAGGGCATTCAACCCTATAGGTTTGCGGAGACCGGACACATGGCCGACGATACCAGTATCTTCATAGGGGCCAGCCGCAAGCCGGACGACAGCTATCAGCGGCCCGAACAGCTTTTGCTGCAGTATGGCAATCGTCACGGCCTGGTCACCGGCGCGACCGGCACCGGCAAGACGGTGACCCTGCAGATATTGGCCGAGGGTTTCTCCAATGCCGGCGTGCCGGTATTCTGCGCCGACATCAAGGGCGACCTGTCGGGTATGGCCATGATGGGCACAGCGCAGGATTTCCTGGTCAAGCGGGCCGAGCAGGTCAAGCTCGATCCCTACGAATTCCAGGAATTCCCGGTCATCTTCTGGGATCTGTTCGGCGAGCAGGGCCACCCGATCCGCGCCACCATCTCGGAGATGGGGCCGCTGCTTCTGTCGCGGCTGATGAACCTCTCCGAGGCGCAGGAAGGCATCATGAACATCGCCTTCCGCATCGCCGACGAGGAAGGCCTTCTGCTGCTCGACTTGAAGGACCTGCAGTCACTGCTGGCCAACATCGCCGACCGCGCCGAAGAGATCGGCGCCCGCTACGGCAATGTGACCAAGCCTTCGGTCGGCGCGATCCAGCGCACGCTGCTGGTTCTGGAGCAGCAGGGAGCCGCGAATTTCTTCGGCGAGCCGGCATTGCGGATATCCGACATCATGCGCACCACGCGCGATGGACGCGGCGCCATCAGCGTGCTCGCCGCCGACAAGCTGATGATGAATCCGCGGCTCTATGCGACGTTCCTTCTGTGGCTGATGTCGGAACTGTTCGAGGAACTGCCGGAAGTCGGCGACCCGGACAAGCCGAAGCTTGTCTTTTTCTTCGACGAGGCACACCTTCTGTTCGACGACGCGCCGAAGGTGCTGATCGACCGCGTCGAGCAGGTGGTCCGGCTGATCCGCTCGAAAGGCGTCGGCGTTTATTTCGTCACGCAAAATCCGCTGGATATCCCTGAAACGGTGCTGGCCCAGCTCGGCAACCGCGTGCAGCACGCACTTCGTGCCTATACGCCGCGCGAACAGAAGGCCGTCAAGACGGCGGCCGAGACGTTCAGACCCAATCCCGATTTCGACTGCGCAACCGTGATCACGCAGCTCGGCACCGGCGAGGCGCTTGTCTCGACGCTGGAAGCCAAGGGCGTGCCGTCCATGGTGCAGCGAACGCTGATCCGCCCGCCGTCCTCGCGCCTTGGCCCGATCACGCCCGACGAGCGCCGCAAGCTGATCACAGAGAGCCCGGTTGCCGGACAGTACGACCAGACCGTCGATCGCGAATCGGCCTTCGAGATGCTGCAGAAGAAGGCCAAGGACGCCCAGGAGGCACAGGCGCAGCAACAGGACGCAGGCCGTTCGCGCTGGACCATTCCCGGCTTCGGCAATGACGATCCCCAGCCGACCGGCGGCCGCCGCGCGCCGCGCCCCTCCAACCGCCAGACGGTGGCGGAGGCGGCGATCAAATCCATCGTGCGCTCGGTCGGCTCGTCGGTCGGACGAGCGATCGTCCGCGGGATTTTGGGGAGCCTGTCCAGGGGGCGGTGAGGGGGCATCGGACCCGAAGGCGGGCATCTGTGTTGGCAAATTCTGTCTTGGCATCAAGCGCCAGCAGCCAGATCTGGTGGACAGAGGACGGCGGCTATGCGCCATTTGCCGACCTTCATTGCGTTTCTCCAAACCTGCCGTTCGCGCTACAGCCTGATACGACCATCAGCGGGCATAGCTGCGTCCTTGGCTCGGCGCTATCAGTAATCAGTGCCGCTATCGCTTGGTTACGTCAGGGTAAAAATCTGATGCTGGACATCAGAGGTCGAACGGTCGGAGTCGACCACCCAAAACCGAAGTTCAATCCGCGACACTATCCAATTGCCCGTCGCTTGTAATCAAGAGGTCATTGGCCTAATCTGAACTGAGGGGATGAGCAGTCTCCCCTTCAGACGGCTTCCGTCAAGCACTGCGCAAGATCCTATTGAGGGATGGCGCGCGTGGATGGCAGGTTCCTTTCAATTGCACTTCACTTATTGTCGCGAATTGTCGCAACTGCTTTGATGGCTGCGGCAAACCTGCCGGTTGCGACGTTTGACGCTGCGGGCCAAGGCACGGAGCCGCCATTACGGCTCGAGGCCAGAATCCCACTCGGAGATGTGCGCGGCCGCATCGATCACATGGCGATCGATTTAAAGAGGCGGCGCTTGTTCGTTGCAGAACTCGGCAACAACAGCATGGCGGTGGTCGATCTCACCCATCGAACCGTGCTTCGCACAATCAAGGGATTACGGGAACCACAAGGTGTCGGCTACCTGCAAGGGACCGACACCCTGTATGTCGCGAATGCCGGCGACGGCTCGGTTCGATTGTTTCGAGGAGCCGATTATGCCGCTATCGGCAAAGTCGACCTAGGGGAAGATGCCGACAATGTTCGCGTGGATAGCGCGACCAATCGGGTCTTTGTGGGGTATGGCAGCGGTGCGCTGGCTGTCATCAATCCCACGACTAACCGGAAAACCGGCGATGTGCCGCTAAAGGCGCATCCCGAAAGTTTTCAGCTCGACGCGAGGACGAGCCACGTCTTTGTGAACCTGCCGGACGTTCATTCAATCGCGGTCGTCGACCGCACATCACTGGCTCAAATCGCAAGCTGGCCGACCGCCGGTTTGGCCGGTAATTTTCCGATGGCGTTGGACGACCCTCACCAGCACGTCCTTATAGCTTTTCGCCACCCTGCGTGGCTCGGCATCTTCTCCATGGGAGACGGTTCGCTCGTCGCGACTGCGAAGATTTGCGGTGATGCCGACGATGTTTTCGTCGACTCGAAACGGCAGCGAGCCTACATCAGCTGCGGAGACGGATTCATTGACGTGCTGGATACCCGGGACCCGCCATATCGACGCATCGCGCAGATTCCGACTGTGTCCGGTGCGCGCACTTCGCTCTTTGTTCCCGCGCTTGACCTGCTTCTTCTCGCGGTTCGAGCGGGCGGAGAGCAGCTGCCGGCAATCTGGGCGTTTCGTCCAACACCTTGAGGTGCGCACCCGTGTGGACGACGTTTTCCTGTTGAGCTGCATACCGATTGCCTATTCGGCATCGGGCGGAGATGCTTCAATGGCCAGGAGCTCTAAGCACTCAATCTCTTGCATCACCTTTCCAGCGATACCTTGCAAATCGCCGTACATGCCGACGGTCGACTCGATTACGCCTTGTTGGATGATGCTGAGCTCTATTGGATCATGCAAAACGGCATTAAAATGACCGGGATGCCTGCGTTTGGTTCAACGCACAACCAGGAAGAGCTATGGGCGATGGTGGCCTTTACCCGACGTCTTCCAGAGATGTCGCAATCGGAATACGAGAAAATCACCGAAGCCTCTGAAGGGCATCATCAGGCTGGAGGTGAAGACCGTGCACCGGCTGCGTTTCGCAAGTGAGTCGTACAGGGACTGCGGAAGGGCGGTCGTGATCGCTATCCGGTCGTGGCGACAAAGGGCCGCCTGATCCTCGGCTGTAGATCGTGTTCGCGCATCAGGCGACGAATCTTCCCTGCCGCCCAGGGCGGTGACGCTTGATAGCCAGGTTCGAATTTGTCGCGGAGGGCGCTGCTGGGATCACCGGTCCTAACTTGGTAAGACGTGGGTAGGTTGGATTGTCCGGTTCAATTGGTCATGACTGCCACGCAACGTCCGCGTCCGCGACCACGATCTGACGGAACTTCTTCCGCGATGGCAGCCTTCTTTTCAGGTTGCGACAGACGCAGGACATCTTCGAGACAGAGCGCGCCGCCATCTCCGCTGCCGCCGTCCCGCGCCGCGAATTCACGCGGGCCAACTTGAGGACTACCTGAGGACAACCGGGGCGACGCGTTGGTGTATATGACGCTCGGCACGGTGAAGTGGGTGGAGCTTGGTGTCCGCACGTCCTGTATGCAAGGTCACGGGCAGGTTCTGACCCTATTCCCGACCTTGACAGCCAAGCGCAATATGCGCCAGTTGCGTCTTCGGTCGTTGCAAGCCTTGACACGATATGAATCAGCATTGTTGGGCGGCAGCCTGAGGATTGAAACCGATATTCGCCTCGCTGGAATGTCTAACGCGACTCCGTCATGATCTTCCGGCCCTGTCGAGCGACGCTGCCAAAGCCGGTGACGCCAACGCAGGTGATGAGGGCAGGCTAGATCAGTGCAGCAGATCCGCCCGGCGACTTTTCTTTTTGCGGCCCGAGCCTTGCGCGACATGGGCGACGGCTTTGTGGCCGTTCTGTTGCCGGTCTATCTCCTCGCATTAGGCTTCGCGCCTCTGCAGGTCGGCATCATAGCAACCGGATCGCTGCTCGGTTCAGCGCTCTTAACCATCGCCGTCGGACTCCTTGGTGCCCGACACGATCACCGCCAACTCCTGTTTGCCGCCGCCAGTCTGATGGTCGCCACGGGTGTGGCCTTTGCTGTGGTCCACGACTACGCGCTGCTTTTGGTGATCGCCTTCGCAGGCACCATCAACCCGTCGGCCGGCAGCGTCAGCGTATTCGTGCCCTTAGAGCATGCCGTGCTCACACGCGAAGTCACCGACGCCGCGCGGACCAAGATGTTCGCGCGCTACAGCCTTGTGGGTGCGCTCGCAGCCGCGGTTGGCGCGCTCGCTTCGGTGACACCTGATCTTCTGGCTCCAGCCGGCCTCGATCAACTCACCGGCATCAAGGCGATGTTCGTGCTCTATGCGTTGCTGGGCCTGCTCGGCGGTCTCCTTTACGCGCAGATCCCGCAGCGCCGTCCAACGTCGGACTCCGGCAGCACGTCCGCGCTTGGCCCCTCGCGGAATATCGTTTTCAAGCTTGCGGCCCTTTTTAGCCTTGATGCCTTTGCCGGCGGCTTCCTCGTCCAGTCGCTGCTTGCCCTGTGGCTTTTCGAAAAATTCGACCTGTCGCTTTCGGAAGCGGGCTTTTTCTTCTTCTGGTCCGGCGTCCTTTCGGCGTTCTCATTCCCCGTTGCCGCCTGGCTGTCGCGGCACATCGGACTCATCAACACGATGGTGTTCACACACATTCCGTCCAGCATCGCCCTGATCCTGGCGGCCCTTGCGCCGACGCTCCCTCTGGCGCTCGCCCTGCTGCTGATCCGTGCCGCGCTTTCGCAGATGGACGTCCCGACGCGCTCATCTTACGTCATGGCGGTCGTCACGGAGGCGGAGCGGGCAGCCGCCGCGAGCTTCACATCGGTCCCGCGCAGCCTGGCTGCCGCAGCCAGTCCCGCCCTGGCGGGCGCTCTGTTCGCTGCCTCGTTCCGGGCTTGGCCCCTCCTCATCTGCGGTGCACTGAAGATCGCTTACGATCTGCTGCTGCTGATGCAGTTTCGGCACCTCAAGCCGCCGGAGGAACGCTGATATTTGGGTGCTTGACGGGGAGGGGTCAATCGCGAAGGCAAATGTTGGAAAGATCGTCGATCACTTCGGCTCTGACTCCGGACTTGTCGAATGCCTGATGTGACCCGACATCCTCGACGCGATGCCTGCAGACCATCACCCGCAGCGCAGCAGACAACGAAAGTCTCCGCTGGGCTCTGCCGATCAGGCAGGCCGTGCTTTGTAAAAGCGGCACCAACCATCGGGGCTGATTTCACCCGCGACAATCTAGGATGCATTCGGCTTCAGGAAATGGGTGCACCCGGCGCAGCGGCGACCTTTGTTTGGAACATCCTAATAAAGCGCCACAGGCTTTGGGGTTGTTTCGGCGCCGCGCGCCGCAGGCTGACCTGTCATGCAGGAAGCAAGCCCACCTGCACCGGCAAATCGCCGCGCCGGTCGTCGACGCCTTAAGAAATTTCCGGCGAGACAGCGCTTGGCCTGGCTTACGTTGTGCCGACCCGCAATTTATCTCACCACGATCTTCTTTAATGGTCTTTCCTCCCAATCGAACCCAAAGAAGCGCCGAGTGCTGATCAGATCGATTTGAGGTACTCGATCAGATCACTCTTTTCCTGATCGGTCAGATCAAGGCCGAGATGGCCGTCATAGTGCTCCTTCTGCGCAAGACGTCGATCGGTTCCACTCCTCCTGCCAGGGGTCGATCAAGTTTAAGGACCCGACGTCTCCTCCCGGCTCGAGGTCTATTTCAATAAAACCGTACGTCACCGTCCTGCTTCCTTGATCCCTTGCCTTCCCTTACAATCCCTTCCGGACACAGAGGAGTTCCGCCATGAGCGAAGACGCCGTCAACATGTCGATCCGCAAGTTCCTGAAGGAAGTCGGCGTCACCTCACAGCGCAAGATCGAGGAGACGGTGCGCGAAGGGCAAATCGGCGGCAAGAAGCTGAAGGTCCGCATGACGCTGACGGCGGAAGGCACCGGCCTCAACCACGTGGTGGACGGCGAGATCGAACTTCCATAAGCCGGGCGAAGCGACCTAGCGAAACGTCCAACGCGGCCGAAAGCCGTCGAGACGGATCAGCGGTTGGAATGGCGTCTGGCCGGGTCGATGTAGTACCGCTCACCCCACGCTCTTGCGACTCTGAGGGAACGCGAAAGACCGACCCAACCAAGCCGTTTGACCCGCGCTGGCAGCTGCTGAGTAGGCGAAGTCAGCATCGCCTCGATCGCGCCACGAACGGTCATTGGTCAGCTACTAACGGAATGTCTCGATCCCATTACTTGCCGTTCGATAGCGCGGACGGACATAACAGTCACGTGGCCTCATTGCGATCATGAGGCGTGCACCCTACCATTTGCCTGGCGGCCTTTAGGGGTCATCACCGTCGGGGGAGGCGTCTGCGCTGCCACCTTCTAAAACGTCGTCGCTTGCGACGCGGTTCTACTTACCGGCGTTGCTCAAGCTGAACAGATCGACGCGATCACGAGAGGGTAGCTCCGGCTGGTCCGCAACGACGAAAGCAGTCTTGTTCCAGCTAACGTCGAATTGGTCGAGCTTACTCACTAGCTTCCTGCGCTCTGCGGCGGAATGCAGCGCTTTGAGTGCCTGCGTTTCATCGGTGCTGATCCCGAGCAACCTTCCACCCGTGGCAGTAAGGTAGGCCAGCAACCAGCCAATAACGAAAGAAGCCGCTCGAATTATTGGCGTTGTGTCCAACAGCAGCGGAACAGAGAAGATCGAGCCCAAGACCACACCAATGCCGATTCTGACGGCTCTGTTGCGGCGAAGGGTCCCCTCGACATCAGTGCAAAGGGCCTCAATCGCATAACGGTCCTCACGGTGCTTGGCCTCCAGCTTTGCGCCCAAGATTGTTGCTTCTTGCTCCCTCTCCTTCTGTATCGTCTCAATTCGTTCATTGACCTTGTTTAACCGTTTTTTCCCTTCGGCTTTTGCCTTGTTGACCGCTTCCAGCCCTTTCTGACGTTCCTCTTCGAGGTGCGGATGCAGCATCTCCTGCCACAAAAGCGGGAGGTTTTCCTCGGTCACGACGTTGGACACACCTAGCGTTTTATCCATGAGGGCCTGCGCGCTGCGATCCTGCGAAATCAGCAAATCGAGCTGGCGGCTCTTGTCGTCATCCCCCAGCGCATCAGTGAGCCGCTTCACGGCCGCTACCACTCCCGGACGGATCGCGAGCACATGTTCGCAGCTTGCCAGCAGCATTCGTTTTGGAATGTTGAGATCACCGGCCCCCATGCCTGTGCGGAGCCAGATGGCGGTCGCAAGTACGCGGCGATGAACGACGGGCGGCACCGTTTCGTCAGGCAGTCCGCTCATTTGGACACACGCTCGGCGGACAATTTGGGCAAGAAGACCGTTCCGAGTCAGGCCGACCGCGTGCGACTTGAATATGTCTCGGCTAGTTCTGCCCCGCCGCTGTCTGACAATGAAGGCAGTGATGTCGGTGTCGTGTTCACGCGCCAACGGATTCTCGGCGTAACTGAGCCTGCCGTAAAGGTCCTGCCAGTTGTCCTTGTTAAAGAACTGGTGCTCGGATGGCCTGCTCCCGGGTTCGATACGTAGCCTTCACACCCACTGCGTCCAACAGGGGAGCAGGGTTGCGCGACACCTCGTTCACATACTCCCGCAAGACCTCACGCCTCAATAGGGCATGCGCAGTCGGGCCTGTAGGGCGCGGATTCTTCAAGACGGCTTGCAGGTTATTCTTTATCTCGTCGAGGCTCTGCCCGAAAATTCGAACCGAGGCCCCGATCCTGATGAGTTCGGCCACGACAGGGGCAGTGTTCTCGCGCGCCAACTTCCCGGAGACACCGAGAAGTTCCATCGCAACTGGCGCATCCAGATAGACAACGAGGTCGGTCTTATCGACCGAGGTCACCGGCTTCACAAAGTCCTGAACGACCTCGGTCAGAAGCCCGATAGCTGCAATCCGGGCAAGTACCTCAGCACTGCCTTGGTTCTCCTCGATTGCATGTTTGACGAAGCGCGCGCACAGGAATTTCTCTTCGTCTCGGAGGGAGGTCGTATTGGGGATTTCTACTACCTGCCGCAGCTTTCCTGACGCATCCGGTTTGACGCCCGCTTTGAACTCGATGCTCTTCTCGCTGAACGCTTCGACGTAAAGGAGCCATTCGACAAGGATGTCCTCGAACTCTTCGACGTCTCGGGGGATTGTAGTGAGTGGCGAAAGCGCTTCGGAGAACTCCTTAAACTGAGTGGCGATGCGGCGTAGCTCAGCCTCAACGGTCTGAGTGGATGCATCCGGCTCGCCGTTGTCAGCCATCTGAATCGTATACGTGGTATCCTTGGCACCTGCGATGTCAGCAACAATCCAGCCGTGACGCTCTAAGTAAGGGACAAATGTCTCGACCAGATCGGAGTTGAAGTTCCACTTGTACATATCGCGAATTGCTGCGGCGATGACATCTGGGTCGAGTTTGCTGCCATTGTGACGGCGCAAGATCGGATCGAAGAACGGCAGCAACCCTTCCAGCACGTTTCCGCTGTCATTTCCGAGTGCAGACAACGCCCCGTAAATGCGAACCGCCGACCGAGTAAGTTGCGTTGCCATGACCCGTATTGAACCGTTGCCTACGGTTGCAGACTAAGGGTCAACGTGGTCGCAGGCTACTGCTTATTGTGCATGTCAAGATGATCATGGTCGGTAATTGTTATGGTCAACGTCGCGGATAGACGCGAACAGCTTCCACCTCTCTTAGCCAAATCAATCCGAAGCGATCCGGCGCCCTAGTGGACGCTCCGCTTCCGAGCCGAGGCGTCGCAGTATGGTCACATCGGGGAAGGTCCGCTTCCGCTCATCGCAAACAGCCTCGAACCGTCGGGCTGAATGACCGCAAACAATAATCCATAGCCGACGATCGCGATCACTGGCCTTGGAATGTCTGGCAAGGGTCAGGAGCGCTGGTTGCGCTCAACGTCGGGTTTCGGGAAGGAGAAACGGCCCAGGACGGGCAGCAATGGGTAGGGAACGCTGGTTGCGTTAATGTCGGCTATCGGGGGGCTCGGCATAAGCATCGGACCTAAAAGCGGGCACGGGCAAGCCGACGCTCGGCAAAGCCAGCAGGAGCCGTGAGCAATCCCGCCTCCGCGCTTTCGACCAGCTCAAAAGATCGAGTTTGTGATCGATTTTATCGGGCCGAGCAGGATCGATCCTTCCGGCACGCCAGCGTCGATCGGGATGGCTTTGCGGTTTGCTGTCGCCACCATCGGCTGACCGATGTCGGCCGTCACCACGACCGGGGTCTTGTTCGGCACACGATCATAGAGATCGATGATGTCCTGGTTCATCAGGCGCACACAGCCCGACGACACCGACTTGCCGATCGACCGCCATTCCGGCGAACCGTGCAAGCGGTAGAGCGTGTCCTGGTTGCCCTGGAAGAGATAAAGCGCCCGCGCGCCAAGCGGGTTCTTGAGCCCACCGGGCATGCCGCCATTGTCGGCGCTGTACGGCTTCAACTCCGGCTGCCGGGCGATCATGTCGTCCGGCGGCGTCCATTTCGGCCATTTCTGCTTCCATTGGACCACCGCATCGCCCGACCATTCGAAGCCGGCGCGGCCGAGGCCGACACCGTAGCGGATCGCCTGGCCGCCCGGGCGCACCAGGTAGAGGAAGTGATTGGTGGTGTCGACGACGATGGTGCCCGGCTGCTGCCCGGTCGGATCGTCAACGATCTGGCGCAGGAACTGCGGGTCGATCTTGTCGGCCGGTATGGCCGGCAGCTCGAAGCCGCCATCCGACATCGGCCCATACATCGTCACATAGTCGCCGAGCGCCGGCTCGACATAGGTCGGCGGCGGTGGCTCGACCGGTTGTTGCGACAGCGTGGTGCAACTGGAGACCGCGACCGAGGCGGCGCCAAGGGCTGCTGCGTTGAGAAAACCGCGACGGCTCAGGCGAAAAGAGGACGATGGGGGTGTGAACATGATTGCCTTTTTTAAGTCTCAAATCGCAACAAAGCATAAATGCGTCCTGTTGCGCGCGGTTGCCCGAGCAATGCCCGGCGCGATAGGCGGTTCCAATTCTGGCCGCAGGGTGGACAAACAAAGGCAAAGCTGTGACCGGATCGTCACTGTTGCGCCGACGCAACATTTCCGGTGTCACCCCCCGGCGACCAGACCTTCAAGGGACGGCAGGATCAGGGCCGGTGGAAAATCCCGGTATTCCTCAGGCTGATTGGCGCGGTTGATCCACACTGTCCTGAAGCCGAATTTGGTGGCGCCGGCGACGTCCCAGCGGTTGGATGACTGGAAAGAGACAGCGCCCGGATAGAGGCGCCAGCCCGTGGTGACCATGTCGTAGACCGACGGATCGGTCTTGAAGCGCCTGACGCTGTCGACGGAAAAGACGTCGTCCAGGACCTGGTCGAGCGCGGCGGACTTGACGGCCGCTTGCAGCATCTCAGGCGAACCGTTGGACAGGATCGCCAGCCTTGCCCCCGATGCCTTGAGCGCCTTGAGCACGGCCGGTACCTCCGGATAGCAGTCCAGCCGCCAATAGGCCTCGAGCAGCTTCGCCCTCAGCCCGGCATCGGCGGATGGAACCTTGCGCAGGGCGAAGTCGAGGGCCTGCTCGGTGAGCTGCCAGAAATCGGCATAGGCCCCCATCAGCGTCCTGACCCAGGAATATTCCAGCTGCTTGGCGCGCCAGATATCGGACAACAACTGGCCGTCCGGCCCGATCTGGTCGGCGTGACGGCGCACGGCCGCATGCACGTCGAACAGCGTGCCATAGGCGTCGAAGACGTAAGCCGCGAACTGCATTCGACAGTTTTGAGGCCGCGTAAGGCAAGGCGCAAGCGCTGATTGCAATCCGCCAGCCCGCTGGCCTCAACAAATCTCAGCCAAGCCGGTTGACGGCGGCTGTCAAAGCATCTTCCAATGCGCCGCAACAAGCATCGAACGGAACCTGGCAATGACACTGGCGACTGCGGCGCAATCCGCGACATGGACCTTCGTCGACGGCGACTGGTACGAGGGCAATGTTGCCATTCTAGGGCCGCGCAGTCACGCCATGTGGCTCGGCACCAGCGTGTTCGACGGCGCCCGCTGGTTCGAGGGCGTCGCTCCCGATCTCGATCGCCATGCAGCGCGGGTAAATGCCTCGGCGATCGCGCTCGGTCTGAAACCGACGATGAGCACCGACAGGATCGTCGGCCTGACCTGGGACGGGCTGAAGAAATTCGAAGGCAACACGGCGGTCTATATCAGGCCGATGTATTGGGCCGAGCATGGCGGCTATATGGGCGTGCCGGCCGACCCGGCCTCGACTCGTTTCTGCCTTTGCCTCTACGAATCGCCGATGATCTCGCCGGCGGGGTTTTCGGTGACAGTGTCGCCGTTCCGGCGCCCGACCATCGAAACCATGCCGACCGACGCCAAGGCCGGCTGCCTCTATCCCAACAACGGCCGGGCCATCCTAGAGGCCAAGATGCGCGGCTTCGACAATGCGCTCGTGCTCGACATGCTGGGCAATGTCGCCGAGACCGGCACCTCGAATATTTTCCTGGTCAAGGACGGCCATGTCCTGACGCCGGCGCCGAACGGCACCTTCCTGTCCGGCATTACCCGCGCGCGCACCATGGCCCTGCTAGGCGAATACGGTTTCACGACGACGGAAAAGACGCTGTCGATCCGCGATTTCCTGGAGGCGGACGAAATCTTCTCGACCGGAAACCACTCGAAAGTCGTGCCGGTCACCCGTATCGAGGATCGCAATCTGCAGCCCGGACCGGTGGCCAAGAAGGCGCGCGAACTCTATTGGGAATGGGCGCATTCGACTTCGCCCGGCTGACCCGCTAAAAAGCGGCCGGCGCTTCGTTTCCGGAGTTGTTCCAGACCAATCCAGTCCTATGTTAGTCCGGTATCGACACCGGATTTTTCCACGAGGGAGTACGACCGATGGCTTTTGAATTGCCCGCCTTGCCCTATGATTACGAGGCTTTGCAGCCTTATATGTCCAAGGAAACGCTGGAATATCACCACGACAAGCACCACAAGGCCTATGTCGACAACGGCAACAAGCTGGCCGCCGAGGCGGGCATGGGCGATTTGTCGGTCGAAGAGGCCGTCAAACAGTCCTTCGGCAAGAATGCGGGCCTCTTCAACAATGCCGCCCAGCACTACAATCACATCCATTTCTGGAAATGGATGAAGAAGGGCGGCGGCGGCAACAAGCTGCCCGGCGCATTGCAAAAGGCGGTCGACAGCGACCTTGGTGGCTACGACAAGTTCAAGGCCGACTTCATCGCCGCCGGCACCACCCAGTTCGGTTCGGGTTGGGCCTGGGTCTCGGTCAAGGACGGCAAGCTGGCGATCTCGAAGACGCCGAATGGCGAGAACCCGCTCGTCCATGGCGCGACGCCGATCCTCGGCGTCGATGTCTGGGAACATTCCTATTACATCGATTATCGCAACGCCCGGCCGAAATATCTCGAAGCCTTCGTCGACAGTCTCATCAACTGGGACTATGTGCTCGAACTCTACGAAAAGGCCTGATCCGTTCCAGAAAGCCCCGGCAGAACCGGGGCTTTTCTTTTTCAGCATCAGAACGACAGCTGCAAAAATTTCACGCAAGCGTGAGGCGAAGCGTCGGAATTTTTAAGCCATCCTTGCCGTTTGTCATCGGGGTGGGGCCGCATCCTGAATTGCCTTCAACATGGAGCCAAGTGAATGAGAAAGCTTATCCTCGCCATCTCGATGCTCGCCTTCGCCGGTTCGGCGGCATTTGCCGACCCGGTAGCCGACCGGCAGGCCCTGATGAAGGAACGTGGCAAGATCGCCGCCGGCTTGTCGAAAGTGGTCAAGGGCGAGACGCCCTACGACGCCGCTTCGGTGCTGACGGCGTTGCAGGCACTGCAGGTCAATGCCGAGAAATTCCACGCCGGCGTCGACACGCTTTTCCCGTCGGGCAGCGACACCGGCGACACCACTGCGTCCCCAAAAATCTGGCAGGACATGGCCGGGTTCAAGACGGCTGAAGGCAAGTACCTCGCCGACGTCAAGGCGGCGGTCGCCGCAGCACCTGCGGATGCCGACGCGTTGAAGGCGCAGTTCAACACCATCGGCGGCGGCTGCGGCAACTGTCATCAAAACTACAGGGTGAAAAAAGGCTGATAGCGGGCAATGCGCTTGCTGAAGAAACTTGTCGGCGCCGCCCTCGTTCTGGGCGGCGCGGCCGCGATTGCCGGCTGGTTCCTGTCGGCTCCGGTCAGGCTCGATGCCGCAACGCTGGCTGAGCTTGGTCCTGGCAACGCCGCCAGGGGCAAGCGCATCTTTTACGCCGGCGGCTGCACATCCTGTCATGCCAAGCCTGGCTCGCAAGGCGACGCCCGTCTTCAGCTGGCGGGCGGCCTTGAACTCAAGACGCCATTCGGCACCTTCGTGCCGCCGAACATATCGCAGGATACCAGGGACGGCATCGGCGCCTGGTCGGTCGAGGATCTTGCCAACGCCATGCTGAAGGGCGTGTCGCCGTCGGGCGAGCATCTCTATCCGGCATTTCCCTATGCTTCCTACGCGCGCATGAAGCCGGCCGACATTGCCGATCTCTATGCATTCCTGAAGACGTTACCCGCGGTCGCCGGCAAGGCGCCCGCCAATTCGCTGGCATTTCCCTTCAACGTCCGACGCGGTCTTGGCTTGTGGAAGCTGCTCTATTTGAGTGACCAGCCGGTCGTTTCCTTTCCCGACGGCACACCGGATCCGGTGTTGACAGGCCGCTATCTGGTCGAAGGCCCCGGCCATTGCGGCGAATGCCACACGCCGCGGGATCTTGCCGGCGGCACCAGGAAGAGCCAATGGCTGGCAGGTGCGGCCGCCGCCGAAGGCAGCGGCATCGTGCCGAACATCACGTCGGGCGAGGGCGGCATCGCGGACTGGTCCGAGGCCGACATCGCCAACTATCTCGAAACCGGCTTCACGCCGGATTTCGATACGGTCGGCGGCGCAATGGTCGACGTGCAGCGGAACATGGCCGTGCTGACCCCGGAGGACCGCGCGGCGATCGCCGCCTACCTGAAAGCCGTGCCGCCGCACCCCAACGGCTATCCGGCGCGCAAGAAGCCGTCGAGCTGACGGCCGTTGCGTCAGCGGTCGCCGAGAAAGTCGAAGCCGGTTTCGAAGAAGTGATTGTAGTCGCAGGTCATTTCCTCGCCGGGCCCAATGTCGCGCAAGGCATAGGTCTCCTCCGGCTGCGAGACGTCGCAATTCGGGTCGTCGGCATGGTTCATGTAGCGCGCATCGTCGGCTTCGAAGACGATGTAATTCGGGTCGCGCCGGTCCGGATAGGCGTAGCGGTCGAGATAGGTTCTGACCGGCCCGGTTTCCCGCTCGTAGGCCGCTACCTCGATGCGCCGGTCGTATTTCGGGTCGAGCTTCCAGACCAGCGTGCCGCGGGCAATGTGGTTCTTGGCAAAGACGCCGATGCCCTGGATGGGCGATTTGTCGAGATAGACATCGACGAGCAACATGGCAGATCCCTGGGTGATTGTGTGTTGGCGCGGCTGTGAAAAGGCCGCGCACTGGGTAGCGCGCGGCCTTTGCAATTGCGAGCGGAAAATCAGCTGTGCCTGCCCATTATCCGAAGCCTCGTACGGCTCGTCGCCTGTCGAGACCCTAGCGCTGTTGCAGCGCCAGCCGGATGCCTAAGGCGCAATAGATACCGCCGACAGCCTTGCCTTGCCATCTCAGCACCGTCGGGTTTCGGCGCAGGAATGCACCGAGGCCGCCCGCACCCACGGCGAAAACCACCGTGCTGACGAGGCCCAACAGAACAAAGATGATGCCCAATATCGCCAGTTGAAGCATCACCGATCCGTTTTCAGGCCGCACGAACTGCGGAAGAAATGCGAGGAAGAAAAGCGCGGTCTTGGGATTGAGAACCTCGGTCAAAACAGCCTGCCGAAATGCTTTGGCAGCGGGGATCGCAAGTGCGCCGGCGGCCGGATAGGCCGGCGTTTTCTCGATGATCGCGCGAATGCCGAGATAAATGAGGTAGGCTGCGCCGATGTACTTCACGATGCTGAAAAGCGCCGCCGACGTGGCAATGATCGCCGAAATGCCGACGATCGCCATGAAGGTGTGAACCACGTCGCCGGCCGCGATCCCGGCGCCGGTCGCAATGCCCACCCTGGTTCCGGAACTGGTTGCCCGCGCCACCGTCAGAAGAGTGGCGGGACCCGGGATGAAGACAAAGCCAAGCACAACCGCGACATAAGCTATCAACGTGGCGAGATCGATCATTGGTGGGCTCCGCAACTCTCACCGCCAATGAAGCCACGTCGCGGAACGGAAGGCAATGACCGCTCATCCGCCGATGTTCACGCCGCAAGCTCGGCCTTGCCCGTCACCTTGAGCCCGAAGGCGTAGGTGAAGGCGATTTCCTCCAGTCTTGAAAACCGGCCGGAGGCGCCGGCATGGCCTGAATCCAGGTTGATCTTGAACAGCACCGGATTTTCACCCGTCTTGCGGTCGCGCAGCCGCGCCGCCCATTTGGCCGGCTCCCAATAGGTGACGCGCGGGTCGGTCAGGCCGGCCAGTGCCAGGATCGGCGGATAGTCGAGTGCGGCGACATTGTCGTAGGGCGAGTAGGCGGCGATGGTCCGGTAATCCTCCGCCGACGCGATCGGATTGCCCCATTCCGGCCATTCCGGCGGCGTCAGCGGCAAGCTGGCGTCGAGCATGGTGGTGAGCACGTCGACGAAGGGAACCTCGGCGACGATGCCGCCGAAGCATTGCGGCGCCATGTTGGCGACCGCGCCCATCAGCATGCCGCCGGCCGAACCGCCTTGCGCAACGATGCGGTCATGCTGTGTATAGCGTTCGGCGACGAGGTGGTGGGCGGCAGCGACAAAATCGGTGAACGTGTTCATCTTGTTCGCCCGCTTGCCGTCGTCGTACCAGCCATAGCCCTTGTCCTTGCCGCCGCGAACATGGGCTATCGCGTAGACAAAGCCGCGGTCGACCAGCGAAAACAGATTGGTGTTGAACGCGGCGGGTACGGCTATGCCGTAAGATCCGTAGCCGTAAAGCAGGCAAGGGGCGGACCCGTCGAGCGGTGTGTCGCGGTGATGGAGGAGCGAGATCGGCACCAGTTCGCCGTCGGCGGCAGGCGCCATCAGCCGGCGCGTGACGTAGTGCTCCGGGTCGTGGCCGGACGGCACTTCCTGGGTCTTGAGCAGCACCCGCTCGCGGGTGCGCATGTTGTAATCGAAGACCTGCGCCGGGGTCGTCATCGACGAATAGGAAAAGCGCATGATCTCGGTGTCGTATTCGTAGGAGCCGGACAGGCCGAGCGAGAAGGCTTCCTCGTCGAAGGAGATCAGGTGCTCCTCGCCGCTCTTGCGGTCGCGCACGACGATGCGCGGCAGGCCTTCCTTGCGCTCGAGCCGGACCATGTGGTCCTTGAAGCCGATCACCGAAAGGATCAGCCGGCCCGCTTCGTGCGGCACCAGTTCCTGCCAGTTGGCGCGCACCGGATCATGGGTCGGCGCCGTCATGATCTTGAAGTCCTTGGCGCCGTCGGCATTGGTGAGGATGAAGAAGATGTCGCCGCCTTCCTCGAGTTCGTACTGCAGGCCCGTCTGGCGCGCCGCAACCAGCTTCGGCTCTGCGAACGGATCGTCGGCGCTCATGATACGGTATTCCGAGGTCTCATGGTCGTTGATGCCGATCATGATCCACTCGTTGGAGCGCGTGCCGCCGACATCCATGAAAAAGCCGGGATCGGTCTCCTCGTAGATCAGCCGGTCGTTTTCAGGACCGTCGCCAAGCGCATGGAACAGCACTTTGGAAGGACGGTGGTTGGGGTCGAGGCGGGTGTAGAAAAAACCGTCATTGCCGGCATCCCACACACCGCCGCCGCCGGTGTCCGGGACCCTGTCCGCCAGATCGTTGCCGCCGGCCAGATCGCGGACGCGCAGCGTGTAGAATTCGGAACCCTTGTCGTCGAAGGCCCAGAGCAGCTTGCTGTGGTCGTCCGAATGATCGACGCCGCCCAGGCGGAAATAGGGCTTGCCCTCGGCCTCGGCATCGCCGTCGAGCAATATCTGCTTGTCGCCGCCGTCACGCGCCGTGCGGAAATAACGCGGCTGCTGGCCGCCAAGCTTGAAGGAGGAGCCGTAGGCGTAAGGTCCGTCCTTCATCGGCACGGAAGAATCGTCTTCCTTGATGCGTCCCTTCATTTCCGCGAAAAGCTGCTTCTGCAGTTGGACCGTATCGGCCATCAGCGCCGCCTGGTAAGCATTCTCGGCTTCGAGGTGGGCGCGGATTTGGCCGTCGAGCAGGGACGGATCCCTGAACATCTCTTGCCAATTGGCGGCCCTCAGCCAGGCATAATCGTCCGTCCGCGTTATGCCGTGATGCGTGTCGAAGATCGGCCGCTTCTCCGGCTGCGGCGGCGTGGCGGTCGGAAACACTGGGGTTCTGGTCATTGCGTCTCGCTGTGGAAGCTACTTGAATGGAGAATGAACACGCCGAGCAGCGCGGGTTCAAGGGCTATGATCTTTTGTCGTGGTGGCTCGAGAGGACGGGCTGGAGGAGCGGATAACGAATATTTCTTCTCGGACTGCCGCGGTTCTCGCCGTCGCTGCGATGACCCTGCCAGTGCCGGTCAATCTCATGCAACTGCCTTCGCGGCTTGGCAAGTGGCCGATATGGCTGGGTCTACGGAAATACATTACCCCATTTCAATGACACAGCGCACCGCTCCGGCGACGGCTCGCGAGCAACAGTAACGCTTCGCAACCTATGATTTTACTGAATCCGCCGATCATCCAGGCTGTAATGCCGCCGGCAGGGTCAAGCATCGAACTCTATTTACCTGCTGCCGTTTGTGTAATGGCTGCTTGCCGCGGCGTCAGTCGATGCTGGTCTGACCAGAAAAAACGGCAAAGTTACGCTTTGCACGAAAGAGTGAAGCTGAATATGGAAGATTTGACTTGTATCGCTGAATAGACCGAAAGAAGCGAATTGACTTACTTGGCGGCCCGGCCCATTAAGATGCCGCGACGCGAATCGCGGAGGCTTTTTCCTGCACAAGTTCGCGCGATGCCCAACTATCGAAACGGGCGCAAACAGAAACAATTCTCGTTGGGGCCTGAACGCCATGGATATTACCGAAACACCTTCCAGAAACAGTGACGCGCTGATCGAGCTCACCGCCGACGTGGTGGCTGCCTATGTCAGCAACAATCCCGTACCGGTCGGCGAACTGCCGAACCTTATCGCCGATGTCCATGCCGCTCTCGGGCGCGTCGGCGGGGCCGCCGAGCAGCCGCCTGCCGACAAGCAGAAGCCGGCGGTAAATCCGAAGCGGTCGGTGCATGACGACTACATCATCTGTCTCGAAGACGGCAAGAAGTTCAAGTCGCTCAAGCGTCACTTGATGACCCACTATGATCTGACGCCCGACCAGTATCGTGAAAAGTGGAACCTGGACCCGAGCTATCCGATGGTTGCGCCCAATTACGCGGCCGCCCGTTCGCAGCTCGCCAAGAAGATGGGTCTCGGCCGCAAGCGCAAGGGACGCTGACAAGCGGCTCTTCCGGTTTGATACTCAAACGGCGCCTACAGGCGCCGTTTTCGCATTGTGGGGAGACCAAGCTCAGGCCGCCAGTTCTTCATGCCGCCGGCAATTGCCGTCCGGTCAGGCGGTCTGCTTCAGCGCTGCCTCGGCGTCACGCTTGATGCGCTTGACCATCGAGCGAAGACCATTGGCGCGCTGCGGCGACAGGTGCTCGTCAAGTCCGAGTGCCTTCAATGTGGCCTCTGCGTCGGTCCTCTGGATTTCGCTGGCCGGCCGTCCCGAAAACAGCGCCAGCATGATGGCGACCAGGCCGCGCACGATATGCGCGTCGGAATCGCCCTTGAAGGTGATAACGGGGTCGACACCCCCGCCTTGCTCGGTGGTCAGCCAGACCTGGCTGACGCAGCCGGGCACCTTGTTGGCTTGTATGCGTTGCTCGTCGGGAAACGGCGACAGCGCTTCACCCAGTTCAATCACATAGCGATAGCGGTCTTCCCACTCGTCGAGCAGGGAAAAGTCGTCGCGGATGGTCTGGATCGTCGTCGTCATTCCCCCGGATATAGTCATCCGGCGCTGCCACGTCACGGAAAAAGAGGAGAAACGCCGCAGGTGCCGAGAGCGAGAGCCTTGCGGTTTAGCGATGAATTCGGCCGAAACAGTCTCAGTTCTTCGCCGGCAAGTGCACTTTCGCCGGCAAATCGACTTTCGCCGGCAACACGATTTCCTCGGACACGCTGCCGGTGGTCGTCACCGTATCGGGTTCAGCGGCCTTGTCGTCCAGCATGGCGGCCGCGATCTTGGCGGTCTCCCTGGCCCGGGCGGTGATGGTGTGCATTGCCGATTTGCCGGTCTCGCACACGTCCGGCTTGCGCTCGCAGATGCCGGCGATATCGCCGACGGCTTCGCGCGCCGCAAACAGCGCCTGGAGCGGCCCGACGCTTTCGCGGCCCGCATCATCGGCGCCGACACCCAGCGGCAGCGCCAGAAGCACCAGCGAAAACCAGAAAGCAGCTCTTATCAGAAAGCCCATCTGTCTGTCCTTTATGACGTCATGCATCCGAACCGCACGACCCTTGTACCGCGATACTGACACAGACGCGCAAAGGACGGCTTGTCCCGAAAGCAACAGTTTTCCTTAAATTTTAGGTAGATTCGAAACGAAGCGTTTTGAAGTTCATTTGCCTCGAACGGCTCAGATTTTATTCAGCAACTGATAACCATCCAACCTATTGTTTTTCATTATCATTTTCTTAATCGGCGACAGTTTGATGCCATCGGTCGTAGGTGCAGGCGCGGGCGGTGTGGATAACGCTCCGTTTACTATGGCGGCAATTGCCCCGGTTTTTCCCCGCCGGTATCCCGATATTTGCAGCCTGCCGGGGGACGATCGGCCCAGCCTTATCCATTCCTTAAACGCTGGATGCGAGTTTTGGATCGACAAAAGCCGCCTGCAAAGCAGGGCCGTTCACGACCGGGTGCGTTGAGTTGAGTGCGATCAAGGCCAGATACGCCGAGTTGCCGGGCGCGATAGCCGCCGGTTGCGAACGGATGGTTCATCCGTCCGTGCTCGGCCAGAGCGATCGTTGCCGCCACAGCCGGTTCATTGGCGCCATGCTGGCGGCTCCTTTCTTCAGCGCGGGTGCAGCGGTGACGCTGGTCACGTCGGGCATGGGCGCGGCCGTGACTGTGGCTGCCATCTTTGCGGCGTTCGGCCTTTGCTGGTTCGCCGCCCTGCTGGTGGCTGCATCGGGCAAGATGACCCTGGCCGGCCAACTCGCCTTGGTCGTCGGCAGCGTTGCCCTCGGTGCCCTTATCGCTGCCGCCGGCGGTGTGGCCTCGCCGGTTGCCTTGCTCGCGGTGGCGGTGCCGTTTGAAGCGTGGTGGATCGGCCAGTCGCGCCGTGCCGTGATCTGGGGCGCCATATCGGCCTTTGTCGCAGTCTTGCTGCAGCCTTTAGCCGGTTCCGTCTTGCCGCTCGACCAGACCGAAATCGCCGCATGGCACTGGCTGGTACCACTGGCCTGGGCACTCACGCTCATTCCGCGTATCGCTCCGCTTCGCGGCGCCGCCAGCGCACAGTTCGATCCGGCCGGCAGCGACCGGCTCGAAGACCTCATCGACGCCGTCGTGCTGCGAATCGCGGCGCATGGCGAGGTTCTGGACGTCTCGGCTAAGGCACGCGCTATGCTGAGGCTGCCGCCGGAGCTGCTTTTCGGCACCGGACTTTTCGATCGCATCCATCTGTCCGACCGCGTCCCGTATCTCAGTGCGCTGGCCGATATGCGTGATGGAGCCCTGTCGCGCCGGCTCGACCTTCGCGTACGGCTGCCGCAGAGCAGCGGCGTGACGGCCGACAATTACCGGCCGTTCTCGCTCGAGATGATGCGCGCGCCGGGGCAGGAGACCGTCTTCACGCTTCTTCTGTGCGAGAACGACGAACTGGCCGGACTGCGCCAGGAGCTTGCCGCTGCCAATGAGGCGGCTGCCTCCGCCGAGGTGGCGAAAGGACGTTTCCTTGCCGTCGTCAGCCATGAGTTGCGCACCCCGCTCAATGCCATCATCGGCTTTTCCGACATGTTGCTGCACGAGATGTTCGGCAGCTTCAAGGATCCGCGCCAGAAGGAATATGTCGGGCTGGTCAGGGATTCGGGCCAGCACCTGCTTGCCGTCGTCACCTCGATACTCGACGTATCGCGGATCGAATCGGGCGCCTACGCGACCGAACCGGAACCGTTCCGCTTCCGCGAAGCGGTCGAGATGTGCCAGTCCATGATGCGCCTGCAAGCCGAGGCAAAGGCTATCGATCTGCAGGCCCAGATCGCGCCGGACGCAGGCGAAATAAATGCCGACCGTCGCGCCGTGCAGCAGATCCTGATCAATCTCGTCTCTAACGCGATCAAGTTCACGCCCGAAAGCGGCAATGTCGTCATCGGCGCCAAGCGCATCGGCTCGCGGCTGCATTTCTGGGTCCGGGACACCGGCATCGGCATCGCCGAGGAAGACTTCGTCAATCTCGGCAAGCCGTTCATGCAGATCCAGAACGACTATACCCGCCGTTTCGAAGGCACAGGCCTCGGGCTCTCACTGGTGAAGGGGCTGGTGGCGCTGCACGAGGGCACCATGTCGATCGAAAGCATGCCGGGCGAGGGCACCACGGTGACGATCAGCCTTCCCGTGAGCGGCCCGACGGGCCGCTCGGCGGAGAAGACCGGCGTGGTGCCGATGTCCGCGGTCAAAGCCAAGGCGGACGGTGGCAAAGGGGAGAGCAATGGGTCGCTCCGCAAAACAGCCTAAGGCGGTCAAACGCCGCGGCAATGCCTTCGAGCACGGAGCGATGGCGCTGGGCAACCTGATCTCGCGCAATCCTGTTGTGGTCGGCGGCTCCACCGCGTTCCTGGTGACGCTGTTCTACGTCTCGGCGAACGCGCTTTGGTACCAGCCCTTTCCGCATGCCGGCGCGTTTTTCGCCACCAGGAGTATCGAGCGCTTTCCCCGGGCGGACAGCGACGAGCCCGAAACCACCATCAATATCGTGCGTCCGGCCGCTGCGCCGATCAAGAGCGACCCGGTCGTCGAACAGGTCCAGGGCATATTGAAGGATCTCGATTTCTATTCCGGCACCGTCGACGGGATTCCCGGACCGAATACGCGCAAGGCCATCCAGGCCTATCAGCAGAAGGTCGGATTGAATGCCTCCGGCGAGATCGACAGCGTCCTGCTGGATCAACTGGGCGCCACGCCAAAGACCGCGGCCGTGGTACCGCATCCGGTGCCGCGGCCGGTCGAAACGGCTGCTGTTCCAGCCGCCATTCCAGCGTCCGCACCGGCAAATGCGGTGGCGCAAACGCCTGATCCCCGCATCGTCAAGATCCAGGCCGGACTGAAAGCGTTCGGCAATGACGACATGCAATTGGATGGCGTCGTAGGCGCGCGCACCAAGGCCGCGATCAAGGAATTCCAGGCGCTGTTCGGCTTGCCGGAGACCGGCGAGCCAGACGAGATCGTCTACGTCAAGATGCGCGAGATCGGCCTGACCAACTAAGGGTCGTGACGGCCGCTCGCCGGTCGCTCGGCAAAGACCGGTTACGGTTTTCCGGCCAATGCTGTAAGGACCGCCGCATGTCCAGGAATTCTCCATGCGGGTAACCACCGATCTGTGGGTGTCGGCCCTGTTGCGCCGGGTTTTCAGCGCCGGCGGCTTTGCCGCCGTGGTCAAGCGCGGCGCGACGGAAGCCGGCGCGGTTTTCGTGCTGGCGCGGGGCAGGCTGGGGGAGATAGCGCTGTTCGGGCCGGCGCCGCAGACGAGTTACGATTCAGCCAGGCCGGACGACCGTTTTTTCAGCCTGCTTGGCGAAGGCGACGATGCCGCCATCTTCGACGCGCGGCTGGAGCGCGAGAAGAGATTCGATTCGGATATCTGGGTGATTGAGATCGAGGCGGGCGCCATTCCCGTCGAGGAGCTTATCTCGGTCAAGGCGTCTTAACGGCAAGCCCTTCAGACGCGACGCGCCTTTGGGGTGGCGGCTATGTCGGCGCTGTTCGGCTTGCGCAGGTCGGCATTTGCGGCGACGCGCCCAGGCTTGCGAACAATTTTCGATACGGTGTCGGCCTTCCAGCCGCGGAGCCTGTCCAACGCCGCGTCGCGGTGCAGCAGGCGGTAGCGGTCGAGGAAGATGCGGATCGCCTGCGGGTGCGGAAACTCGGTCGGATAGATGGCCGCCGTGATCAGGAACGCCTTGTCTTCACTAAGGTCGAGCGCGCGCAAGGCGGCCAGCAGCGGTGTGTAATTGTGGCTCGCGGTGAGCGTCCGCGCCGTTGAAAAATCGACTTCGAGCGCATCGGCGAGCGCTGTCTGGAAGAATGCCGCATTGCCGGTCAGCGCGGTCTCGCGCAGCTTGACATAGGTTTGTGGCTCGACGAACGGACTGATGGAGGTGCCGCTCTCGGCGCGCATCATGGATCGCAACCGCCGCCGTACAGTTTCAGCGGCATCGGAAGCCTCTTGCCTGTTGACCTCGCCCGCAACCACTTCGGCGTTTTCGGACGCGGCTTTGGCGATTGTTTCCGGCTGCTGCTGCGACCGCACCAGCGTCGGCCTTTCGAGCACTTTGATGAGATCCGCGATCGTTTGATTGAGATCCTTGCGGCGGGCAATGGCACGGGCATGCGGCAGGCCGTGACGTCCGATCAGCGCGATCAGGTCGACGTCGCTGAGGGCGCGCGAGCGGATGAGCAGCGGCGCGGCGATGTCGACCCGCTCCTGGCAAAGCCGCCGCACCAGCGCGGCGGGTGCATATTCGCATTCGGAAAGGGCTGCCGCGACGTAGCGGCGCGATTCGACCGAGACATTCTCGAAAAGCGGCAGCGTCAGGTCTTCGAGCTGCGCGATTTCCCGGCGCGAAGGGCGGGTGAGCGAGCAGAACGCCGATACCGCGGCGCGAAACAGCCTTTCGGCCTTTCCCGATTCAGCTCCTGCTGCGATTTGCCTGAAATCCGAAGCTGACACGAAGGATACGCCCGACACTCGACACAATCTGGACAGCGCTCTGCCGGGCTGTACCGGTTTCGCGTTTCCCAAGAACAAAGATCAATTTAGCGGCGATCCGTTAGCGCTCCGTTAACCTACTACCTTCTTAATCGACTATGGAGGCGTTGCGTTGTGCTCCGGGGCAACCGAGAGGAATACGCGAACCATGGGCATGGTACTGTCTTTCGTGCCGCGAACGGCGGCAACCAATCGAGCACAACAAGCCGCGCCGGCGGCAGTGATCATCTTTCCCGGGGTGCGCTACGAGCAGCGGCCGCTGACGGGCGAAACGCGGCCGGCCGGCCCCGACAAGCCGGGACCTTCGGGAACATTGCCGGTACCGCATCACTGAGCATCGGAACCGGCTTAAAAATCCTGCAGTTCGCAGGAACTCTGTTCGAGAAACCGCGAGACGATCGGCTTCCAGCTGTCGTCGGGCACGAACGAACGGATGACGAATACGCCTTCCTCTATCGGCGCCTCGACGAAGATGGCCCCTTGCAGTTCCTCGGGAAGATCCTTGCGGACCTCGATCATCTGGGCCGGCGTCAGCACAACGGTGTCGAGCACGCCTGCGGTCGCGCTGTGGTCGTTGAACGAGTAGATGTTGTGGCCGCCGCGGTCGTAGACCGATATCGACCAGAACGGCACCTTTCCCGGTGCCTTGACCCGCATCATCCCCTCGGCAAGATCGAAGCGGCATGCCGCCGCATAAAACAGCGGATCGACCGATTTCACCACCGGCGCGCCGCCGGCTTCCGCGTCGAGCCTGGTCATCTTGTAGAGATCCGAAGCCATGGCCAATCGCGACCAGGCGTCGCGTTCGGAAAACTCGGGGACGAGCAGCAGCACGATGATGTGCACGATGCCGGCGCCGAGCAGGCCGAGCAGCACGGCATGCAGCAGGCTACGCATTGCAGCCGACCTTCTGGATCTGCGGCAGCGTGACGTCCGAGAGACCGGTGCTGCTGGCGATCGGCGTGTCGTAGAACGTAAGCACCAAGTACATCTTGCCGGCGCCGCTGGTCAGCAGCCAGTTGCCGGGCGCAGGGCGGCTGCCGACGGAAATGACCACCGAATTGTCGGCCTGGCGCAGCACTTGATAGGACTGCAGCGCAGCCGGCCTCGGCTTGCCGGTCTCGACCACGCCAAGCGACTGGTCGGCGGCATAAAGCGTCCAGAACCGGGCGGTGGGAAAGCCGCCCGCAATCTTGTAGGCACATTGCCGCTTGAGCTGTTCGCCGCCGGAATCGCGCTCGGCGATGAAGGACAGTCCTTCCGCCTGTCCGAGCGCCAGCACGCCTTCGCGAGCCACGCGGGCCTTCGAATAGGGATCTGCCGTCGGCGTGCCGATATCGGGGAAGGCGGTCCATTGGCCGATCCTGATGGCGCCGACGCCATCCTGCAGCTTCAGTGCATACCAGACGCTGCCGCCACCGCCGACGACGGCTATGGCAAGCGAAAGCAGTGTCAGGAAGGCGTTCTTGAGCATGAGGAGGCAGGGAACCGAAGGCCGGGACTGAAAGATTGCCCCTCGGGGATATCGCGGCGCAGGGCCTTGTGGCAAGCGGCCCTGTGGAATTGACCGCTCAGAGCGCCGACAGGGTCTCCGGCGCAGCGGGCGCGTCGAGCACGGGTGCCGCCTGGAACAGCTTCGTGAGTTCCTTCAGGGTCTGGGTGGTCCGGCTGGACAGCACCGGCGGACGCTCGGCGGCGGCATCGGCTGCTGCCTGTTCGGCGCTCTTCTTCTCCGCTTCCTCGGCCTTGGCAGCGATTTCGGCATCGACGAAGGGGTGATCGAGGCCGGGGATCGGTCTGAGGTCGATATTCTGGTGCGCATAGAGCATCAGGCGCTGCCACACCATGGCCGGCAGCGTGCCGCCGGTCATCTTGTTGGTCGCGGTGAAGTCGTCATTACCGAGCCAGACGGCAGCCGTGTAGTTGCCGGTAAAGCCGACAAACCAGGCATCGCGGTAGGACTGGGTCGTGCCGGTCTTGCCGGCGACGACGATGTTTGGAAGGGCTGCGCGCCGGGCAGTGCCGATCACCGGCACCGCCGCCAGCATGGTGTTCATGTATTTGAGCGCCTGCTCCGACAGCACCCGATGCGGCGGCGGCGCATCCTTGGCGAAGTCGTAGACCACCTCGCCGGTACGGGTGAAGAGTTGGCTGACGCCGTGCCGGGTTCCGGCAAGGCCGTTCTGGGCAAATACGCTGTAACCCGTCGCCTGGTCCATCACGGTCATGCCCGACGTGCCGAGCACCATGGTCTTGTGTGATTCCAGCGGCGACTCGACGCCCATCGCTTCGGCCATCGCCTTGATCGGCTTGATGCCGAGATAATCCTTGGCCAGCCGCACCGGCACCGTGTTGATCGATTTGGCCATCGCCGTGATCAGCGTGACGTTGCCGGCCGACCCGCCATTGTAATTGTGGGGCGACCAGCTGCCCCAGGAGATGGGTCCGCCGGAAACCACCGAATCCGGCGTGAAGCCATGCTCCATCGCCGTCGCATAGACATAGGGCTTGAACGAGGAGCCGGTCTGGCGAAGCGCTTTGGTGGCGCGGTTGAACTGGCTCGCGCCGTAGTCGCGGCCGCCGACGATCGCCCTGACGGCGCCATTGGTCTCGATGACGACGATGGCGCCCTCGGTGACGTTGTATTCCTTGCCGAACTGGCGGAGGTGGAACTCCATCGATTCTTCGGCCGCCTTCTGGATGTTGGCATCGAAGGTGGTGTGGGCGACAAGCGAGTGCGGGCCGCCTTTGGCGGCGATTTTCTTGACCTCGTCGAAGGCCCAGTCGAGGTAATAGTCGGGGCTCTTCTGCTCGCCGCGGTCGACGATTTCGGCCGGGTGCAGCCTTGCCTGCAGCACTTGGCCTTCGGTCATGAAGCCGGAATCGACCAGATTGGACAGCACCACGTTGGCCCGCGCCCGGGCGGCGGGCAGGTTTATGTGCGGCGCATATTTGGTCGGCGCCTTGAACAGGCCGGCCAGCATCGCCGCCTCGGCAAGGTTCAGGTCCTTGACGCTCTTGCCGAAATAGAAATCGGCTGCCGCCTCGATGCCGAAGGTGCCGCCGCCCATATAGGCGCGGTCGAGGTAAAGCTGCAGGATTTCCTTCTTCGACAGATTGGCTTCGAGCCACAGCGACAGGAACGCTTCCTTGATCTTGCGCTCGAACGTCCGCTCATTGGTCAGGAACAGGTTCTTGGCCAGCTGCTGGGTGATGCTCGAGCCACCCTGGACGACGGAATTTGCCCGCACATTCTCGAATATGGCGCGCGACAGGCCGAGCACATCGATGCCGTAATGGTCGAAGAAACGGCGGTCTTCGGTCGCCAGCACCGCCTTGATGACATGGTCGGGCATCTCGTCGACCGGCACTGAATCGCGCTGGATGATGCCGCGCTGACCGATCTCGTTGCCGTAGCGGTCGAGGAAGGTGACGGCGAAGTCGCCTTGCGTGCGCCAGTCGCCGGCGGTTATCTGGAAGGCCGGCAAGGCCAGCGCCAAAAGCACGACGATGCCGCCGGCAGCGAGCGTAAAGCCTTCACTCAACAGTTCGATCAGGCCGCGGCGCCAGCCGCCGACGCGGAAACGCCGCGAGAAGATGGTCGCCGCCTCCCAGAACTGGCGCGCCCTGAAGCCGATTTCGTAGACCGAGGAATCGATCCACGCATCCACCGCCAGCAGCCTAGCGGCGACCGGACCTCTTCTCTTGCGTGGTTCCAAAGGACTGGCCATTCCAGGATCCGGCTGCGGCGATGCCGCCAACTGAGAAACCGCATACCGGCAATTTCACGGCGGCGCGCCGCTATGACTATTCGTCCATTTTGGCGCTGCCTACAAGGGCGATGAAGATAAGGGCGATGAAGATAAGCGGGAGGTTTGTCGAGGGGAAGACGGCTCCCGTGCGGCGTCAGCGCAGGATGCTGACTGTCCTGCGCGAGTAGGTGGTGTCGTTGATCTGGGCGAGCATGAAGGCCGGCAGCAGCGATGCCGCCCGGATGCCATTGCCATGGCGGAATTCACCCGTTGCCGCTCCATTGCTCAGCTTGGGCGGCCGCACGATGGTCCAGTCGAGACTGGATTGAACGACCAGGCTTTCCTTCACCTCATGGTCCGTCACCTCATTGCGCAGCACCAATGGCACGATGATGTTGCCCAACAGGAGGCCTAGTTGCCGCCGGCCGTCGCGAACGCCAAGGAATGAAAGATAGATGAGCCGTTCGGGGCCGGCCTGCTGCATCGCCGCGACGATGAAGCCGATGCCGGCAACGACGGCCGGATCGCGTTTCAGCGGCACGCCCACCCCAAGACAGCTGAAAACCGCATCATACCTAACAACGGCGCGTTCGACTGCCTGCCGATCGGCGACGTTTCCGACGATCACCTTCAGATTTTCGTGGCTGATGGCAAGCTTGCCCGGCGTGCGGACGAAGGCGGTCACCGCATGGCCCTTCGCCAACGCCGCCGAGACAAGCAGTCGACCCGTCGCACCGGAAGCGCCGAAGATCAGCAGTTTCATCGTCCGCTCCTGGAAACCGTTAGCCCCGCTTACGCCCGGCGACGAAGGCGACAGGCGCCCCGGTCGGGCCGGGCAGCAACCGGCTGTCGGCATAGCCGCTCTGATCGACCAGGTCCTGGGCTGCGCCTTTTTCAAAGACCGTGCCGCCCCACATTGTGGTGCGGAGGCGGGCGAGGGCGTCTCCCAGTGCATCCGGTCCAGGATTGACCATTGCCAGCAGCAGCCAGCCGCCGGGCCGCAACGCGGCGTGGCTGCGCTTGACGATGGCCCTGACATCCGGCTCGGGGATGAAGGCGCTTGGTACGAAAACAAGGTCGAACGCGTCCGTGTCCGCGATATCCTGGCCCAGCCCGGTGTGCAGTTCGATGCGATGTTCGAGCCCGGCTGCCCTGACGTTGGCAGCGGCCTGCGCGATGGCTTCAGGCAAGGGATCGACACCGACCGCCTTCAGGCCGGGCCATGGCCGCAGCATCGACACCGACAGGGCGCCGACGCCGACGCCGATATCCAGGAAGGCTGCGCCCGGTGCGGCGAGCCTCTCCGGCAAACCGGCCAGTTGTGGCGCGATCAGCCGCTTCAGCAACGCCGGGAAGCCAGATGAAACGTCGCCGAAGGCCTGGCGTAAACGGGCTTCCAGGGCCTCGACGCTTTCGGAGGAGCGCGACAGCAGCTTGCCACCTGAAAGCAGGTCGACCCGGATGCTGGCCAGCACCGGCGTAAGTTCGATGACGCCAGCACTTGCCACGACGTCGGAGGCGCCGAGTTCGGCAAGCACGACCCCTGTGCGCCGGGCCACACTGCCCTCGAGTGGCGTGCCGGAAATACGCGCCTCCATCGCCAAACCGAGCGCCACCAATGCATTGGCCGACGTCGCGTGCCGCGCCACCATCGTTCGCAAACCTTCGATATCCATCGATCGCTTCCCTGAATTGGATCAGGCCTATTCTCGCGCGGACGTCAAATTCAGGCGATTTGCAATTTCCGCGCATGCTTGTGCAAAACTGCACAGGTGCGCGGCGAGGAATTGATCTAGACTAGGTTCGTGACCAAGACCGGCGAACCGGACTGGAACGATTTGCGCTACTTTCTCGCTGCCGCCCGCGCGGGAACGTTGTCGGGAGCAGCGCGCGTGCTCGGCGTGCGTCACACGACGATCAGCCGGCGCCTTGCTGCTCTTGAGGCGGCACTCGGGGTTTCGCTTGTCGTGCGAACGCGGCAAGGCATCGAGATCACGCCGCTTGGCCAGACATTGCTGCCGCTCGGTGATGACCTTGAACGTACCATGCAAGCACTGACGGCGCTTGTGCGTTCGGGCAAGAATAGCGTTCGGCTGGCACTGCCGTCGGGCTTCAGCCCCCTTTTTGCCGAGCGTATGGCCGGGTTCCATAAGACCCACCCCGATATCAATCTTGAACTGACGAGCGGCAGCAGGCCCGTGGACCTGCAGCGCGGCGAGGCCGACCTAGCGGTCAGGATCGGCACCGTCGCCGCAGACGATTTGATCGCGCAGAAGCTTTGTGTTGCGGGCTGGTCGATCTATGCGTCCCAGCGCTATCTCGACCGTCACCCGATGCCCATCGATCCTCGCCAGCTGGCCGGACACGAGATCATTGGATTTCACGCAAGCCTTGCCGGCGTCCCCGGCGCCAAATGGGTTGAGGCGCACGGCGCCGGCGCGACAATTGTCCTTCGCGTTGCCGAAATGACGGAAATGCTGGCGGCGGCTCTGAGTGGCGCCGGTCTGGCGGTAATGCCCTGCATGTTGGCCGAAGCTGAACTGCGGATGGTGCGCCTTGCCCCCGACATTCTCGGCAGTCATCCGGTGTCGCTCGTCTATCGCCGTGAAATCGGGGCGGAGGCGCCGATGCGCGCCGTCATCCGCTTCGTTTCTACCATCATCAAGGACCATGCCGAGGTGATCAGCGGCGAGACGCAGTAGGGGCATGGTGCAGCCGCTTGCGCGAGGTGCCGAGGATTGGCAGTCGTCACACGGGACGCTTGTCCCGCTCTTTGCGGGTCGCACCGTATCGTCCGGCGTTGGTTCTCTCGGAAGACTCGCTGGATACTCGATTTGCGGGAGCGCCAGAGAATCTTGCGATCCGCGATAATATTAACAGGTATTATTTCTGCCAGGTCTCTCACCACAGTTGGGTCATGCCAAATGCCTGAGAATTGAATTTCCGCTGTGAAACACCTATCTTACAGTGAAATTCACGTTTTCGACTTTAGCTGCAAGGAGATTTTACCGATGGCCCAAGGCAATCAGAACATCATGGGAAAATCTGAGGCTCGCTTCATGGAAAATCAAAAGAAGACGGCGGAGCGGAACAAAGCAACTGCCGAATATCTCTCGGAGGCGAAGGCCAGGACCATCAAGACGGCAAGGCTGAGGGAATTGCGACTGGCCAAGGAAGAGGCGGACCGCGCGGCGGCGGCTCTGAATCCGGTCGCCCCGAAGAAGAAGCGGGCGTCGCGGACAGTCAAGCAGGCAGTATCCGCATCGATACAGCCCAAATCATGAGCCTGACATTTCCCATTCCAGCTGCAGCCAGGAAGCAAACGCATCGGCTTCGTCGGCCGTGCCGTCGCGGGTTGCAGGAGCAGGGCTTATTGCCGAGATCATGAAGGTTCATAATCCGCATGAGACGCGCTGATTCGCGCTTTGCCGGGATGCCTTCATGCAACGCAGCTACGCAGCCGGGAGGTCGACGCGACGGGCGAAGGGAAAGACGATGACCGCGCCGGCCGTCGAATTGCAGAGGGCCATATTCGAGGCAGTGAACGGCGATCCCCACCTGTCGGCGGCACTGGGCGATGCAAGATTGTTCGACCATGCGCCGGAAAATGTTGCGTTCCCCCACATGACCTTCGGCCGCACCAGCGTCTACGATTGGGCAACGGGGATGGAGAACGACGCAGAACAGTTGCTGACGTTGCATGTCTGGTCGAAATCAGAGGCCAGCAAGGAAACCAATGACATCATGGACCTTGTTAGCACCCGCCTGCGCGATACGGCTCTCTCGCTCGGCGAACATCGCCGCGCCTACCTCAAGCTCGAATTCGCCGAAGCCCGCTACGACGAGGACCTTTCGGCCCATCACGGGCTGCTGCGCTTCCGCGCCGTGATCAAGGACGAGGGCTGACCACCGGGCACTTTTTGCAAATCGAGCAATTTTGTTCTTGCTTTGTGCCGGCAGCTATGCTACTAATTCCCCTATGGTGCTGATGGCGCCAACGACCCGCCGCAGAGGCGGTTTTTTTGTTTCAGGTTCGGTTCGCCTGAACTGCCATCGGTTGCCTTGGGCCGGATGCTTCGTCCTCCCAAATGGTCCTGCCCGCCAGATGACGCCGGTTGTCGGCGAAGGATTGGAGGGCTAGGTTAAACATTGGCGATTTCGCGGAGCCGGGCGGCGAAATGGCAATCCGGTAATCTCGCGCTTCAGGGGTGTGGCGGGCATGCATTCGAGCGTTCACCGTTCATATCACGTTCAGCACCGGCGCGTTAGAACGCTGACCATGAAAACCCTTCGCTCCCACTTCCGGACCGCGGCACTGGCGCTGTCAGCCGCCGGTCTGCTTGCGTCGCAAGCGATGGCGATCCCCGCTGTCGTGCCCGAGTGGACTCAGCCGGTCGTCCTCGCCGCGTCCGACTGCTACGCGATCGGCCAGCAGGTGGCCGAGCAGAATGGCGGCACCCTGGCCAAGGCCTCGCAGTCGACACGCGGCGGCCAGCCGGTCTGCGTCATCGTCGTGCTCGTTCCGGGCAAGGACGGGCAGCGTCCCCGTCGCTCGGAGATCGTCGTTCCGCTGAACTGAACCGTGCCGTTTCCCAGTCTGCCGGAATCGGCCTATATCTGAACAGCTTCAACAGGCCTTCCGCATGCGCGTACTCGTCGTCGAAGATGACAAGGATCTCAACCGGCAGATCGGCGATGCGCTGGTCGATGCCGGCTATGTCGTCGACCGCGCTTTCGACGGCGAGGAAGGGCTTTTTCTCGGCGACACCGAGCCCTATGATGCCGCGGTGCTCGATATCGGCCTGCCGCAGATGGACGGCATCAGCGTGGTCGAGCGCTGGCGGCGCGGCGGCCGCAAGATGCCGGTGCTGATCCTGACGGCACGCGACCGCTGGAGCGACAAGGTTGCCGGCATCGACGCCGGCGCCGACGACTACGTCACCAAACCCTTCCACATCGAGGAAATCCTGGCCAGGGTGCGGGCCTTGATCCGGCGTGCTGCCGGGCACGCTTCGTCCGAACTGACCTGCGGGCCGCTCCGCCTCGACACCAAGGCCTCCAAGGCCGACGTCGACGGCGTGCCGCTGAAGCTGACCTCGCACGAATTCCGCTTGCTTGCCTATTTGATGCACCACATGGGCGAGGTGGTGTCCCGGACCGAGCTGGTCGAGCATCTCTACGACCAGGATTTCGACCGCGATTCCAACACGATCGAGGTCTTTGTCGGACGGCTTCGCAAGAAGATGGGCATCGACATGATCGAAACTGTTCGCGGCATGGGCTACCGCATGCGTAAGCCGGAGGCGTAACGCGGAACCGCTGCCTACAAAACCCGCCGTCTCGAACACGCCGTCGCTGCGGTCATGGCCGCGTTCGGTGGCGTTTCGCGTCATCGCCTTTTCCACGGTCTGGGCGATCCTCACTCTGGTCGTCATCTTCACCTTGATCACCACGCTCTATCGCCAGGCCAGCGAGCGCGGTTTCGACAGCCTGCTTTCGGCGCATCTGTTCAACCTGATCGGCTCGGTCGGCGTTTCTGAAAGCGGCCAATTGACCGGCGCCCCCGACCTTGGTGATTTGAGGTTCTCGGAACCGAATTCCGGCTGGTACTGGTCGGTCGAGCCTGCCTCGGAAGGCGTGCACGGCGATCTCCATTCGTCGTCGATGACCAAGGCGATCCCGTCGCCAAGCGTTGCCGAGGTGCCCTTCAATGCCAGCTTCCAGCGCAGCTATTCAGCGGACGGCATCGAAGGCGAGCAGTTGGAGGTGTTCGAGAGCGAGTTCGTGCTCGATGCGAAAAACCGCGCCGCGCGCTTCCGCGTCATGGGCAACCAGACCGAGCTCGAGCAGGAAATCGCCACCTTCCAGCGGCGCCTTTTGACCTATCTGTCGCTGTTCGGCGTCGGCATGATCGCCATCAATGCGATTGCCATCCTGCTCGGCCTGCAGCCGCTGCGCCGGGTCAGGAATGCGCTTGCCATGGTGCGCGAAGGAACCGCGCAGCGCCTAGACGGCCGTTTCCCGGCCGAGATCGAGCCGCTCGCCAACGAGACCAATGCGCTGATCGAGAACAACAGGCGTATCGTCGAGCGGTCGCGCACGCAGGTCGGCAACCTGGCTCACTCGCTGAAGACGCCGCTTGCCGTGCTGCTCAACGAGGGACGGGCGCTGGGTGGCGCCAAGGGTCAGCTGATCGCCGAGCAGGCCGCTTCCATGCAAAAGCAAGTGGACCATTATCTGCAACGTGCCCGCGTCGCCGCGCAGCGGGACAGCGTCGTCTACCGTACGCCGGTGGCGCCGCTGGTCCAGCGCATGGTTCGGGTGCTGCAGAAGCTCAACCCGCAGACGGCGCTGTCGCTCTCACTGCCGGCCACCGACATCGTCTTTGCCGGCGAACGCGAGGACCTGGAGGAGCTGCTCGGCAATCTGTTCGACAATGCGATGAAATGGGCAAGGAGCGCGGTCGCCGTTTCGGTCAAGCCAATCTCCAGCAAGGGTGGCGCTGGCACGGAAGGCGCAGCCAACCTGTTCGAGATCAGCATCGAGGATGACGGCCCCGGCATTCCCGACGACAAGGCGCGCGAGGTGTTGCAGCGCGGCCGGCGTCTCGACGAGACAAAACCGGGCAGCGGGCTCGGACTTGCCATTGTCGCCGACCTTGTCAACGAGTATGGAGGCTCTCTGGCGCTGGAACGATCCGTCATGGGTGGATTGAAGGCGATGGTTCGATTGCGGAGCCTTCAGTAATGCTTTTCCAGATTGCTTTTCCAGGTGGCCGGCTGCGGCCAAATTTCCGACAAACATCGACATTATGGCCGCGCCAGCTGCTGACAGCGCGGCGGTCCAGCTCAAGAAAGCCGGTATTGGCATGAAGATTCGCGTCGCGCTCGTTTCCGCCCTGCTCGCCGTCTCCGGCTGCACAACGCTCGGCAAGGGCCCGGCCGTTACGGTGACGCCGGCCGCGACGCCCCCCAGCGGCGCCAAGGTGGCGACGACGATCATCTCCGCCATGGGCGGCGGCCTCGTCGGCGGCTCTATCGGCGCCGGCCTGAGCGAGACCGAGAAGCGCAGCGCGCTCGAGGCGGAATACAAGGCGCTTGAATACACGGCGAGCGGCCAGAAAGTGGCTTGGAAGAGCGACAGTTCGGCCCATCGCGGCGAAGTGGTCGCCGCCCAGCCCTATCGCGTCGGCTCGCAGGACTGCCGGCAATACACCCATACGGTGTTTACCGGCACCGCCGGCGCCACCGCGCGCGGAACCGCGTGCCGCAATGCCGACGGCAGCTGGACGCCGCTGACGTAGCTGGCCGGCCGTCGATCCGCCGATTCCGGTCCGGCACTAAAGCGCGTCGCGTTCGACCGGCCTCATGCGACGCGCTTTAGGTTCTTGTTTTGATGCATGGTCGTTATCGCAAAACCGCTGCACACTTTTGCGCGACATGCATTATCGATCGGAGCGGCCCCGCCAAAGCGTCGCAGCACGCTTGTGTTGGCAGGGCAAGGGTCTCGTTCTATTGGAAGAGCCATGCTGTTCTGGGTCATAGCCGCAATCCTGACGCTGGGCGCAAGCCTGGCGGTGCTGCTGCCGTTGGCCGGCGGATCGAAGAACGCGTCCGCTGCCGGCGATCACGACCTTGAAGTCTATCGCGACCAGCTGGCCGAGCTTGACCGCGATATGGCGCGTGGCCTGATCCAGCCAATGGAGGCCGAAGAGGCACGCGCCGAAATCGCCCGCCGCATCCTTCGCCTGAGCAATGCCGGCCACGCCGACGACATGGCGACGCAGCCGTCGCGGTCGACAAGGCTGGTGGCGACGGCGGCCGTGCTGCTGGTTCCGCTGGTCAGCTGGGGCCTCTATGGCCAGCTCGGCTCACCCGACCTGCCGTCGCAGCCGCTCAGCGAACGCCTGGCCAAGAACCCCGCCGACAGCTCGGTCGACGAGCTGATAGCCCGCGCCGAGGCGCACCTGGCGGCCAACCCATCCGATGGCCGCGGCTGGGACGTGCTGGCGCCGGTCTATCTGCGCATGCAGCGATACGCCGATGCGGTGACCGCCTATCGCAACGCCATCCGCCTCGACGGCGACAGCGCCGCCCGCCAGGCGGGTCTTGGCGAGGCGATCGCCAATGCGGCCGGCGGCATTGTCTCCGCCGAAGCGCAGGCGGCTTTCGAGGCGGCGTTGAAGTTCGATCCGGCCAATCCGAAGGCCTCGTTCTATCTCGCCATGGGCATGGCACAGGAAGGCCGCATAGCTGAAGCCACGGCGGCCTGGCAAAAGATGCTTGCCGCCTTGCCGCAGGGCTCGCCGTGGCGCGGCGCCGCCGAGCAGGCGCTGGCCGAATCCGCCGCCCGCAGCGTCGCTTCGGAGGCGCCCGCGAAAGGGCCGACCGCCGAGGATATCGATGCTGCTTCCTCGATGTCGCCGCAGGACCGGCAAGCCATGATCAGCACCATGGTTGCCGGCCTCGACGAAAAGCTTCGGCAAAATCCGCGCGACGAGGAAGGGTGGATGCAGCTCGTTCGTTCCTATGCCGTGCTGGGCAAGACAGATCAGGCGCGTGACGCGCTCAATCGCGGTATCGCCGTCTTTGGCGCGGACAGCGATCAGGCCAGGAAATTCACCGCCTTTGCCGCCTCGCTTGGCGTGACGGCGACGGAGTAGACGATGACGCGCAAGCAGAAACGACTGTCGGTGATCGCAGCGGGGCTGGGGTTTCTCGGTGTTGCCACGGGGCTGACCTTCTATGCGCTTGGCCAGAAGGCCTCCTATTTCTACATGCCGGCCGATCTGGCCACCGCCAGCCTTCAGCCGGGCCAGCGCATCAGGCTCGGCGGTCTCGTCGAAAAAGGCACGGTCGAGCGTAGCCAAGGCGCCACCGTCGCCTTTTCGGTGACCGACAACCAGAAGGACGTCAAGGTCACCTATACCGGCATTCTTCCCGACCTCTTCCGGGAAGGACAGGGCGTGATCACCGAAGGCTCGTTTGGCCCTGACGGAATCTTTGTCGCCGACAGCGTGCTGGCCAAGCATGACGAGACCTATATGCCCAAGGAAGTGGCAGACGGCCTCAAGGCCAAGGGCGTATGGCAGGAGAGCAAGAGTGACTAGCGGGTGCGGTGACAATGGTTGAAACCGGACATTTCGCCCTGATCCTGGCGTTTGCGCTGGCCCTGGTGCAGACGATGGTGCCGCTGTTCGGTGCGCGCACCGGCAACCACAAGATGATGGCCGTCGGCGCACCGGCCGCGCTGACCGGCTTTGCCTTGACGGCGCTGTCTTTCGTGGCGCTGGCAACCGCCTACGCCGGCTCCGACTTCTCGGTTGAGAGCGTCTGGGAGAACTCGCATTCGCTGCAGCCGCTGATCTACAAGATCACCGGAACCTGGGGCAATCACGAAGGTTCGATGCTGCTCTGGGTGCTGATCCTGACCTTCTTCGGCGCGCTCGTCGCCGTCTTCGGCGGCAATCTTCCGGCGACGCTCCGGGCCAATGTGCTTGCCGTGCAGGGAGCGATCGGCGCCACTTTCTTCCTGTTCATCCTGACGACGTCGAACCCATTCGTCAGGCTCAATCCGGCGCCTATCGAGGGCCGCGATCTCAACCCGATCCTGCAGGACCTCGGCCTCGCCATCCATCCGCCGCTGCTTTATCTCGGCTATGTCGGTTTCTCGATCTGCTTTTCCTTCTCGGTCGCTGCCCTCATCGAGGGCCGCATTGACGCTTCGTGGGCGCGCTGGGTAAGGCCGTGGACACTGGTTGCCTGGATGTTCCTCACCGGCGGCATCGCCATGGGCTCCTACTGGGCCTATTACGAGCTCGGCTGGGGCGGCTTCTGGTTCTGGGATCCGGTCGAGAACGCATCCTTCATGCCGTGGCTGGCGGGCACGGCGCTGCTGCATTCGGCGATCGTCATGGAAAAGCGCTCGGCGCTGAAGATCTGGACGCTGCTTCTGGCGATCCTGACCTTCTCGCTGTCGCTGCTCGGCACCTTCCTGGTGCGCTCCGGCGTGCTGACCTCGGTGCACGCATTCGCCACCGATCCGACGCGTGGCGTGTTCATCCTCTGCATCCTGACGCTGTTCATCGGCGGCTCGCTGGCGCTGTTTGCCTTGCGCGCCTCCCGGCTGACGGCCGGCGGCCTGTTTCACCCGATCTCGCGCGAAGGCGCGCTGGTCCTGAACAATCTGTTCCTGACCACCGCCACCGCCACTGTGCTGGTCGGCACGCTCTACCCGCTCGTCGTCGAAGCCCTGTCTGCCGACAAGATTTCGGTCGGCGCGCCGTTCTTCAACCTGACATTCGGCCCGCTGATGGTGCCGCTGCTGGTCGTCGTGCCATTCGGGCCGCTGCTCGCCTGGAAGCGCGGCGACATTTTCGCGGTCGCCCAGCGCCTGATGGCGGCTTTCGCGGCGGCGCTGCTCGCCGTGCTGGTGACGGCCCTGTTCATCGATGGCGCTTCGGTCTTGGCGGCACTCGGTGTCGGCCTTGCCTTCTGGCTGATCTGCGGCGCGCTCACCGATCTCGCCGTCAAATCCGGCTTCGGCACCGTCGCGCCCGCCACCATGCTCAGGCGCTTCGCCGGCCTGCCGCGCTCGGTCTTCGGCACAGCGCTTGCGCATCTCGGCCTCGGGCTGACAACGCTCGGCATTGTCGGCACGCTTTGCTTCGGGACCGAAAAAATCCTGTCGATGCATGCCGGCGAGACCGTCGAACTGTCCGGCCACAAGCTGCGCTTCGAGGGGCTCTACCCGGCCCAGGGGCCGAACTACAGTGAGGATCGCGGCCGCTTCGCCCTGCTTGGCGCCGACGGTAGCGTCGCAGGCGAGATCACCTCGGCCAAGCGCTCATATCCGGTGCGTCAGATGACCACAACCGAATCCGGCATCAGGACGATCGGCTTCAGCCAGCTCTATCTTTCGCTTGGCGACGAGGGCAGCGATGGCTCTGTGGTCGTTCGTCTGTGGTGGAAGCCGCTGGTGACGCTGATCTGGGGCGGCGGACTGGTGATGATGGCGGGCGCGGCGATGTCGCTGCTCGACCGCCGCCTGCGCGTCGGCGCACCGTCGCGCCGCAAGGCTGCGGCCGGCGTGCCATCGGCGAGCCCGCAATGAAAAGGGTCACGCTGGCCTCGCTGGTCCTGCTGCTGGCGCTGTTGTTCGCCGGCGCCGCGCAGGCGGTCAAGCCCGACGAGGTGCTCGCCGACCCGGCACTCGAGGCGAGGGCGCGCGCTTTGTCGGAAGGCCTGCGCTGCATGGTCTGCCAGAACCAGTCGATCGACGAGTCCGATGCCGACCTCGCCCGCGACCTGCGCATCCTTGTGCGCCAGCGCCTGGTCGCCGGCGATACCGACCGGCAGGTGATGGACTATGTCGTTTCGCGCTACGGCGAATTCGTGCTGCTGAAGCCACGCTTCAATCTGCGCAATGTTTTGCTCTGGGGGACGCCAGTTCTTCTGCTGCTCGTTGGCGGGACATTCATCCTGCTGGCCGCCCGCTCGCGCCGTTCGACGGTGACCGCTGCATTAACTGCCGAGGAACAGGCGGCGCTGGACAAGATGCTCCGCCGCGATTGATCGATACATTACGAAAGTTTCATGTACCGGAAATGGCGCCGTAATGTGCGGCTCTCTATTTCCTTTGTCGAGGATGCCAATCAAGGGGCGTCCCTTGAAAAGAGGATACGATAACCATGAATGTTGCCCCCAATTCATATCTTCGCACCCGCAAACGCCTTCTGGCCGCAGCCGCATCCCTGGCCATTGCCGGCGCGATCGGCTTTGGTGCTGTTGCCACCGGGACAGCCCCGGTTCTGGCCGACGCCGTGCGTGTCGAGGCACCGCAGGTCCCGAGCTTCGCCGATGTGGTCGAGCGCGTTTCGCCGGCGGTCGTCAGCGTGCGCGTCAAGGCCAAGATCCAGCCGACGGCCGATGACGGTTCCGGCCAGATGGACGACGAGGACGGCCTAGGCAATCTTCCCGACAATCCGCAGCTGCGGCGTTTCTTCCGCGAATTCCGCGGCTTTGGCGATCAAGGCGGCGATCAGGGCCCGAACGGAATGCGCCGTTTTGGACACCGTGACCGCAACGACGACCAGCCGCGGCCGGTGGCGCAAGGGTCCGGTTTCTTCATCTCCGATGACGGCTATCTCGTCACCAACAACCATGTCGTCGAGGAGGGCACCGCCTTCACCGTGGTGACCAATGACGGCAAGGAACTCGACGCCAAGCTGATCGGCACCGATCCGCGCACCGATCTTGCCGTGCTCAAGGTCGATGACGGCAACAAGTTCACCTATGTCGACTTCGCCGATGATTCCAAGGTTCGCGTCGGCGACTGGGTGGTGGCTGTCGGCAATCCGTTCGGCCTCGGCGGCACGGTTACCGCAGGCATCGTTTCGGCCCGCGGCCGCGATATCGGCGCCGGTCCCTATGACGACTTCATCCAGATCGACGCCTCGGTGAACCGCGGCAATTCGGGCGGCCCGACCTTCAACCTCAACGGCCAGGTTGTCGGCATCAACACCGCGATCTTCTCGCCGTCGGGCGGCAGCGTCGGCATTGCCTTCGATATTCCCGCTTCGACCGCCAAGCAGGTCGTGCAGGATCTGATGAAGAACGGTACAGTCCAGCGCGGCTGGCTCGGCGTCGAAATCCAGCCGGTCACGCCCGAAATCGCCGAGTCGCTTGGCCTTGGGTCCGGCAAGGGCGCGCTCGTTGCCAGCGCGCAGGACAACGGTCCCGGGAAGAAGGCCGGCATCACCGCCGGTGACGTGATCACCCAGGTGGACGGCAAGGACGTTGCTTCGCCGAAGGAACTCGCCCGCCTGATTGGCGCTTACCCGCCCGGCAAATCTGTCGATGTCACGGTGTGGCGCAACGGCAAGAGCGAGGCGGTTAAGGTCGATCTCGGCAAGCTGCCGTCGAGCGACAAGCAGGCCTCGGCCGACCAGCAGCCTGCCCCCGCGCCGAAGACCGACACGCTCGCCGATCTCGGCCTGACCGTCACCAAGTCTGACAATGGCAAGGGCCTTGTGGTGACCGATGTCGACCCCGACAGCGATGCCGCCGATCGCGGCATCCAGCCCGGCGACGTCATCACCTCCGTCAATTCGACCGAAGTGAACGGCACCGGCGACGTCGACAAGGCGATGGCCGACGCGGTGAAGTCCGGCCGCAAGGCGGTGCTGATGCAGATCACCCGCGACGACAGCAACCGCTTCGTCGCACTGCCTGTCGCCAAGGGCTGACGGCCGGTTACTTTTCCGGTGCGGCGGTTTTCAACACCCCCGAGCCGCCGCACGGGAAAGCACGGGGCCTGAATACGTTAGTCAGTCATCGTGTTCCGCCCCAGCGGCAGCGGGCTTCCCATCGCCCGCTGCCGCTCGAACATGCCGCTCAAGGCGTGAAGCGGTTTTAGGCTACGACATGCTAAAACAAAGACTTACCGCGTATCCCTGAATCACTTTGTTCGCGATACGCCATGGAGAAGGCCACGATGCATATGCCGGCCACTCAATCTTCCAGCGAAATCGCGTATAACGGTTCTATGAAGATTCTCGTCATAGAAGACGATCGCGAGGCAGCCGACTACCTGCAGAAGGCGTTCGCCGAGGCCGGCCATACCGCCCATGTCGCCGGCGACGGCGAAACCGGCTTCGCGCTCGCTGATTCCGGCGACTATGACGTCATGGTCGTTGATCGCATGATGCCGCGCCGCGACGGCCTGTCCGTCATTGCCGGGCTCAGGTCCAGAGGCAATACGACGCCCGTGCTGATCCTGTCGGCGCTCGGCGAAGTCGACGACCGGGTCACCGGTCTGCGCGCCGGCGGCGACGACTATCTGACCAAGCCCTACGCCTTTTCCGAACTGCTCGCCCGCGTCGAGGTGCTGAACCGCCGCGCCAGCGCCAGGGAAGCCGAAACCGTCTACCGGGTCGGTGATCTCGAACTCGACCGGCTGTCGCACTCGGTGCGCCGCGCCGGGCGCGAGATAACGCTGCAGCCGCGCGAGTTCCGCCTGCTCGAATATCTGATGCGCCATGCCGGCCAGGTGGTGACGCGCACCATGCTGCTTGAAAACGTCTGGGACTATCATTTCGATCCGCAGACCAACGTCATCGACGTTCATATCTCGCGGCTGCGGGGCAAGATCGAGAAGGGCTTCGACAAGCCGATCCTGCACACGGTTCGCGGCGCCGGCTACATGCTGAAAAGCGGCTAGAACCGCATGACTCTTTCCGTGCCGGCCATCATGAAGACGACGGCAGCGCGGCTTTCGGCGCTCTACCTCCTGCTGTTCGCCATCTGCGCGGTGCTGCTCGTGTTCTACATGACCTCGCTGTCGGCGCGCATGCTGACCGGCCAGACCCAGGACACGATCAACGACGAGGTGCTCGGCCTCGCCCGCGCCTATCAGCGCGGCGGCTTGCCGCTGCTGGTCCGTGTCGTCGAGCAGCGCTCCCGCCAGCCCGGCGCCAATCTCTATCTGATCGCCGATGCCAACGGCCAGATCCTGACCGGCAACGTGCAGAGCCTGGAGCCGGGCGTGATCGAGGCCGAGGGCTGGACCATCGAACCGTTCTCCTACCGCCGCTTCGGTGAGGGCGAGCTCGAGCGGCAGCGCAACCCGGTCTCCGACCCGAACGAGCCCGCCCAGAGCGAAGTTCAGGCCGAAGGCGAGAAGGGCCACAACGCCATTGCCCTGGTGCTGCGCCTGCCCAACCAGATGATCATGCTGGTCGGCCGCGACCTCGGCGAGCCGGAGCGCTTCCGCGCCGTCATTCGCCGCGCCTTGATGCTGGCGCTCGGCATGATGGGCGTCGGCGGGCTGCTGATCTGGTTCTTCGTCGGGCGCGCGGCGCTGAAGCGCATCGACAGCGTGTCCGAGGCGAGCCGCCGTATCATGGGCGGCGATCTTTCCGGCCGGCTGCCGGTCACCGGCGCCGGCGACGAGTTCGACCGGCTGTCGGAAAACCTCAATTCCATGCTGGCCAGGATCGCCACGCTGAACGAGGGCCTGAAGCAGGTCTCCGACAACATCGCCCACGACCTGAAGACGCCGCTGACCAGGCTGCGCAATCGCGCCGAGGCGACGCTTTCCGGCAAGCACAACACCAGCGACTACCGGCAGGCGCTGGAAGGAACGATCGCCGAATCCGATCAGCTGATAAAGACCTTCAACGCCATCCTGTTGATCTCGCGACTGGAAGCCGGCTATTCCTCGGAAAGCACCACCAGGGTTGATCTGGCCGCTGCCGTGCACGACGTCGTCGAACTCTACGAGCCGGTAGCGGAGGAGGCGGGCGTGACGCTCGAAACTTCGGTGCAAGGTTCCTTCGCCGTCAACGGCAATCGCGAGCTGATTGGCCAGGCGCTGTCCAACATCGTCGACAACGCGATCAAATATTCGACCGACTCGACCTCCAGGCCTACGGTTCGCGTGACGCTGGAGCGTGTCGGTAGCGAGATCAGACTCGCCGTCTCCGACAACGGCCAGGGCATTCCCGACGATGTCGACCGCGCCAGGGTGACCGAGCGTTTCGTGCGGCTGGAAAAGAGCCGCTCGCAGCCGGGTTCCGGCCTTGGCTTGAGCCTCGCCAAGGCGATCGTGACGTTCCACAATGGACGGCTTGAGCTTCTGCCCGGCAATCCCGGATTGTCCGTCGTCATGAGTTTTCCCGGGCGGGAGGATCGCTGATAGTGGCGAGGATGGCAGTGCGACGCCTCGAAACGGACTGGCTGTTGAAGCCGGCGATAAAGCTCGTTCCGCTGGATGCAAGCCGCGCCAGGCAGGGATTGTCGGAGATCGCCGACGCCGCGCGGCAAAAAGAACTGCCGCGACTGGCGAAATTCTTGGCAGGCAAGGGGGTCGTCCAGGATTTCCTCGCCGCCGTGTTCGACCTGTCGCCGTTCCTGCGCGATACCGCGCGCCGCCGGCCGCGGAGACTCGATGCGCTTTTCGACGAGACCATCGAGGCGCGGCTATCATCGATCGGCGCCGCGGTCGACAAGGCAGCACGCGTACAGGCCGTCTCCGAAAGCAGCCTGATGATGGAGCTGCGCCAATGCAAGGCGGAGGCGCATTTCCTGATCGCCTTGGCCGATCTCGCCGGCGAAGCCGAGACCTCGCTGACGGTGCGGCGACTGAGCGACCTTGCCGACGCCTGCACGCGTGCGGCTGTCGATTTCCTGCTCCGCGACGCGCATGAGCAAGGCAAGCTCCGATTGCCGGATGCCAAAAATCCGGCGCGACGCTCGGGCTGGATTCTGCTCGGCATGGGCAAGCTCGGCGCGCATGAGCTGAACTTTTCCTCCGACATCGACCTCGTCGTCTTCTTCGACCCCGATGCGCCAGCTGTCGTCGATCCGCTCGATGCAACCGAGCTGTTTTCGCGCCTGACCCGCCGGCTGGTCCGCATTCTCCAGGACCGCACCGAGCATGGTTATGTCTTCCGCACCGATCTCAGGCTTCGTCCCGACCCCGGCTCGACGCCGCTGGCGATCCCGGTCGAGGCGGCACTGCGCTACTATGAGGCGCGCGGCCAGAACTGGGAGCGCGCCGCCATGATCAAGGCGCGCCCGGTGGCCGGCGATGTTGCCGCCGGCGCCGCGTTCCTGAAGGAGCTGCAGCCCTATATCTGGCGCAAATACATGGACTATGCGGCGATCGCCGACGTCCACTCGATCAAGCGCCAGATCCACGCCCACAAGGGCCATGGCGAGGTCGCGGTCAAAGGCCACAACGTCAAGCTCGGCCGCGGCGGCATTCGCGAGATCGAGTTCTTCGTCCAGACCCAGCAGCTCATCGCCGGCGGCCGCTTTCCCGAATTGCGCGGCCGCGAGACCGTACCGATGCTCGGCGAACTTTCCGCGCGCGGCTGGATCACCGCCGATGCGCGCGATGCGCTCACCAGGCAGTACTGGTTCCTGCGCCGCGTCGAGCATGCCATCCAGATGGTTGCCGACGAGCAGACGCATATCCTGCCGGAGGACGAAGAGGGGCTGGAGCGCGTCGCCCGCATGCTGGGCTTTGCCGATGCGGCAGGCTTTGCCGAAACGTTCCGCGCGGCGCTGCACCAGGTCGAGCGCCACTATGCAGCGCTGTTCGAAACCGCGCCGGAGCTTTCGGCCGGCATCGGCAATCTGGTCTTTACCGGCGACGTCGACGATCCCGATACCTTGCAGACCTTGCAGCGGCTCGGCTTCCAGCGGCCGAGCGACATCTGCCGGGTTATCCGCGGCTGGCACTTCGGCCGCTACCGCGTCACCAGGTCGGCGGAAGCGCGCGAGCGGCTGACCGAACTGACGCCGGCGCTGCTGCAAGCCTTCGGCCAGACGCGGCGGGCGGACGAGGCAGTGATCCGCTTCGACGAATTCCTTGCCGGCCTGCCTGCCGGCATCCAGCTGTTTTCGCTGCTGCAGTCGAATCCGGCTTTGCTGAAGCTGATGGCGACTATCATGGGCGCGGCACCGCGGCTGGCCGCCATCATCACGCGCCGGCCGCATGTCTTCGATGGGCTGCTCGATCCGGCGCTGCTGAGCGAACTGCCAAACCGCGCCTATCTGTCGGCGCGCCTTGCCGCCTTCCTCGAAGGCGACAGAGCCTATGAAGACGTGCTCGACCGGCTGCGCATCTTTGCTTCGGAGCAAAAATTCCTGATCGGCGTCAGGCTGCTTGCCGGGTCGATCGACCCGCCGCGCGCCGGCCGCGCTTTTTCCGATCTCGCCGACCTGACCATCGAGGCGGCATTGCAGGCGGTGATGGCGGAATTCGCTTTGCGTCATGGCTATATTGCCGGCGGCCGGGTCGCGCTGCTCGGCATGGGCAAGCTCGGCAGCCGCGAACTGACGGCGGGCTCCGACGTCGACCTCATCCTGCTCTACGATCACGACGCCGATGCGGAGGAGTCCGACGGCGACAAGCCGCTTGCCCCGTCGCATTACTACAGCCGGCTGACACAGCGGCTGATCGCCGCCGTTTCCGCGCCGACCGCCGAGGGCGTGCTCTACGAGCTCGACCTTCGCCTGCGGCCGTCCGGCAACAAGGGGCCGGTGGCCACCCATGTCGACGCCTTCAAGAAGTATCAGCGCCAGGACGCCTGGACATGGGAGCACATGGCGCTGGCGCGCGCCCGCACGATCGGCGGCGATGCCGAGCTCTGCCGCGAGGTCGAGGGAGAGGTTGCCGCAGTGCTCGCTCTGCCGCGCGATCCAGCCAAGGTGATGGCCGAGGCATCCGAGATGCGCGCCATGGTCGACAAGGAGAAGCCGCCGCGCGATCTCTGGGACATCAAGCTGATCCCGGGCGGTCTCATCGATCTTGAATTCATTGCCCAGATTGCGCTGATCACCGGAAAGATCGAGGCAGGCCGCAGGGCCACCGGCACGGCTGAGGTCCTGTCGCGCCTGGCGCCGGATTTCGCCAGCGCCCAGGTCAGGCAGGAACTGGTGGATGCCTATTCGCTCTATCTGGCGCTGACCCAGATGATACGGCTTTGCCTCACCGGCGCGTTCGAACGCGACGACGTTCCGCCAGGGCTTTCGGATCTGCTTCTGGCCGTCACCGACCTGCCGGATTTCGGGGTGCTTGAAGCGCATCTCGGGGAGACGTCGCAGAAGGTCAGAAAGGATTTCGACCTTCTGCTTCGTGCGAAAAAACCGTGACGGCAACCAGCCGTACGGGCGAGAGCATCGGGCCCAAAATTGCGACCTGCTTTGGGAGGTTCCGATGTTCAATCAAAGAGATAGAGCGGGGGATTGAAGGTCCGCCGCTCTAGCATCGGGGGTGACGATGCAACAGGAGAAGACCATGAGAAAGACAACCAGACTTGCACTCGTTTTCGCAGCCCTGGCCGGCGCCGTCGGCACCGCTGCCTATGCAGACGAGCACTCCGGGGCTGGGCCGCGCGACGGCATGATGATGCGCCTCGGCAAGGTCATGAAGGACAATGACGGCACCATCACCTTCGACCAGTTCTCCGACGCCATGAACGCGCGGCTGAAGAAGATGGTCGCCGACAATGGCGGCAAGCTGACCGTGGCACAGCTCGCCGACGCGCTGGAGAAAGCACGCTTCGAGCAGATGGCCAGGCGCATCATCGCCCGTTACGACACCAAGGGCGACGGCACGCTGACCGCCGACGACATCACAAGCCGCCAGAAGAAGGTCTTCGCCATGCTCGACCGTGACAATGACGGGAAAATCGAGAAGAACGAACTGCCGAAGGGTCCCGGCGGTCACCGCCAATGGGACGGCGAGGGCAATGATGGCACTGACGGCATGCAGTGAGAATTGATAACGCTCCGGCGGTGCGAGCCGCCGGAGACTTATTTTGTCATTCAGGCAGCGGCCCTGACCGCCTGCGCGGCTTTCTTGATCGGGATGCGTACCGAGACGATCGTGCCGACGCTTTCGGTCGAGCGGATCTTCAACGCGCCACCCTGAAGCTCGGCCAGCGAGCGCGAGATGGCGAGGCCGAGGCCGGAGCCGGCATGGCTCTTGGAGAACTGGTTTTGCACCTGTTCGAATGGCCGCCCGAGCTTGCTCAGCGCCGCCTTCGGGATGCCGCAGCCATTGTCCTCGATCGTCAGGATCAGCGCGCTGGAAATGCTGCGGGCTCTGACCGAGATGTGGCCGCCTTGCCCGGTGAACTTCACCGCATTGGACAGAAGGTTGATGAGGATCTGCTTGATCGCCCTGCGGTCGGCGAACAGCGTCAGCGAATCGGCGATGCGGGTTTCGACGGTGATCGACTTTTCCGCCGCCTGCAGAGAAACGACGCGAACCGTCTCCCTGATGAGCGGGCAGAGATCGATTTCTTCCTGATCCAGGGCGAACTGTCCGGCCTCGATCTTCGACATGTCGAGGATGTCATTGATCACACCGAGAAGATATTTGCCGCTGCCGTTGATGTCGGTGGCATACTCTTCGTAGCGCGGCGAACCCAGCGGCCCGAACAGCCGCCGTTCCATCAGTTCCGAGAAGCCGATGATCGCGTTGAGCGGGGTGCGCAACTCGTGCGACATGTTGGCCAGGAATTCGGATTTGGCCCGGTTTGCCGCTTCGGCGCGCTCGGTTTCCTTCATGTATTTGCGATTGAGTTCGACGAGCTCACGAGCCCGTTCTTCTTCCGCGCGGCGGGCAAGGCTGAGGTCATGGATTGTCGCCATCAGCCGGCGCTCGCTGTCGACCAGCTTCTCCTGGTGCAGCTTGATCTGGGTGATGTCGGAGCCGACGGAGACGGTACCGCCGTCCCTTGTCCGCAACTCGTTCACCTGCAGCCAGCGGCCGTCGGCAAGCTGGCGCTCGAAGGTCACGCCTCCCTGCGGTCCGTTGGTGTTGGCAAGCCGCCGCTCCGAGGCGAAGGCCAGCATGCGTTCCTCCAGAACGGCGCGCGGCGCGCCCGGCATCACGTCGCGATCCAACAGGCCGTTGTCCTGCTGGTATTTGGAATTGCACATGATCAGGCGTTCGGACGAATCCCACAAGACGAAGGATTCGTTGATGTTTTCGATGGCTGTCCTTAGGCGCAGGTCCGCCGCTTCGGAGCGCAGCGCCAGGTGCCGCTGCTCGGTGACGTCGACGGCGATGCCGATCAGCTGGATCTCCGGCGCTTCCGGGTCGATAACGTGTGCTCTTGCGCGCATCCAAACCCATTGCCCGTCGGCATGGCGCATCCGGAACACCTGGTCGATATGGTCGATCTCGCGTGCGACGATCCTGTTGGCGAGTTCGAACAAATCGCCGTCCTCGGGATGAATGATTTCATCGACTTCGCCGAACGACAGCATCGTGTCGCAAGGCTCGTAGCCCAGCATGTCGTACATCGAGCGCGACCAGTACATCTTGCCGCGCACCATGTCCCAATCCCACAGGCCGCAGCGGCCGCGCACCAGCGCCATGTCGATGCGCTGGTGGGCTTCGAGATAGATGCGATCGGCGGCCTGGGCGCGCGCCGCCTGGCCGAAATAGGCGTAGAGGATGATGATCAGCACGCCGGCCGTCAGCACGAACAGCGTGACGTTGAGTGAGACCGTCTTGCGCCAGGCGTCAAAAACTGCCTCCTGCGGCACGAACGCTGCCGCGGCACCCCTTCGGCCATTCGCCAGGCTCACTGCCGCGTACCAGTCCTGTCCGCCGATGTTGACCTCCATTACCCCGGCGCGGTCGCCGAACATGAACAGCGGCTGCCCGCCCTGCACGACGCCATCGAGCGATCGCCCCTCCCAGTGCATCGACTGCGGCGATACGGCAATGATCTTGAAGGCGCTATCGGTGATCGCCAGTACGTGGCTTCGGCCCATCGCGCCCTGACGACCGGTGCTCTCCAGCAGGTCCTGGATCGCGCCGGGCGCGGAAACCATGGTCGCGTCGGCGATCGAACTGGCCAGTTGGCCGGCGGCCAGCGCAAGGATCGCCTTGGCGTCGCGCTCGATCTCGTCGCGCTCGTTCATCAGCGACAGAAAGCGCAGTACTGCGATGATCAACAGAAACATGATGATGAGGGCCGGGATCGATCGCCGCAACAGCGGCTCGGCTGCCAGCAGCCGTCGGTAGGCAGGTTCGGCGATGAGCCGCGTATTGCCCGCGAGTCCGTCGCTTCGCGCCTCGCGACGCTCAAACGCCGTCCCACCGGGCGCGCCCCACGCGTCCGCCTTCGCCATAAATGGCACTCCCCGATTTTCTGTACCGCTTGACGATCCGGCAACGCCGCACTTCCGAATCGTCACTAAAGAATCAAAGGTGATTCGCCTTGTCCAGAGGCGCGGCGAAAAAAGATTAAAAATCGACTAAAATAATGGGGTTTTCGGGTGGTCTTCCCTTTTTCCCACAAGGGGAGAACGGGAGGTCGCTTACGCCAGGGTGCGCTCGACGATGTCTCGCAAATCGGCCGACAGCTTCTCGGTATTGGCGATCGAAAGCAACGCCTCCCTTGCCTTGGCCTGCCGCACCGGTTCGAGCGAGCGCCACGACCTGAGCGCCGTCGCCAGCCTGGCGGCCACCTGCGGGTTGCGTTTTTCGACCTGCAGCACCGTTTCGACGAAAAGCCGGTAGCCTTGGCCGTCGGCGCGATGGAAGCCGGTCTGGTTGGCGCTGGAAAACGTACCGATGAGTGCCCGTACCCGGTTCGGGTTGGCCATCGAGAACGCCGGGTGGCTGGTCAAGGCGCGCACCGCGTCCACGGTTTGCGGGCCGGGCACGCTGGCCTGGGTCTGGAACCATTTGTCCATGACCAGCGGATCGGTTGCATATTTCGCCTCGAAATCGGCCAGTGCCTTGGTCGCCTCAGGTGAGCCATGGTGACGGTGCGCAAGAACGGTCAACGCCGCGGCACGATCCGTCATGTTGGTCGCCGATTGGAAGTGCCCGGCAGCGAGTCCCGCACCTCCCGGCAGCAAGGAGAGATAGTCCAGCAGGACATTGCGCAGAGCCCGCCGCCCGGCACTGGCCGCGTCCGGGCTGAACGGGCCATTGTCGGCGAGCCGATCGTAAAGTTTGGAGAATATCTCGCGGTTGGCCTCGGCGATCGCAACTGCCAGCGCCTCGCGCGCCGCGAAAATGGCGTCGGGGTCGATGTTCTTGCCGATGTCGCGGGCGATATCGGCCTCGCCGGGCAGCGCCAGGGCCAGTGCCCGATAGGCGGGTTCGAGTGCTTCGTCGCCGGCTGTCTTGCCGGCAAGCTCGGTCAGCCGGGCGCTGATCTCGGTTAGCCTGTGGTCCAGAATCTGGCGGAAACCGGCAATCAGCGCATCGGTTAAAAGCGTGTTGAACGACTGCCAGCGCGAGAAGGCGTCGCTGTCGTGGCCAGCCAGAAAAAACTGATCGTCGGGCCGCTGCTCGACCGAAAGCGTCACCGGCGCCGAAAAGCCGCGGTTGAGCGACATGGCCGGACGCTCGACAATCCCGGAAAACCTGACGACATGGCGGCGTTTGCGGATATGGATGACACCGTCCTCGACATTCGCCCCTTCGACGCCGCTATGGGCTATCGCCTCGCCACCGGCGCCAACCAGGCCGAAGGCAAGCGGAATGTGCATCAGCCGCTTGCGGCTTTCCGCCGGTGTTGGCGGCACCGACTGCTCGATTTCGAGCGTGAATTCCCGCGCCGCCGGATTATACGCCGAACTGACGGTCAGGTTCGGCGTACCGGCCTGATGATACCACAGCGAAAACTGCGACAGGTCGCGACCTGAGACGTCTTCGAACACTTTGATGAAGTCTTCGATCGTCGCCGCCTGGCCGTCGTGACGTTCGAAGTAGAGGTCCATGCCGGCGCGGAACGTCTCGGCGCCGAGGATGGTATGGATCATGCGCACGACTTCCGAGCCTTTTTCGTAGACCGTCGCCGTGTAGAAATTGTTGATCTCGCGGTAGCGGCGAGGCCGGACCGGATGCGCCAGCGGCCCTTGGTCCTCGGGAAACTGATGGGCGCGCAGCGTACGCACCTCGGCGATGCGCTTGACGGCGCGCGAGCGCTGATCGGCCGAGAATTCGTGGTCGCGGAAAACCGTCAGCCCTTCCTTCAGGCAAAGCTGGAACCAGTCGCGGCAAGTGATTCTGTTACCTGTCCAATTGTGGAAATACTCATGCGCGATGATGGCTTCGATATTGGCGAAATCGGCGTCGGTCGCAGTTTCCTGGTCGGCAAGAACGTACTTGTCGTTGAAGATGTTGAGGCCCTTGTTCTCCATTGCGCCCATATTGAAGTCGGACACGGCGACGATGTTGAAGACATCGAGGTCGTATTCGCGGCCGAATGCCCCCTCGTCCCATTTCATTGACCGTTTCAAAGCGTCCATGGCGTAGCCGGCGAGCCTCTCCTTGCCCGGTTCGACATAGATTCCGAGCTCGACCTTGCGGCCAGACAGGGTGACAAAACTGTCCGAGATCTTGCCGAGGTCGCCCGCCACCAGCGCAAACAAATAGGACGGCTTGGGGAAGGGGTCGTGCCAGACCGCATAGTGCCAGCCGCCGGCAAGCTCGCCGCCACCGGCTGGGTTGCCGTTGGACAAAAGCAGCGGCGCCTCACGGCGCTGAGCTTCGATGCGGACCGTATAGACCGACAGGATGTCGGGACGGTCGAGGAAATAAGTGATGCGGCGAAAGCCTTCGGCCTCACATTGTGTGCAATAGACGTCGCTCGAGCGATAGAGGCCCATTAGCGCTTCGTTCTGCGCCGGCGCCAACACGGTTTCAATTCTCAGCTGGAAGCACCTTGTCGCAGGGGGGCTGATGATTGTCAGTTGATCGGGCGTGGCGAGAAAATCCGCAGGGCTCGGTTCCTGGCCGTCGATGGCGATGCTGCGGAGCGTCAGCCCGTCGCCATCCAGCACCAGTGGCACCGACGCCGCAATCCCGTCGCGGCGTTCGACCGTCAGCACGGCGGTCACATGCGTTGCTTCAGGCGAAAGGCGGAAAGTCAGGCTGGTTTCCGGAATGAGATAATCACTGGGGCGATAGTCTTCGAGCTTGAAGACCTGGCCGGTATCTGTGCGCATTCCTTGATTTTTCCTGTCGATCCGGGAGCGGCGGGCGGATCCGCTGGTCCAAATAATTTGAAGTCTGCGCTCTTTACACGAAACGCTCCCTCGACAAAACTGCAGCGACGTCTATTTCAGGCGATCATTTCCCAAGCATCATCGCGAGGCTTCCATGACCGTCGTCACGCCGAAATTCGGAACGAGCGCCTCTGTGTTGCGTCGCGAGGATATGGCCTTCATCAAGGGCGCGCGGGAGGCGGGTACGATCGGATCGACGCCTGCCGCGCTCAATGCGGTGACCGACGCGCTCTACCGCACCTACGGCATCAGGCATATCGACATGCCGGCAACGCCGGCGTGCATCTGGGCGGCGATCGAGGAAGCAAAAGGGGCGTGACAGCCAGACCGGATTTGCCAGTGCTTGCAGCTGGCGACCTTGCCGGCGAGCACAGCACGCTGACCGGGATCTTGCTCAAGATCGTATCGGTGGCGGTCTTCGTCGGCATGTCGTCCTGCATCAAGGCGGCAGGCACCGTGCCGGCGGGCCAGATCGTCTTCTTCCGCTCCTTCTTTGCCATTTTTCCGATCATCGCCTTCCTCGCCTTCCAGGGAAAACTCGGAACCGCCTTTTCGACAAAGCGCCCGCTCAACCACATTGCGCGCGGCGTCGTCGGTGTCTGTGCCATGGGGCTCGGCTTCTTCGCGCTGACGCGGCTGCCGCTGCCGGAGGCGATCACACTGAACTACGCGCAGCCGCTGCTGGTCGTGGTGTTCAGTTCGATCTTCCTCGGCGAAGCCATCCGCATCTATCGCTGGAGTGCGGTTGCCGTCGGCCTGGTCGGGGTGCTGATCATCTCGTGGCCGGAACTGACGCTGCTCAGTTCGGGCGCTGCCCTTGGCGATCAGGAGGTGCTTGGCGTCATCGCCGCCCTCATAGCCGCGGCGATCTCGGCCATCGCCATGCTCCTGGTTCGCAACCTCGTCCAGAGCGAGCGGACGGCGACCATCGTGCTGTGGTTTTCGGTAACCGCGAGCGTCATGGCGCTGCTTTCGCTGCCATTCGGCTGGCAGGCGCTGACGCCAGCACAGGCGGGGCTTCTGATTGCCGCGGGTTTTTGCGGCGGGCTTGGCCAGATCCTGATGACCTCGGCCTATCGCCATGCCGAGGCTTCCGTCGTAGCACCTTTCGAATACACTTCGATGATCCTCGGCGTCGTCGTCGGCTATCTGGTCTTTGGCGACGTCGCCACGATCAACATGCTGGTCGGCGGCATGATCGTGGTTGCGGCGGGGATTTTCATCATCTGGCGCGAGCGCCAGCTGGGTCTCGAACGCACCCGCACCCGCAAGGCCGTCGCGCCGGAAGGGTGATCAGCCCGCTGCGTCGGTCCGCTCTTTCGCCAGCCGCATCAGCACCGCCCGCGTCTGCTCGTCGGCGGGGAAAAAAGATTCGATCGCCAGCTCCGACAGCGTCACGTCGAGCGGCGTGCCGAACACGGTGATGGTGCTGATGAACGACAGCACCGCGTCGCCATGGGCAAGCTTGAGCGGATGGACAATCGCGTTCGGTTCGACCGGCGCCGGCCGGCTGCTTTTAGGGCCGGACGGATATGCCCGAAGCTCGCGCTCGAGCTCGACCAGAACCGGATCGGCGGCAGCGTCGTTCTGCCGCTTCAGCCGCTCCAGAAGATGCGTCCGCCATTCCGCAGGGTTGACGATGCGCGGCGCGATGCCGCCGGGATGCAGGCTGAGGCGCAACACGTTGACCGGCGGCTTCAGCAGGGACGCGTCGGCGACATTGGCGAGGAACGGGCCGATGGCGGCGTTCGCCGACACCAGGTTCCAATGCCGGTCCACGGCAAGCGCCGGGAACGGCTCGTGCGCCTTGAGCACGGTCTCGACCGCCGCCATCGCCGGTGCCATCGAGGCATCGTCAAGTGGTCGTTCGCTGAAGCTCGGGGCAAAGCCGGCGGCCAGCAGCAGCTGGTTGCGCTGCCTGAGCGGGATCGAGAGCTGCTCTGCCAGATGCAACACCATATCACGCGAGGGCGCGGCGCGGCCGCTTTCCACGAAACTCAGATGCCGCTGCGAGATCTCGGCCTCCATAGCAAGGTCGAGCTGGCTCATGCGCCGGCGTGTACGCCATTCGCGAATGAGACTGCCGGCGGAAATCTGGGCTGCTGTCATGACGAGATGACTAGGCCGGAAGTGGGCGCATTTCAATTACCTGCTAGGTCATGATGCCGCCCTTCCTTCCTCGCAAGGGGAGGACGGAAGACGCGTTCTGCACCGTTACCCAAGTGCCCGCAACTTCGCCTTCACTTCGAGGAAATCCCGCCACGCCAGCTTCTTGTGCGCCGGCGTTCTCAACAAATAGGCCGGATGCAGGGTCGGCATGGCGGGAATGGCGACGCCAGACGGGGTCGTGTGGACCCGCCAGTTGCCGCGCAGCCGCAATATGCCTTCGGAGGTGTTGAGCAGGGTCTTTGCCGACGGGCCGCCGAGATTGACCAGCACCTTCGGATTGACCAGTTCGATCTGCCGCTCGATGAACGGCCGGCAGATCTCGGTCTCGTGCGGCGTCGGCGTGCGGTTGCCCGGCGGCCGCCAGGGAATCACGTTGGCGATGTAGGCAGATGTCCGGTCAAGACCGATCGCGGCCAGCATGCGGTCGAGCAGCCGGCCCGAGCGGCCGACGAACGGCAAGCCCTCTATGTCCTCGTCGCGGCCCGGTGCTTCGCCGACCAGCATCACCGCGGCAGTCGGATTGCCGTCGGCGAACACCAGGTTCTTGGCGGTGAATTTAAGATTGCAGCCGTCGAATGCCGCCATGTGCTGGCGAAGCTCGTCGAGGCTTGCCGCCGATCTCGCCAGTTGCCGCGCCAATGCCGCCTGCGCCTCGTCGGGCACCGTTGACATGGCCGCGGACGTTCGCACTGCCGGTGCCGTATTCGGTCTCTCGCCCATTTCGGCGCGCGACACGCTCGTCGAGCGATGAGGCGATGCATTTTCACCGGCCGGCAGAGCGGCCGCCGCAGGCACCCGCTCCGGCGGCCTGGCTTCTGCAAACCTGTTTACCGGCTGTTCTTCAAGTGCCTCGTCGACGCCGGCGCTGGCGTAGAAGGCCAGCAGCTCGGCGAGATCGGCTCGGCTAGTGTGGGGGGCGGCAGTCATGGTTTCACATTCGGCCGCGGAGCTTGAATTTGCAAGTTCAGCTCGACGGTATGCGCGGATCCTGCACCAGATAGAACGTCCAGCGCGGCGTGTAGTCGGTGATCAGGAAATAGAAGCTGGCGGTCTTCAGCGGGTCGATCTTGCCGTTCTTGAACAGCAGGCGGTCATACGGTTCGAAATTGCGGTCGAAATCGGCGTAGCTGCTCGACCAGATATTTTCGGGCGTTTTGTTGCGCTGGTCGAACGACAGGCCATCGCCGAACACGCTCGGCTGGTCGAGGATCTCCTGGAGTTCGAACTGGAACTCGACCCAGGCTTGGCCGCTATTGTTGAGCACGTCGATGCGCATATACATCAGACCATTGGCGAAGTCTCCCGCCTTGCCGAACGGCTGGATCGGCCTTGTCGTGCGAATGGCCAGCGTTACCGGCGTCGCTGAATTCAGCTCTTCGGTGATGACCAGCGGATCCTCCTTCGTGCCGATGCCGGAAGCCCCGGTGATGCGGAAACCGCCGCGCTCGTCGGAAAAGGAATAGGCGCCGGTCGCCCAGACCAGTTGCTGCTCGGCACGGGCATCGAGGGCCGTCAGTGGCAGAAGCGCCAAGAGCACCGCACGGCAAAACCGGCCGGGCGTGAAAAAAAAGCGCGTCGATGAAAAGCCAGCCGGCCCGAATATGCGCATGGCGGGAAGTATGGCCGATAAGCAAGCCGTCGAACAATTAAAAACATCAGTGCGACATATCTGTGCAAACGGAATAGGATTGAAGATTGATGCTCGTCACCGCGAATCTGTGCGGCAGGACGCGACTTTTTGACGAAATCGGTATTGTCACGTCCGCGCCGGTTTCCCGTCGCTATTTGATGCGCTATGCAGCGCGTGAGCCAGCAAGATGCCGGGAATAGCGAGCCAGTGAGGGATCGATGAGCGATATCGAACGCGAAAGCATGGAATTCGACGTGGTCATCGTCGGCGCCGGCCCGGCCGGCCTCGCCGCCGCGATCCGTCTCAAGCAGGTCAATCCCGAGCTTTCCGTCGTCGTGCTGGAAAAGGGCGGCGAAGTCGGTGCGCACATCCTGTCCGGCGCCGTCGTCGATCCGATCGGCATCGACCGGCTGCTGCCCGGCTGGCGCGAAGAGGAGGGTCATCCCTTCAGGACACCGGTCACCGACGACCATTTCCTGGTTCTCGGCCCCGCCGGTTCGTTCCGTCTGCCCAATATCCTGATGCCGCCGCTGATGAACAATCACGGCAACTATATCGTCTCGCTCGGCAATGTCTGCCGCTGGCTGGCGACCAAGGCCGAGGCGCTGGGCGTCGAGATCTATCCGGGCTTTGCCGCGGTCGGCCTGCTCTACAACGAGGCCGGTGCGGTCACCGGCGTCGTCACCGGCGACATGGGCGTCGAGAAGGACGGCACGCACGGTCCGGGCTTTGCGCCGGGCATGGCGCTGATGGGCAAATATGTCTTGATCGGCGAGGGCGCGCGCGGCTCGCTGGCCAAGCAACTGATCGCCAAACACCACCTTTCCGACGGTCGTGAGCCCGGAAAATACGGCATCGGCCTCAAGGAACTCTGGCAGATCAAACCGGAAAACCACCGGCCCGGCCTTGTCCAGCATTCCTTCGGCTGGCCGCTCGATATGAAGACCGGCGGCGGCTCCTTCCTCTACCATCTCGAGGACAACCAGGTGGCAGTCGGCTTCGTCGTTCACCTGAACTACAAGAACCCCTATCTGTCGCCCTTTGACGAGTTCCAGCGCTTCAAGACCCATCCGGCGATCCGCGGCACCTTCGAGGGTGCCAAGCGGCTGGGCTACGGTGCCCGCGCCATCACCGAAGGCGGCTGGCAGTCGGTGCCGAAACTGTCCTTTCCCGGCGGTGCGCTGATCGGCTGCGCGGCCGGCTTCGTCAACGTGCCGCGCATCAAGGGCTCGCACAATGCCGTGCTCTCCGGAATGCTGGCGGCCGAGCATGTCTGTGATGCGATAGCCGCCGGCCGCACCAATGACGAGCTGGCCTCCTACGAGGCCACCTGGCGCGCCACCGATATCGGCAAGGACCTGAAGAAAGTGCGCAACGTCAAGCCGCTATGGTCGCGCTTCGGCACCATTGTCGGCGTCGGCCTTGGCGGCCTCGACATGTGGCTGAACACGCTGTTCGGCTTCTCGCCCTTCGGCACGATGAAGCACGGCAGGGCCGACTACGCGACGCTGGAACCGGCCGCCGCGCACCAGAAGATCGCCTACCCGAAGCCGGACGGGGTGCTGACCTTCGACCGGCTGTCGTCGGTGTTCCTGTCCAACACCAACCACGAGGAGAACGAGCCGGTGCATCTGCTCGTCGCCGACATGGACCTGCAGAAGCGCTCCGAGCATGACGTCTATGCGGGGCCCTCGACGCGTTACTGCCCGGCCAGCGTCTACGAATGGGTCGACAAGGATGGCAATGCCGCCGCCGATCCTGCGGCCAAGGATGTGCGCTTCGTCATCAACGCGCAGAACTGCGTGCACTGCAAGACTTGCGACATCAAGGACCCGAACCAGAACATAAATTGGGTGCCGCCACAGGGCGGCGAGGGCCCGGTCTACCAGAACATGTAAGTCACAAGGTTTGCTCCGGACTAAACAAGATGAGGAGCAGCGCAACCGTAGGATTGTTGAATAAACCGCCTGCCTGTGTTTCCTTTCTGCGGCGACAGGGAGGAAGGAAAAATGCGCCTGGCAGTTCTGACGAGCGTTGTGGCGATCGGGGCATTGTGCGCCCCTGCAGCCTTGGCCGGCACTAAGGTGCTGGTCAAGACACGAACTTACAGCATTGCCGGAACCACCGGCGCGGCCCTGATCGAGGCCATGGATCGCAGTGGGCCGAAGCACGGCTTCATGACCCACGCCATCGCGCAGACCGGCTACAGCGTCGATGATTGGACCTTCGACGCCCATCGGGAAAACGGCGTCTGCCGCCTGCGCCAGGCCAACGGGACGCTCAATCTCTTCTATACCTATCCCAAACTAGTCTCAGCCACGTCGCCTGCGCTGCAGAAGCGCTGGAAGCGGTTCTTCGCTGGCGTCCGCGCCCATGAAGAGACCCATGGCCGCATCGCCAGACAGATGATGCGGGCCACCGAAAAGTCGGTTCGAGGGCTGACAGTCGGTGATGACCCGCACTGTTTCGAGGCACGTCGCGAGGCAAAGCGCCGGATCAATGCCATCTATGCCGAATACGAGGCAAAGCAGATCGCCTTCGATGCGCACGAGCATCGCGACGGCGGCCCTGTCGAGCACCTCATCCGCGCTTTTGTGGGCCAGTAATAAGCCAGGTCGAGATTGGACTGCGGATTTTCAGCTTCGCGTCCCGCCAGGCAGCGCCGCAAGCGCGGTCGCCGTCTGGTGCTCGTCGAGCGGCTTTTGTTCATCCGACCGTAGCGAAAACTCCACCAGCACCGGCAGATGGTCTGAGCCGGTGTCCTCAAGGGTCGACGCCGAACGGATAACGATGGCGCCCTTGCTGAAAACCTGGTCGATCGGCAGTCCGGCGAAGCGCAGGAAATCCGGCAGCCTTCTGTAGAGCCAGGTCGGCCCGACCGACGGCATTACAGTCAGCTTGCCAAGCGATGCGACGCGCCGGACGGCGGCGCTCCATGGCGCTGCGTTGCAGTCGCCTGCCAGGATCGACGTCTCGCCAAGCGAGGCGATTTCGTCAGACAACCCTCCAATCTGCCGTGATTGGTTGTGCGGCCATGGCCAGGTGAGGTGGATGGCGGCGACATCGACGTCGGTTCCGCCGAAATCGACCGTGGCGATCGCCATCGCGCCGCGGCTGTCGCAGTGCGGCTCCGTGCCTATGGCAAACGGTCGTCTGGACAGCAGCGCAACGCCGAACACGCCATTGGGATATGGGCAGAGGATCCGGTGGGGATAGGCGCCGGATAGCAGCCCAAGCTTTGCCTTCCACATCTCGGACACCTCGTCGAGGGTGATCACATCAGGCTGGGTCCGGCCGATCAGCGACAGCACCTTCTCAGGCGTTGGATTGTTGAACCTGAGGTTCATCTGCAGCAGGCGGTAGACTGGCTCGTCACCGGGTTTGGCTTCGTAGCCGGCCTGCACCTGCCATAGCCGCGAAAGCGGCAAGGCATTCGACGTAGTGGCAAAGGAGGCTATCGCAAACAGCAATGCGGCCGCGGCCTGCAGGCGAAACGAGGTGGCGAGCAGCGGCAGCGCGCAAAGCGCCATCAGCACCGAAAAATGGACGCGGAAATGAGCAAAGGAATCGAGGGCCGGATGCAGCGATCCGAAGAACCCGGCCACCAGCGCGGCCGAGAGTGCAAGCATTGCGACGAATGCCAGCGCAACCGTCATGTCCCGAACACGTGCCATCGCTTTGTCTATCGGCAGAAGTGCGGCTCAATCAAGATGACGAAATGTCCTGACCTGGACCGACACATGCAATTCGGCATTTACTGGAAGGCAGTTTCCGAAAAGCTCCTGAGCTTGCGCGAATGCAGCCGCTCCATCGGCATTTCAGCCAGCTTCTCCATCGCCCTGATGCCGATGGTCAGATGCTGCGCTACTTGCCGCTTGTAGAACTCGGTCGCCATGCCCGGCAACTTCAATTCGCCATGCAGCGGCTTGTCGGATACGCAAAGCAGCGTGCCATAGGGCACCCGGAAGCGGAAGCCGTTGGCGGCGATCGTCGCCGATTCCATGTCGAGAGCGATCGCCCGCGACTGCGACAGCCGCTGCACCGGCCCGCGCTGGTCGCGCAGCTCCCAATTGCGGTTGTCGATAGTGGCGACGGTGCCGGTGCGCATGATGCGCTTGAGATCATATCCGGAAAGCCCGGTGACCTCGGCGACCGCTTCCTGCAGCGCCACCTGGATTTCGGCTAGCGGCGGGATCGGCACCCAGACCGGAAGATCGTCGTCGAGGACATGGTCTTCCCGTACGTAGGCATGCGCCAGCACATAATCCCCGAGCGCCTGCGTGTTGCGCAGGCCGGCGCAATGGCCGAGCATCACCCAGGCATGCGGCCGGAGCACCGCGATATGGTCGGTGATCGTCTTGGCGTTGGAAGGGCCAACGCCGATATTGACCATGGTGATGCCGCCATGGTTCGGCTTCTTCAGATGATAGGCCGGCATCTGCGGCAGGCGAGGGGGCGCAGCACTCTCACCGGGCGCGCCGTCCCCCACTTTGGTCACGATGTTGCCCGGCTCGACGAACTCGACATATCCGTCACCGCCATTGGCCATCAATTCGCGTGCACGGGCGACGAATTCGTCGATATAGAATTGGTAGTTGGTGAACAGCACGAAGTTCTGGAAATGCTGGGGGCTGGTCGCCGTATAGTGCGACATCCGGTGCAGCGAATAATCGATGCGTTGCGCGGTGAACGGCGCCAGCGGCCGTGCCTCGCCCAATGCCACTTCGAACGTGCCGTTGGCGATCTGGTCGTCGGTGCCGTCGAGATCTGGCACGTCGAACAGGTCACGGATCGGCCGTTTGATGCGTTCGGCAGCAGCGCCGTCGACATGGGTGCCTTCGAGGAAGGCGAAATGCAGCGGGATGGGAGTGGTCGATTCCGAAACCGTGACGGGAACGCCGTGGTTGCGCATGATTAGCCGAAGCTGTTCGGTGAGGTAGCTTTCGAAAAGAGCAGGCTGGGTGATGGTGGTTGAGAAATGCCCCGGCGTCGGCATGTGGCCATAGGCCTGCCTCGAGTCGATTTGGGTGAACGAACTCGTGGTGACGCCGATCTCCGGATAGAAGGCCCGGTAGCGTTTGTTGTTGTCGCCGCCCGCGGCGAGCGCGGCAAATGAATCGCGCAGGAACTTGGTGTTGCGGTCGTAAAGCACCTGCAGGGCCGCGACCGCCTTCTTGGCATCGTTGAAGCTCTGTTGGCCAAACGGCTCCGGCGTGACGACCGATTCAATGGCTTGGGGATAGATTCGCTTTTCCATGACTCAATATAGAGAGTTGGACGCGCGGTTGGGAGGGGGTAAGGCGGCCTCAATACGCGCTGTCGGCGTTTTTCGGTCTGCTAACCGCGCTGCAGGCTAACCAGCAGCACAAAGCCGAGGCCTGACTTCCTCAACGCAGGCGCCTCGATCGTCGAGCCAGCATTGGTGCGCATCGTCGGCACGGCCAGTACCGGGACCGAAAGAACAGTCAGGATGAGCGCCGCGCGCGGCAGCAGCCGAAGCGTCTTGAGGGTGTTGGCGGCGAGGCGGTTCATCGGCGTTTTGCTTTTCTCTAAAGGTTCAGCTCTTTGTCGTTTCAGTGGTGAAGATGGTTCAAGCAACCGAGTCGGCAGGAACTTGCGACGTCCCAGGAGCGGGACGGCCGGCCGGCTTCGGCGACAAGGACGGCGAACAACATGCCGAACAGGCTCATCAGCAGGCAGACGATGGTGAAGCGGCGGGCAAGCATTGCGCGGTGTCTCCTTCAATACGCATGACAATGCCTTGCCCCGGCTGAACCGGCTCTGATGGCTCCGTTCATCTGGGGTTCAAAATGGTTGATGATCTCTGGGCGGGCCGCCTTGAAAGCAGCGACCTATGGCGACGCCGCGGCTACGAGACCGATAACATGAAAACGGGGCCGACTGGCCCCGCTCACCCCTGGCAGGAATGGCACGATCAGAGCTTATGCCAGGTCTGGCTCTTGCAGATCAGCCCGCCGAGCACGCAGCCGCTCATCTTGAGCGAACTGCCGGAAAGCGATGCTTTGCCCGAATAGGTCTTGTCGGTTTCCGGGTCGGTTATGGTGCCGGCATATTTGTTGTCGCCGGCAACCTTCAGTGAACCGATGTTCTTGCCGGCAAATTTGCCGGATTTGAGCGTAATCGAAAATGCCCCGCCGCCACCCGAAATGGCGGCAGTCGATCCGGCTTGCGTTTTCCAATTGCCTTCGATCGGATCGGCCCATGCCGCGCCGGTCATTATTATTGCGGCCGCGAGGGCCAGGCTCACTTGTCGAAACATGTCTTTCCTCCCTCAGGTAAGTCCAATCGGGCTCCGTCCCGGGTGTCTGCCCCTTACGCAAACGTAAGCTAGTCCAGCTCCCGGAAAAACAAAAGCGGTGCCGCGACGGAAGGGTTGCGGGTTTTTGCCCGCTCCCGAACGGCCGCGCCGGCGAAAAATGAAACGGGCCGCACACGTCTTTGTCTTCTGTGGTTAGCGGAGTCTTGATCCGCGCCTCGCAAGTTTTCTTCAAATCTTGTGCAAACCGGCGCGATTGCTGGCTTTGTATCCTTAACGAATTTTCGCGTTTACCTCTTGTTTTAGCTTTGTTTTCCTCAAATTAAGCACGCCATTTAACGACGGATTCAAGCCTCCAGGGCATTCTCGAAAGCATCGAAAGAGCGGCCGCCCCCGACGGTAATCAAGGACACCGAGGGACAGACGGAGACAGCTCTCGGGAGCCAGAACAGGGGATTTGAAATGGCACGTTTTGAAATGCTTGAAGCCGGCTTCGGCGCCATGGGGGCAACTGCCCAGGCCGATATTCTTTTCGAGTTGGGCATGATGTATGCGACCGGCCGCGATTGCGAGACCGATGTCGTCGCCGCCCACAAATGGTTCAACATCGCCGCGATCAAGGGTTCGGCCCGCGCCGCGGAACTGCGCTCCGAATTGTCTGCCGCCATGTCGAAGGTCGAGATCGCCAAGGCGCTGCGCGAAGCTCGCGAATGGATGACGATGCACTGAATTCGCCGGCATCGACTTCACAAGGGTACTGACCTCACAACAGGGATGCTTCGGGTCAAGGCCGCGCAGAGGGCCGGGCCCGAACAATCAAGGCCGCGCAAGACGGCTGAGCCAACAAGATCAAGAACACGGCGGCAAGCTGTGCAATAGACAGGGAAGGCGAGCGGGTCCTGGCACCGATTCGTTGGGAAGCTCATGGCAAAAGCCGCGACCGGCCGGAACAAGGCTGGCGCGGCTTTGTCTTTGGGACTGCGTGTTGCAGGCCCAATCGAGTGCCGACGATGCGTCTAGACAGCCCCGGTGAAGGATGAAATTCTCCCGCCACTCTGGAAGAGGCGCGGCCGGGATGGTCGCGCGAGAGTGGAGGAGTTGTGTCACCATGAAGAAATTCAGTATTTTGAGCGCCGCCATATTTGGCCTAATGATGACCGCGCCGGTAGCCTTCGCCGACGACATCACCTTTTCGGTGGTCGGACCGATGACCGGTCAGCTTGCCACCATCGGCGATCAGTTCAAGCAGGGCGCGCAAGCCGCCGCCGACGCGATCAACGCGGCGGGCGGCGTCGACGGCCGCCAGATCAAGCTCGACATCGAGGACGACCAGTGCGATCCGAAGCAGGCGGTTTCGGTCGCCAACCGCATCATCGCCAATGGTGTCAAGTTCATCGATGGCCACGCCTGCTCGGGCTCCAGCATCCCGGCCTCCGCCGTCTACGCCGAAGCCGGTGCGCTGATGATGAGTCCGGCTTCCTCGAACCCGGTACTAACCGACGCAGCGGCGAAGGCCGGCTGGCCGACGATCATGCGCCTCTATACGCGCGACGATGCGCAGGGCGCTTTCATCGGTCCATGGATCGCCAAGAAATATGCCGGCAAGAACGTCGTCATCATGCACGACAAGAGCGCCTATGGGCAGGGCGTGGCCGATGCCGTCAAGGCAACGATGAACCAGAACGGTCTCAAAGAGATCCTCTACGAGGGCATCAACGCCGGCGAGAAGGACTATTCCGCTCTTGTTACCAAGCTCAAGGAGCTGAAAGCCGACGTCGTCTATTTCGGCGGCTATCACCCCGAAGCCGGCCTGATCCTGCGCCAGTCGGCGGAGCAGAACCTCAAGTTCCAGTTGATCATGCCGGACTCGATCGCTTCGCCGGAATTCTGGCAGGTTGCCGGTCCGGCCGGCGAAGGCACCATGTTCGTCTTCCCGTCGGATCCGCAGGCGAAGCCCGAAGCCAAGGAAGCCATCGCCAAGATCAAGGCCGGCGGCTTCGTGCCGGAGGGCTTCACGCTGTTTTCCTATGCGGTGATCCAGGCCTTCGCCGAAGGCATCAAACGCGCCGGCAGCGACGATCCGGCAAAAGTCGCTGAAGCGTTAAAGAACGGCCAGCCGATCAGCACGGTTGTCGGCTCGGTCACCTTCGACGAGAAGGGCGACCTCAAAAACGCCAGCTACGACATCAACCAGTGGCACGACGGCAAATACGCGCCGATCCAGCCGTGATGGCCGCGGCGCCAAGACGCGCTGCTGTAATTGAACATGGCCGGGGTCAAACCCGGCCATGTTGTTTTTGGCGACGCCTTTGTCACGCGTTCGAGATCACTTCGTGGATAGGGAAACAGCAGTCAACTGAGGTTCCTCGGCAAAGCGAACCAGCACGGTGCCGTCGGTTACCTGCGCGCCTTCGGCAGCAATCTCGGCGATAACCCCGTCATGGGGCGCGGCAATGGTGTGCTCCATCTTCATCGCCTCCAGGATCAGCAGCGGCTGGCCCTTGATCACGGACTCGCCTCTGGCTGCACGCACCAATTTGACTAGGCCGGGCATTGGCGCGCGCAGGCTGCCGGAAGCGGCGGCGGCTTCGTCGGCTCGCGCCAGCGGATCCGGCACGGCAAAACCGTAGCCTATTGCACCATCGAAGACCGTGACGTGGCCCGGCCAGCGGGCGAGGCGAGGCGCGGCGCGAAGATCATGCGAATTGACGCTGTCATAGGGCGCATCCAGCGCCACCTCGAACCGTCCGTCCGGCCGCACCGACACGCGCGTGACGATCTCCTGCTCGCCAAACTTCAGCAGCATGCGCCGCGCTACAGTGTGGAAATGCGCATAGCCGGCCAGTGACGACCAGGGATCGTCCGAGGACGGCAAGTCGCCCGCACCGGACGCGGCAAGTGCCGCGGCGGCAATCGTCTCACCGCTCGGCGGCGGAACCGCCGTCAACGCCTGCAGATGCCTAGCGATCAGGCCGGTATCGACATCGCCCGCCGCAAAATCTGCATCAGCGACTAGGGCGGCAAGGAAGGCAGTGTTGACCGTCGAGCCGGCGATTTCTGTCTGCGACAGCGCCGCGCCAAGCGCTGTGAGCGCTGCCCGTCTGTCCTTGCCGTGGATGATCAGCTTGGCGATCATCGGGTCGTAAAACGGCGAAATCGCATCGCCGGCGCGCACACCGGTTTCGATGCGCATGGTCGCACCCTCCGGTGCCGGCTGCGGAAATTTCAAATGGTGCAAGGTGCCGGTCGCCGGCAAAAACCCTCTTGCCGCGTCCTCGGCATAGATGCGCGCCTCGAAGGCGTGGCCGGAGAGCGCGATCTCGCTCTGCGTCTTCGGCAGTTTTTCGCCGGAGGCTACCCGCAACTGCCACTCGACCAGGTCGATGCCGGTGACCATTTCGGTGACGGGGTGCTCGACCTGCAGGCGGGTGTTCATTTCCATGAACCAGAAACGGTCGGCCTTCAGCCCTTGCGAGGCATCGACGATGAACTCGATCGTGCCGGCGCCGGAATAGTGGATTGCCTTGGCGGCTTTCACCGCCGCCTCGGTCATCGCCTTGCGCAGTGCCGGCGTCATGCCCGGGGCAGGCGCCTCCTCGATCACCTTCTGGTGGCGGCGCTGTGCCGAGCAGTCGCGTTCGTGAAGATGCACGGCGTTGCCGAAATTGTCACCAAACACCTGCACTTCGATGTGGCGCGGCTTGTCGACATATTTTTCCACCAAGACGCGGTCGTCACCGAACGCGGCTTTCGCCTCGCGCCGCGCGCCCGACAGTGCTTCCGAAAAATCATCGGGATGCTCGACGCGCCGCATGCCTTTGCCGCCGCCGCCGGCGCGCGCCTTGATCAGTACGGGGTAGCCTATCTCGCGCGCCTTGGAGGCGAGCAACACGATCTCCTGCGCTTCGCCATGGTAGCCCGGAACGACAGGCACGCCGGCCTTTTCCATCAGCCGCTTGGCCGCGTCCTTCAGTCCCATGGCGCGGATCGAGGCCGCCGACGGGCCAATGAAGATCAGCCCAGCCGCCGCGACCTGGTCGACGAATTCGGGGTTTTCCGAAAGAAAGCCGTAGCCCGGATGGATGGCCTCGGCACCTGTGGCCAAGGCCGCCGCAATGATCTTGTCGCCGCGCAGATAGCTTTCGTTGGCGGGAGAGGCGCCGATATGCACCGCTTCGTCGGCCATTTCGACATGCAAGGCGCGATCGTCGGCGTCGGAATAGACGGCGACGCTGCGCACACCCATCCTGCGTGCCGTGCGGATCACCCGGCAGGCGATCTCGCCACGGTTGGCGATCAGGATCTTGGCGAACATCGGGCCTCCACAGGCAGAGCTGCCGCCAACGGCGCGAATTCTCGTCACGCGAACTGCGGCAATGCCCTGCTTTGTAGTCTGGCGGTCAAAGGGTAGGCAAGCGAGGCCTGCCTACTTTGAGGCCGCGATTTCGCAAGCTCCCCCGGTCGTGACCCTGTAACGGTCGCGGGTGACCTGGCAGGATTTCATCGCCATATCCTCGGCAGCCTTTTGCGAGGGCGCATTCAAGCGCGAGCCGCACAGGATGTACAACGAACGCACCCGGGAATACGGAGTGGTCGCATAAGCTGAATGGCCGCTGGCCGCCACATAGGCCTTATATGCCTTGGTGCATGGCCGATCCGCGGTCGCCGGAAAATACGGGTAGAAGCGGACGTCGCCCTTGCTTCCAGCCAGCGATTCCGCCGCGCCGACATTGGGGCTCGAGATTAGAAGCAACCCGGTTATTAGCGAGAAGACTGCTTGTTTGACGCCTATAGATTTCATTTTTCCCACCCATTGAATACGTCGAAGGCCGACGAGTGTCGGTCTATTTGGAGGCAGCTATGGCGCAGGCCCCTGCAGTCGTGACCTTGTACTTGCTGCGCGCGGACTGGCAGGATTTCAACGCCAGCGCCTCCGCAGCCTTCTGGGATGTTGCATTCAGATAAGCACCGCAAATAGTGAATTCGGTTGCCCAGTTGAATGGCGTCATCGCATAGGCCGAGTGACCGCCAGCCGCCACATAGTCCTTGTAATTCTTGCCGCAGCCTCCGATTGTACCCGGTGCAAAATAGACCGGAAAGCGGCTGTCGCCCTTGCTTCCCGCCAGCGATTCGGCGGCGCCGACATTCGGTGCAGAGGCCACAAGCAGTGCAAGTACCGACATGGTTGCTCGCTTGATTGATAAAGATTTCATTGCCAAACCCATTTGAACCCCAAACACTGAAATATATTCGCCTACTTGGAGGCAGCGATTTCGCAGCCGCCGCCTGTTGTAACTCTGTAACTGTTGCGGGCGGCCTGACAGGATTTCAACGCCAATTCTTCGGCAGCTTGCTGTGACGGTGCATTCAAGCGCGAGCCGCAGATGATGTACAGAAAACGCACCCGGGAATACGGAGTGGTTGCATAGGCTGAATGGCCGCCGGCCGCTACATAGGCCTTGTAGGCCCTGGTACACGGATCCTTCGGGCTCTGCGGCAAATAGGGATAGAAACGGGTCTCGCCCTTGCTTCCCGCCAGCGACTCCGCTGCGCCGATGCCAGGGGTCACTAATATAAGCAACCCTGCAAGTAAATGCACAGTTGTTCTCTGAAAAACCCGCCGCCTCATCTTCGCCCAATCCCCATTGGTATTTGCGATGATCAATAGCCGTGATTCTTTCGTCTGGCCAGATCGAGAAGCAAAAAATAGTCTGGAGATGTGGTGGGTTGTCTCCCGCGCAGGGTCACACGCTGCCGAGTGCAGCGACGACCCGCTGATACAATTCGGCCGTCGGCTCGTCGAAGCAGCAGAAAATGACGGTTTCCGGAACGATGTTCTGGCCGATGAAGGCGCTCACGGTCCCGACAGCAATTTGCGTCGCCTGATCCTTCGGATAGCGGTAGGCCCCGGTCGAGATCGCAGGAAACGCCACCGTCCGGCAGTCCTTTGCGGCGGCGATTTCGAGCGACCGGCGATAGCAGGAGGCGAGCAGTTCGGCTTCTCCTTTGCTGCCACCTTGCCAGACCGGCCCGACCGTATGAATGACGTAGCGCGCGGGCAGCCTGTAGCCCTTGGTGATTTTTGCGTCTCCGACCTTGCAGCCATGCAAGGTCCGGCATTCTGCCACAAGCTCGGGGCCGGCCGCGCGGTGGATAGCGCCGTCGCCGCCGCCGCCTCCGAGAAGAGAGGTATTGGCGGCGTTGACGATGGCATCGACCCCCAGCTTCGTGATGTCGCCGGTTTGAATGCGAATCCTCTGGCCGATTTCGCTCATCTCACATCCTGAACACGCCGAATTTTGTCTCCTCGATCTCGGCGTTGAGCGCGGCCGAAAGGCTGAGCGCCAGCACCTCGCGGGTCTTGGCCGGGTCGATGATGCCGTCGTCCCAGAGCCTTGCCGACGAATAGAGCGGGTGTCCCTCGTGCTCGTACTTCATCAGGATCGGCTTCTTGAATTTCGCTTCCTCCTCAGCGCTCCATTCCCCGCCCTTGCGCTCGATGCCTTCGCGCTTGACCACGGCCAGCACCGTTGCCGCCTGCTCGCCGCCCATCACCGAAATGCGGGCATTCGGCCACATCCACAGGAAGCGTGGCGAATAGGCGCGTCCGCACATGCCGTAATTGCCGGCGCCGAACGAGCCGCCGATGATCATCGTTACTTTCGGCACCTTGGCGGTGGCGACCGCCATGACCAGCTTGGCGCCGTCCTTGGCGATGCCGCCGGCCTCGTATTTTCGCCCGACCATGAAACCGGTGATGTTCTGCAGGAAAATCAGCGGAACCCTGCGCTGGCAGCACAGCTCGATGAAGTGCGCGCCCTTCAGCGCGCTTTCCGAAAACAGCACGCCATTGTTGGCGACGATGCCGACCGGCATGCCGCTGAGATGGGCGAAACCGGTGACCAGCGTGGTGCCATAATTCTGCTTGAACTCATCGAACTCGGAACCGTCGACGGTGCGGGCGATTACCTCGCGCACGTCGTAGGGCTGGCGCAGATCCGTCGGCACGATGCCGTAGAGTTCATGTGGATCGTGAAGCGGCGGAATCGATTTCTGTAAGGCAAGGCTTACAGTCTTGTTCCGATTCAGGTTTTTGACGATACGCCGGCATATGGCCAGCGCATGCTCGTCGTCGAGCGCATAGTGGTCGGCAACGCCGGAAAGCCTTGTGTGCACGTCGGCGCCACCGAGGTCCTCGGCGGTGACGTCCTCGCCGGTGGCCGCCTTCACCAGCGGCGGCCCGCCGAGAAAGATGGTCGCCTGGTTGCGCACCATGATTGTCTCGTCCGACATCGCAGGCACATAGGCGCCGCCGGCCGTGCACGAACCCATGACGCAGGCGATCTGCGGAATGCCGGCGGTCGACATGTTGGCCTGGTTGTAGAAGATGCGGCCGAAATGATCGCGGTCGGGAAACACCTCGTCCTGGTTGGGCAGATTGGCGCCGCCGCTGTCGACCAGATAGACGCAAGGCAGATTGTTCTGCAATGCGATCTCCTGTGCACGCAGATGCTTCTTCACCGTCAGTGGATAATAGGTGCCGCCCTTCACCGTGGCGTCATTGACGACGACCATCACTTCGGTGCCTTCGACGCGGCCGATGCCGGCGATGAGGCCGGCCGAAGGGATGTCCTCGCCATACATCGACCATGCCGCGAACTGGCCGATTTCGAGGAAGGGCGAGCCTGTATCGAGCAATTGGGCTAGGCGTTGCCGCGGCAGGAGCTTGCCGCGGGAGACGTGCCGCTCACGCGCCTCTTCCGAGCCACCGCGCTCGATGGCGGCGGCTTTTTCAGCAATATCGGCGACCAGCGCCCGCATGCGCTCGGCATTGGCGCGGAAGGCATCGGAGGCGGACGACATCTGAGAGGTGAGGGGGGCCATGGCGCTACCGGATCAGCTCGATCTTGCAGCCGACATCGAGGTCGCCCCAATCGCGATCAGCGGTGACGGCAATGGCATTCTCGCGAATTGCCAGCGCCAGGCAAGCCCGATCGCCCAGCGACAAGCGGCGATGCCGCGTCAATTGGCGAAGCTGCCCGGCGGCGATGCCCATCGCGTCGTCGAAAACGGCGATCGGCATGCCGAGACTGGCGAGGTCGTCCGCGGCCTGTTCCATGCTGCGTCCCTTGTCGATCAGCTTGGCGATGATTTCGGCCGCATTGACTGAACTGCATTGTGCGTCCGGCGCGAACCCCAAAGCATTGTCGGTGCCTTTCTCGTTGAGCAGGATTGCGAGCGCCGCCGAACTGTCCATGACGTAGGGCTTCATTTCGCCCGCTTTCCCGTTGTCCCTTCGGCGTGAAGCCGGTCGAGACGCTTGTCGCTTCGACGCTGCTCTTCCCGTCGCTCCTTCAGAAATTCGTCGACGACGCTTTCACCGGGCTGTTTCAACGCTGACAATTCGGCCTGGACGCGTTGCAGATTCTGCAGCCACGATCTTACCCGCAGTTCGCCGTTTTCGACATGCAGGATCATCTCCTCGCCAGGCTTCACGCCCATCTCCTCGCGCATCGCGGCAGGAATGACGAAGCGCCCGCCCTCGCCAAGCTTGACACGCTCGCGTTTCGCCGGAGCACGAAGCTGTGGTTGGCGAGCGCCGGCATCGAACCGTGCTTGCGGATCTTCGTCAAATCCGGACTTTCCCGTTTTGCCAGCCATGGTCCGTCTCGCCTGTGTTGTGGCACATATTCCGAAGTGTGCCACATCGTGCGGCTTCTGGCAAAATCTCAAAAAGACGCCATCAGGCGCCCTCCACCATGATTTCCCGCCCAATCAGCCAGCGACGGATTTCGCTGGTGCCGGCGCCGATCTCGTAGAGCTTGGCGTCGCGCAAAAGCCGGCCGGTCGGGTAGTCGTTGATGTAGCCGTTGCCGCCCAAAAGCTGGATGGCGTCGAGCGCCATCAGCGTTGCCTTTTCGGCGGCGAAGAGAATACAGCCGGCAGCATCCTTGCGGGCCGTCTCACCGCGATCGCAAGCGGCGGCCACGGCATAGACGTAGGCGCGCGCCGCGTTCATCGTCGCATACATGTCGGCTAGCTTGCCTTGCACCAGCTGGAACTCGCCGATCGGCTGGCCGAACTGCCTGCGTTCGTGCACGTAAGGGATCGCCACGTCGAGGCACGCAGCCATCAGCCCGATCGGGCCGCCGGCCAGCACGGCGCGTTCGTAGTCGAGGCCCGACATCAGCACCTCGACGCCGCGCCCTTCCTCGTGCAGCACATTGTCGAACGGCACTTCGACATTCTCGAACACCAGCTCGCCGGTGTTCGAGCCGCGCATGCCGAGCTTGTCGAGCTTTTGCGCCACGGAAAAACCGGCAAAGGCCTTTTCGACGATGAAAGCGGTGATGCCGCGCGAATGGAGTTCCGGATCGGTCCTGGCGTAGACGACCAGCGTCTCGGCATCCGGCCCGTTGGTGATCCACATTTTGGTGCCATTGAGTACATAGCGATCATTGCGCTTTTCGGCGCGCAGGCGCAGCGACACCACATCGGAGCCGGCTCCCGATTCCGACATCGCCAGTGCGCCGACCTTCTCGCCGCTGCAGAGCGAAGGCAGATATTTTTCCTTCTGCGCCTGCGTCGCCCAGCGGTTGATCTGGTTGACGCAGAGGTTGGAATGGGCGCCGTAGGAGAGGCCGACCGAGGCCGAGGCGCGCGAAATCTCCTCCATCGCCACGACATGGGCGAGGTAGCCCATGCCGCTGCCGCCGAAATCGGGATCGGCGGTGATGCCGAGCAGGCCGAGCCCGCCGAGCTCCGCCCACAGATGTGCCGGGAATTCGTTCGAGCGGTCGATCTCGGCGGCGATCGGTGCGATCTTTTCCTGGGCGAAGCGCCGCACCAGGTCGCGCAGCGCCTCGATGTCTTCGTCAAGCCCGAAGTTGAGCGTATGCGTGTACATGCCGTTCCTCCCGGCGCACGACCGCGAAAATCGGGATCATGCGCGAAATCAAAGTGCTGCAGCGTCCGTTGCGCGCTCGAATGGACGCACGGCGCCGTGGCTCGTCCTCGCGCCATCGCTCTTTGCTCCAACAAGGCGCATTGTCATTGCTAGATATGTAGCGGTGACTTCGGCGATCGACAGCCGTTCGCCCGGCCGGAACCAGACGATGACGCCGGTCATCATCTGGATCAGCGCCATGGCGGTGAGCCCGGTGTCTTCGATGCTGAATAACCCCCCTTCGACGCCGTCGCGCAGGATGGCGCGCAGCTCCTTCTCGTAGGCCGTGCGCATGCGCAGGATCTGCGTGAGTTTTTCATGCGACAGGCTGCGCAGCTCCATGTTCGAGACATGGGTGGAGTGGCGGCGTTCGATATGGAAAGCGATGTGGTTTTCCACATAAGCGGCAAGCCGCGCTGCCGGATCGGCGCCGACAGGGCGTGTTGCGCGCCACGCCTCGATCAAGCCTTCCATATGCTCACGCATCAGCATGAACAGAAGGTCCTGCTTGGTCGGGAAGTAGCGGTACAGCGCCGCTGCCTGGACGCCGACCTCGGCCGCCAGTTGGCGCATCGACATCGCCTCGTAGCCGAGACGCGCAATCAGGCTGACCGCCGCCTCGCGGACCGCAGCTTCGGTCTTCTCTCCGTCGGAACCGGTCGTACGCGCCATGACAAGCCGCCTTTTCGCGGACAATAAAACAAACGTTCAATTAATTCAAGAACCGAGGCATGTCCGGGCAGGGCAATGGCTTCAGATTTGCTCTATCTGCACCCTGGAGAATTTTGTGCGATGGAAGCGAATGAGCAGGACCATGCCTTGCTAGGCAACAATCCTGAAATCGGCCGACGTGTCGCGAGCCTCGATCTCTTCGACATCGACCTTTGAAACCGCTGCCCCTGGCGGCCCTTGCCAAAACCGTTCGATCATCGTCGAGACCGCCGCCCCGGTTCCTGCAATCAAGGCTGTCACCGAGCCGTCAACTTCGTTGCGCACCCACCCGGCAAGGCCAAGCGCCGACGCCTCGCGCCGCACCCAAACCCGGTAGCTGACGCCTTGCACCTTGCCGTATATGCGTACCTGCACCGTACGATCGGTCATCGCGCTCTCCATCCTTTGAGTCGAGTCTGGCGCATCGCCGCGCAAATTCAACCGCGCAACGTGCATCGAAGGTTTCTCTCCGGTCGCTATCCGCCAGATTTCGCACTGCGAGATGGGTGGCGCCTCCACCGATGATTGACTAAGTCAAATAATAGGCGATCATGGCCCTGACGGAGCGGTCCGTCCGAAGGAGGTCGACATGCCGGCCGATCGGAATGCCCTTGTCGCGGAGATACGTGGCTTCAATCGCTTCTACACGCGCCTGATCGGGCTGCTCGACCTGACCTTGACGCACAGCGCCTATACGCTGGGCGAGGCGCGGCTGCTGTTCGAATTGGGCGGCCGATCCCGCGCTGTCGCCAATAGCGGCGGTGAGGCAGGGTTTCTTGCACGGGCGTTCCACCTCGATCTCCGGCCGGCGGCCTCCGAAATCGCTGCCGAACTCCGGCTCGATCCGGCCTATGTCACACGCGTCCTGAGGAGGTTCGCCGCCGCTGGCCTGACCGAGACACGCTCTGACCCAGCCGATCGGCGCAGACGTATCCTGTCGCTGACCGCTCGCGGAAGTGCTGAGCTCGCCAGGCTTCAGGCTGCGGCGGATCGCGACCTCGCCCGGCTGACGGCCGGCCTCGCCGATGACGCGGCTGCCGAATTATCGGACGCCTTGAAGCGCGTCATGCGCCTGCTCGGGGAGAAATAGCGGGCAGCACTGGAATCCCGGCGTTGCGCTCTTCAGTTCCCCCGCGCTGCCGCCAGTGCGCCAGGCAGTTCCTCGGCAAAGATGTCGAGCTCGTGGTCGAGGCCGACACTGACCCGGATGCAGCGGTCGAGAACCGGCACGATCGGCTTGCGGATGAAGACGTCGCGTGACAACAACGCCTGCAGCACTTTCAGTGCGAAAGCGCCGTCGCGGCCGCAGTCGATGGTGACGAAATTGGTCGCCGAAGCCAGCGGCTTCAGCCCGCTCGCTTCGGCTATTGCGGCGATACGCCGGCGGCCGGCGGCGACCCGCGCCACCACGCTATCCAGCCAGGCCTGATCGGCAAGCGCCTCGACACCGGCGATCTGCGCCATGCGGGTGACGCCATAGTGGTTGCGGATCTTCTCGAAGTCCCGAATCACCTGGGCCTCGGCCACCGCATAGCCGCAGCGTATGCCGGCCAGCCCATAGGCCTTGGAGAAGGTGCGCATGCGGATGACGTTCGGCGGCGCCACATCGATCGGCGGCAGCGCTGAGGCTGGCCCTAATTCGCCATAGGCTTCGTCGAGCACCAGCATTGTGGTCTCCGGCAAGGCTTCGATGAAGCGGCTGAGCTCGGCGGCTTCCCACCAGCTGCCCATCGGATTGTCCGGATTGGACAGGTAGACCAGTGGCGCCTTTTCCCTGGCCACTGCCGCCAGCAGGCCGTCGAGGTTTTCCCGATCGTTCTCGTAGGGCACTGCGACCAGCCGGCCGCCGACGCCGGCAACATGAAAGTTGAAGGTCGGATAGGCGCCGAGCGAGGTCACCACCGCATCGCCCGGCGCCACATACATGCGCGCAACCAGGCTGAGCAGCCCGTCTATGCCTTCGCCGACGACGACGTTTTCGGCGCCGACACCGAGATGCCGGGCCACGGCTACCTTCAAATCGTGATTGTCAGGGTCGCAGTACATCCACATGTCGCCGGCAATCTCGGCCATACGGGCAACGACGCGCGGCGAAGGGCCAAAGCTGCTCTCATTGGCGCCGATGCGGGCGCGAAAGGCGCGGCCGCGATCACGCTCCTGCGCCTCCGGGCCGACAAACGGTACCGTGGAGGGAAGCGCGTCGATGAGCGGCGTAAGGGGAGGGCGCAGGCGCATGATAGGGCTCGTTCGAAAGGGGGCCTTCTTGCTAGCCTGCCAGCTTGGCCTGCGCAAGTTCCGCGGCAGGCGGGCACGTCAGGCTGGATTCTCCCGGATCATTTTGCTAGCGAGACATGATGAGCAACCGACTGCCGCCCGCCTGGTCCAAACATATAAAGTCCCGCTCGGCGCCGAAAGTGGAACCGCCGAAAGCCAAACCATTGTCGCGGGCGCAGGCTGACGACATGCTGCTGAAACAGGCATATGACTTTCAGCAGGCCAAGCGGTTGGCCGAGGCTAAGGAACTGTGCCGTCGCGTGCTGGAGCGCACGCCCAACCATCCCTTGGCATTGTATATCATGGGCACGCTATTCATCGGGCTCGACGATGAAATTGCATTGCGATATTTGGCGCGAGCCGTCGGCGAGGAGCCTCGAAACCCCTATTACCACCTTAGTCTGGGTGAAACCTATCTGAAGGTCAGCGAATATTCGCCCGCAATCACGCATATTCAGCAAGCATTGAAGCTGAAGCCGGATTTGCTGGAAGCGCTTTGCGCGTTGGGACGCGCTTACGTCGAATTCGACAAGGCTGACATGGCTCTGCCGCTTTACGAGAGAGCGCTCAAGATCAACCGCGATCATCCTCGCGTTCGGGCGGGATTGGCCAGCGCCCTCATCGGTCTCGGCCGCATGGACGAAGCCGAAATCTATCTGAAAGAGGCGATCGAACGTCGCATAGCCATGCCAGCCGCCTATAATGAGCTTGTGCGCACGCGCAAATTCACTGAAGAGCCGGCGGAACTTAAGTCCATCTTGCGCGAGCTTGGCAACCCAAAGCTTGACCCGGACAGTGCGATGACACTTCATCACGCTGCCGGCAAGGTGCTGAACGACCTTAAGCGCTACGACGACGCGATAGATCATTTCAAGAAAGCCAAACAGGTCGCCGGCTATAAGTTCGATCTGGAAACCTATCGCCGCTGGGTCGACTCCACGATCGAGTTCTTCAACCCGGATATGTTGGCTGCCAAGGCGGGTTATGGAAGCCCATCGGAAGTGCCCGTGTTTGTACTGGGCATGCCCCGCTCGGGGACCACCCTGACCGAGCAGATTTGCGCGAGCCACCCGGATGTTCACGGCGCAGGAGAACTCAGCAAGCTAAGACGAACTGCAAATGCTGTCGGCCTTACGAGGCTTTCGGCACAGGGCTTGGGCCAATCGATCGTGCCGATCACCCCCGACCTAGCCAAGATGCTGACCGAGGGGCACCTGTCCTACCTTCGTGAGCGTGCGCCGACCGCACTTCGCATAGTCGACAAAATGCCCCAGAATTTCGAACTGGTCGGTCTCATAGGCCTTCTTTTCCCCAACGCGCGGATTATTCACTGTCGCCGCGACGCCATCGACAATTGCCTCTCATGCTTTTTCCTGAATTTCTCCAAGGGACACAGCTACATCACCGACCTGCAGACGCTCGGGCTGTATTATCGTGAATATGATCGCCTGATGCGACATTGGGACAAGGTTTTTCCGGGACGCATCTTCGAAAGTCGCTACGAGACGCTGGTTGCGGATCAGGAGGCACAATCGCGCCGTCTGATCGATCATCTTGGATTGCCCTGGGACGATGCCTGCCTGCGCTTCTTCGAGAATGACGGTTCGGTCAACACGGCCAGTCGCTGGCAGGTTCGGCAACCCATCTACAACTCGTCCATCAAGCAATGGAAAAATTATGAGAGCAAGATCCAGCCGCTGATTGACGCCTTGGGCGACCTAGCCGAACTTTGAACAAGGAGGGCGCCCGACAGGATAGGCCAGCCCTTCAGGCCAGGCTGGATTCTCCCGGACCATTTTGCTAGCGAGACATGATGAGCAACCGACTGCCGCCCGCTTGGTCCAAACACATAAAGTCCCGTTCGGCGCCGAAAGTGCAGCCGTCGAAAGTGAAATCGCCCTCGCGCGCGCAAGCTGACGACATGCTGCTGCGACAGGCGCTCGAACTTCAGCAAGCCAAGCGGCTCCCGGAGGCGGAGGAATTATGCCATCGCGTTCTCGCCCGCACGCCCAACCACCCGCTTTCGCTCTACATCCTCGGCACGTTGGGGCTCGGTATCGACGACGAGTTGGCTCTCAAATATTTTGCGCGGGCAGTAAGCCAGACGCCTCAGAATCCATATTTCCACCTTAGCCTGGGAGAGGCCGGTCTGAAGCTTGGCGACAGCTTGCTTGCGATCAGGCACCTGCAGCGCGCCTGCGAATTGAAACCCGATCTGGTGGAAGCGCTTTGCGGACTGGCGCGTGCCTACGTCAACTTCGACAAGGCCGAGATGGCTTTGCCCCTTTACGAGAAGGCGCTAAAGATCAACGGCGACCATCCCATGGTCCGGATTGGTCTGGCTGGTGCGCTCACCAGCCTCGGCCGCATGGACGAAGCCAGAGCCTATCTCGATCAGGCAATAGAACGTCGCGTCGATGTTGGGGCAGCCTACAATTACCTGGTCGACACGCAAAAGTTCACCGAAAAACCTGCCGAGCTCGACTCTATCCTGCGCGAACTCTCCAATCCCAGGCTCGAACCCGTTGCTGCATCGCAGCTTCACCACGCGGCAGGCAAAGTGCTGAACGATCTTCAGCGCTATGAAGAGGCGATAGATCACTTCAAGAGGGCGAAAAAGGCCGCTGGTCACGATTTCGACCTGGAGTACTACCGCCGAAGCGTCGATTCCATGATCGAGATTTTCAGCCCGTCACTATTGGAAGCCAAGGCTGGCCACGGCAGTCCGTCTGAAGTGCCTGTGTTTGTGCTGGGCATGCCCCGGTCGGGGACGACGCTGACGGAGCAGATCTGCGCGAGCCATCCGGATGTCCATGGCGCCGGGGAGCTTACGAAGCTGCGGCGAATCGCGAACTCGATGGGCTTTAGAATACTGTCGGATGAGGACCTGCGCAGTTCGATTATGTCGATGACGAGGGATCATTCGAGGGCACTGGCCGAAGAATACCTGTCTTATCTGCGCCAGCACGCGCCTGCCGAGCCCCGCATCGTCGACAAGATGCCGCACAACTTCGAGTTTATCGGCGTGATTGGAATTCTCTTTCCCAACGCACGCATCATTCATTGCCGGCGCGATGCCATCGACAATTGCGTCTCCTGCTTCGTCTTGCATTTCACCAAGGACCACGGCTACAACGCCGACCTTGAGACACTCGGGTTGTACTACCGCGAATATGATCGCTTGATGCGGCACTGGGACAAGGTCTTTCCCGGACGTATTTTCGAAAGCCGCTATGAGACGCTGGTTGCGGATCAGGAGACGCAATCGCGCCGTCTCATCGATCATCTCGGCTTGCCTTGGGACGATTCCTGCCTGCGCTTTTTCGAGAGGAGCGGATCGGTCAATACCCCCAGCCGCTGGCAGGTCCGGCAGCCGATCTATAGTTCATCCGTCAAACGCTGGAAAAAGTATGAGAGCGCAATTCAGCCGCTGATTGACGCCTTGGGCGATCTGGCTGAAATTTGAACAAGTAGGATGCGCCCGATCGGCCGAGGTCGATCGTGACTTGCTGTCGAGATACATTGATCCGGTAGGCCAGCTCTTCAGATCGGCCCAAGTTTTTCTTTGCACGAACAAGCGTGCGGAGCGAGCATTGCATTCGACCAGCCCTGCGATCGGCTGCTCAGCAGCAGCCTGCATTATGCATCGAGAGTTGACAGCTGCGTCGCGCCGATACGAAAAACCCGGCGGTTGCCCGCCGGGTTCAATCTCAATCTAGCTCGGACTGTTAGAATGAGCGCTGGAAGCGGAGCATGCCGCCGACGCTGTCCTTGTCGTCGGCATTGGTCCAGTTGCGATCGTAGGCTTTGTCAAACTGACCGTCGCGGGCCCAATCGACTTCGGCAGTGATCGTGAAGCCGGGAACGATATCGTAGGCAATGTTCGCGGCGACGCCGTAGTTTTTGTCATCGTCAGCCGACGCCTGGAGGTTGAACGAGGTCTTCTCGTTTATGGTGTAAGTGCCACCACCCCAGACTGCCCAGTTGCCGCCCCATTGCTTGTAGAAGTTGCGGTCGATGTTGTCGTCAGAGCCGTAGCCGGCCATGATGAACAGCGTCAGGTTCTGTATCGGCGTAACGTCGACGCGAACCTTGCCGGCCCACTCTTCCCAGGTGCTGTCATAGGCGGCGACACCGGTGATCGAGCCCCAGCCCTGTGTGTATTTGATACCGCCGACGACATACGGGACATAGCTGTCGATGGAATCATTGCCGCTGTTGCTGTCTTGGAAAATGCCAGGATCCGCGGCGGCACTGCCCGAACCGGTTTCCAATGAAGCCACGGCCGAGAAGCCGTTGCCGGCATCGAAGTAATACTGGACGACATTGGTGTCGAAGCCGCCGTAGGGGACCAGCGTATCCTGGATGACGTTGCCGGCGTAGCCGATGAAGGTATCGAAGGCCGATTCGTCCTTGCCGACGCGCAGACCACCGAGCTGGACCCAGGCAAAGTTCAGCGAAACGCTCGTACCGCCATTGAAGTTGTCATCAAGGTAATCGTTGTGGTTACCCCAGTTGAAGCGCGTCTCGGTGTAGGTCTTCAAGGTGCCGAGCTCGGTTTCCTGGCCGGTCCAGGTCTTCAGCGTGAAGCGGGCGTGCTTGTAGTAGGTATCCTGCGAGTCGCCGTCCTGCTGATCGGTGGTCTTTGCACCGTCGAATGAGCCGACGTCGCCGATGCCGATGTCATAGCGGACGTAGCCGCCGATGCGCAGGCAGGTTTCGGTGCCGGGGATGTAGAAATAGCCAGCGCCGTAGACGTCGCAAATCTTGACGTATTCAGCGGGTTCCGGCTCGGCGACGACGACGGCGTCGGCGGCGCGCGCACCGGAAACTGCGATCAGTGCCGCAGCGGAGCCGAGAAGAAGGCTCTTGATGTTCATTTTCTGACCTCCAGTCAAAAGTTAAAAAACGGGTCTGGGTATTCTTTGCTGAAGGACAGCGTTCCCTGCCCCATCCCCACTACCGAAAAAGATGCGCACCGCGCCGCTCCTTCAAACCCGACATTACCCATGAGACGGCGGCGTTCAACCACGATCGTACCGGCAAAAGGTTTGTGTTGGCGCTATACCCCAGCGTTGTTGCACAAATGACACGATTTGGCCTCACTCCGAAAGCTCCCGTTAACCAACAGCCCTTCGCAAGCCGTAGCAAACGGCGGATTCCGGCGATGGTCGGCCTGAAATGTGACCATGGCCCGAGTCGCGAACCAGGGAATTGCCGCAGAATCGCCACATCGCCGGGCGGCGCTTTGGCGAAGGGTCGATTTTTCAAGGATAATAGCGCCAGCTTGTTGATTGTGCCGGCGCTTTTCTTTATCCACCGGCGCAACGGAGAGGTGGCCGAGTGGTCGAAGGCGCTCCCCTGCTAAGGGAGTAGAGGTCAAAAGCTTCTCGTGGGTTCGAATCCCATCCTCTCCGCCACCCTACGCCCTGCGGGCTTCGGGTGGCAGACCACCCGAAACCGCATTTTGGGCGTAGGGTGTCGCCCGAAGCTACGAAGTAGCGTAGGGGGACCATGTGGTACGTCTATTTTCTGCAACTCCGTAACGGCGATGTCTATGTCGGATCGATCAACGATCTTCGACGCCGTTTTGATTCGCACCGATCAGGCTATGTGACTTCGACTAAGGCTTATCTGGCTGCAATCTTGAAGGCCTACATCGGGGTTGAAACCGAGGCCAACGCACGGCAACTCGAGCGATATTTCAAGACCGGTTCGGGCAAGGCCTTTGCGAGTAAACGTTTTTGGCCGACAGAGCCTCGCTGACGGCCTTAGGACCTATCTATTTGAAATATAAATAAAAACGAACCCAACGAGTTGCTTTTCGCCGACCTCCGTCCCGATTCTGACTGGAGGTCAGAAAATGAACATCAAGAGCCTTCTTCTCGGCTCCGCTGCGGCACTGATCGCAGTTTCCGGTGCGCGCGCCGCCGACGCCGTCGTCGTCGCCGAGCCGGAACCCGCTGAATACGTCAAGATCTGCGACGTCTACGGCGCTGGCTACTACTACATCCCCGGCACCGAAATCTGCCTGCGCATCGGCGGCTATGTCCGCTATGACATCTCCGTGGGCCAGGCTGGCTCGTTCGACGGCGCCAGGTACCAGGACCTGTCGGATGCCTTGGATGGTGAAGACAACGTCAACGACGGCTATTACAAGCAGGCTCGCTTCACACTGAGGACCTACACCGGCCAGGAAACCGAGATGGGCACCTTGAAGACCTACACCGAGACCCGCTTCAACTGGGGAACCGGTTATCAAGACGTGCCTGGGTTCGACGAGCACTTTTCCAGGTTTGGTAGCAGAGGCGTTTCGCTGAATTTCGCCTGGATCCAGCTCGGTGGTCTTCGCGTCGGTAAGGACGAAACAGCCTTCAACACGTTCACCGGCTACGCCGGCAACGTCATCCAGGATACGATCGTTCCCTACGGCGGCTTCGACACCAATGTCGTCCAGTACTACTTCGATGCCGGCAACGGCTTCTCGGCCGTGGCTTCGTTGGAAACCGGTGAAGGCTTTATCCTTAACAGCGCCAATACTGCCACCACTCTCGGTCACGACTCGGTCGACAGCTATGTTCCGTATATCGTTGGCGGCGTGAAGTACACGCAGGGCTGGGGTTCCATCAGCGGTGTTGTTGCCTATGACAGCAGCCTGGAAGAATGGGCCGGCAAGGTTCGCCTCGACGTGACGCCGATGCAGAACCTGTCGCTGTTCCTGATGGCCGGCTACGGCTCTGACGACAATCTCCCGCGCAACTTCTACAAGCAGTGGGGCGGTAACTGGGCAGTCTGGGGTGGTGGCACCTACACCATCAACGAGAAGACCTCGTTCAACCTGCAGGCGTCGTATGACGAAGCCAAGGAAGCTGGCGTCGCGGCCAATATCGCCTACGATATCGTTCCCGGCATGACGATCACGGCCGAAGTGGACTGGGCTCATAACAGCCACCACATCGATAGCGACTCGCTGCCCGGTTATGAATACAACTGGACCGGCATCCCGGGCGACAAGAAAAACGCCGTTGGCGGCTTCCTCCGCTTCCAGCGCTCGTTCTAAGGGCTGGACTTAAGGCAAGTGAAATCCAGCCCGGGCGCCTTAACGCCCGGGCTGTTTTTGTTTTCGCGACTGGTCGCAAACAGAAGGAAAAGGGGGTTCGGTAGCTGAACAGGGTTGTGGAACGATGTCGTTGGGATCCGCCACTGGTGGATGAAATCGGCCGCAACGCTTAAAACTCTTGAAAGGGCACCGCCAAGCAGGTAGGTCTAGGCCTATCCACTCGGGGGTGTGGCGAATAATGACGAACGATGCGATTCAAGAGGGAGGAACCTCTGATCATTTTTCGATGTTTTCTTCTCAAACTGCAAAAATAAAATACAGTTACAACAAGATACGAGAAGTAAAGTCGCACAGGATCGGAGAACTTTTTTCAGCATACCGGGACATACTTTGGGATGACGGGCGGCATAAATACAATGTCAGCTCCTTCATCGGCGAAATAGACGAGATCCTCCTTGGGGAGCGTTTCAGCGCCTTTGACCAAAGCACCCTCGACAATCTTATCGGCACCTTGCGCCAGCGCGGCAACAGCAACGCAACCATCAATCGGAAGATGGCTGCCCTCAGCAAACTGCTGCGCAAGGCTCACAAGATGGGAGATATCCACAGCCTGCCCGAGTTCCGCCGCCAGAAGGAGCGGGCGGGACGGATTCGTTTCCTCGAAAGGGACGAGGAGGCCCGGCTGTTCGCTGCCATCAAGAGCCGCAGCGAGGACGCTTATCGGCTTTCCGTCTTTCTCGTCGACACCGGTTGCCGCCTCGGCGAAGCGCTGGGTTTGATCTGGAACGATATCCAGGAGCACCGCGTCAGTTTCTGGATCACCAAATCCGGCCGCAGCCGCACCATTCCGATGACCGAGCGGGTAAAAGAGGTGATCAAGCTGCCGGCCACCGAGGGCCGCCGGCCCAAAGGCCCGTTCACCAAGCTCAGCCAGGCGCAGTTTCGCGCCATCTGGAACGATGCTAAGGCCGAAGTCGGGCTTGGCGCCGACGATCAGGTCGTGCCGCATATATTGCGCCATACTTGCGCCTCGCGTCTCGTCCAGGGCGGCATCGACATCAGGCGCGTGCAGATGTGGCTCGGTCACCAGACGCTGTCGATGACCATGCGCTACGCCCATCTGGCCACCAACGACCTCGACGGCTGCGTCACCGTGCTGGAAACGCCTCGGTCCGGTGGCTCGGACATCGGCGGTGCAAGCGCTTTGTCTGCTCCACCTCCGGCAAGGCGAGGGCCAAAAGGCGAGCCGGCCGCAAGCAAGGCCCCAAAGCCAGCGAAGAGAAGCGCCAAATCCTGACGGATCTGACGTGAGATATCAGCCAGCCGCTCAGGGTTGCGCTGCCCCTCATTGCCCTGCCGGGCATTTCTCCCCGTATAGCGACGGGGAGAAAGGCGCCCTTGCGAAAGATTTCGCTAATCCCCAGCGTTGCAGACACCACCCTTCTCCCCGTCGCTATACGGGGAGAAGGTGCCGGCAGGCGGATGAGGGGCAGCGCCGACATCGATAAAATTATTTCACCGCTAATTCCGGAACTGTCAACGGCCGTCGGAATGCTTTGACCGACGCAAAACCTGCGCGTGAATTACTTCGCTCGGTCGAGCTTTACTTCCTGCCACCCCGCCGCTCCGCTCGATCGAAAAAACCAGCGATCCTGCCCGGCAGGATCCCGGACTCCAAAAACGGTGCATGCCCCTGGCCGTCGGCGGTGATCGTCTCGATATCGGTATGGCGCGTCCGCATCTGCTCGAGCGTTTCAGCGGACAGCAGCTTCGAATTGGCGCCGCGTATGACGAGCATCGGGATGGCCGCCAGTGCGTCGAACTGTGGCCAAAGATCGGGCAGCGGCCGGCTGGGATCGAGCCCCGCCAGCGTCTCGACCAGTTTCGGATCGAAATCGGGCAGAAATCCCTCCTCGGTCTCGCGGTAGAGGGCTGATGCCATCCGCTCCCAATCCGCATCGGTCAGCGCCGAAAAATCCCCGCCATGGGTGCTGCGCAGGCCGCAGACCACCTCCTGGTACGTCTTCGGCCTTGGCGCGAGGTCGAGATAGGAGCGGATATGGGCGAGACCTTGCGACTCGATCACCGGGCCGATGTCGTTGAAGACGATGGCCTTCAGCACGGCCGGCCGCATCGCCCCGAGCACATGGATGATCAGTCCGCCGCGCGACGTCCCAATGAAGGCTGCCTTCTCGATGTTCAGCGCCGCCAACCCGGCAAGGATATCGCCCGCCTCGATGCCGATATTGTAATGGCCGATATCGGCATCGTAGGCGGACTGCCCGCGCCCGCGATAGTCGAAGGCGACGACGTTGCGCTTCGCCTGCGCCGACAGATAAAGCGCCAATTCGTGAAAGTCACGGCAATTGCGGGTCAGGCCGGGCAGGCAAACGACTGGCCAGCGGCCGGAATTCGCTTCGCCGTAGATGCGGGCGTGCAGGGACAGCCCGTCCGGCGCGGCGTAGAAGAAATCGGAGAAGCCTTCGTCGTTTGGCATGTACACTCGATTCCGTGCTGCTGTCAGATCGTTTGCGACTGCTACAGGCGAGGGCAGGGGCGGTCAAATCGGGGGCTCTTCCTTCCCTCCTTGTGGGAGAAGGTGGATCGGCGCGTTAGCGCCGAGACGGTTGGGGGGTGTTGGACGGAGCGCTGTCGGAACCAAGCTGGAGCACCCCTCATCCGACCGAGCTTCGCTCGGCCACCTTCTCCCACAAGGAGAGAAGGAAAGGCTAACCCCGGCCGTTCACCAGATCCCCGACAATGTCGTATTTGCCGGAAATGCGCATCTTGTAGACCTCGTAGTTCTCCATCACGCGCTGGACGTAACTTCTTGTTTCCGTATAGGGAATCCGCTCGATCCAGTCGACGATGGCGTCGACGTCCTTGCCGCGCGGATCGCCGTATTTCGCCACCCACTGGGCGGCGCGGGTGGGGCCGGCATTGTAACCGGCGAAGGTCAGCACGTAGGAGCCGTCGAAGCGGCCGAGCTGCTCGCCGAGAAAGGCAGCGCCCAGCGTCGCATTGTAGCCGGCATCGGTGGTCAGCCGCGCCTGCGAGAAAGTCATGCCGGCCTTCTTCGCCAATTGCTTGGCGGTGCCTGGCATCAGCTGCAGCAGTCCGCGCGCGCCGGCGCTGGAGACGGCGCCGATATTGAACTCGCTTTCCTGACGGGCAATCGCATAGGCCAGCGCCTTGCCCGAGCCGGAGATGTTGGCGGTGTCGGGAATGACGCCGAGCGGATGCGACAGCGCGCCGACGTCGATGCCACGTGCGCCGGCGATCTTGCCGACCTTCAGCGCCATGAAATGGTTGCCTTGTCTTTCCGCCAGCATCGCAAGCAGCGCCAGTTCGCCGGGGCTGCTCAACTGCCCGGCAAGGTCGCGGTAGAGGGTTTCGGCATAGCGGTCATAGCCTGCCTGCTGCAGCCGCTCGATGGCGCTGACCGCCTCGCGGGTGGCAAAATTCTGGCGATCGGCGGCACTTGGTTGGGGGTAGACGATGTTGAGGGTCTGCCGGCCGACACGCTCGCCGGCGAGCTGGCCGTAAAAGGTCGTGCCGTAGCTGGCGGCACGGCTGAAATAATCCTTGGCACTGCCGGGACCGCCGACCTCGGCGGCACGGCCGAGCCAGTAATAGGCGCGCGACAGCGACATCGGCCCTTGGGCGAGCTCCGCGATTTGCGCAAAATGCTTGGCGGCGGTGCTCGGGTCGTTGAGGCCGCGCAGCGCGTACCAGCCTGCATGGAATTCCGCCTCGGCAGCATTGGCGGGACTTTCGGCGGCATGCGCGGCGACTATTCTGTAGGCGGTCTTCATGTCGCCCTGGTCGACCAGCTCGCGCGACAGCACCCGGCGTTCGACCCACCAGGCGTCCGGATCGACCAGCGCGTCGCGGTCGCCCGGCGCCTTCAGCACCAGCGCGGCGGCGTCGGAAAATTTCTGTTGCTTGCGCAGATATTCGGCTTCGGCAAAGAGATAGCCGGCCGCCCGCTGCGCTGCCGGCACCGCCTTCAGCAGCATGGCCGCGTTCTTGTCGCCTTTGGTGACTGCCGCCCAGGCATCGGCCAATTGCTGGGCGCCGGCGAGACCGGCGACGCGCAGCGCCGAAGCGACCCTATCGGCATAGAACATGCGCTCCATGCGGAAGCGATGGTCGGCGGCCGGGATCAGCGCGCCGAACTCGCGGATGACCGCCGCCTCGTCTCTGGCTTCGAGCTTTTCGGTGCGCCAGAATGGCGACAGCACCGAGCGCGCCGCCTTGGTATTGCCTAGCGCTACATAGGAGCGCGCAAGGATCACCACGCCCTCGAAGGTCAGCGGCTGGCTGCCGTCGAACGCCCGCACCACGACCTGCGGCGTGGGATTCTCGCGATAGAGCGCGCGCTCGCTGTTCCTGCGCAAGGCGATCGTGCCCGGCCAGTTCGGCAGCATCTTTGCCGCATCGGCGATGTCGCCGCTCGGCACCTGGTCGCCGCCATAGAGCGCAATCGCCCAGGCAAGGATGTGCCGATCGAGCGATTTGGCCGGCAGCGCTTCGCGCACCTGGCGCGCGCGCTGAATGTCGTTTGCCGCCAGCGCATCGAGACCGCTCTTCAGCGCCGCGACGCTGGCGGATGGCGAAGGGGACTGCTGCAGTGCATCGTTCTGCGGCTCCGTCATCGGGATCGCCGACGTGACCTGCCCATCGACGCTGCCGCCGACCGCCGCGCCGGGGATCAGCACAACGATCGCGCCGAGAAGCGCGAAAAGATGAGGCCGCCTGGTCGGCATGGATTTGGTCATTTCCTATTCTTCGATGCTACCACTGGCACAGATGAACTGCAGTCTATTCGTCTGTGATGAAGGGCCCGTAAAGAAAACCTTATCGAGGTCGTTCGAATTGCAATTGCTGGCGCAATGCTTGCCGCGCAACAATGTCGAGACTATGGTGCGCCGCTTCGCTTTCGGCTAGAAGGCGCGCACGACAAACACCTACAGCGCCGCGCGTCTTCTCAGACGCGCAAAGGACGCTGTAGCAATTTAAATTTGGCGCATGATCCTTTCCGAAATCGACTGCGATTTTCGGGGTCATGCGCTAGTCCCAAGGAGTTGGACGACATGCTAAGAGGCTCGCTGACCGCGCTCGTCACACCGTTCGAAAAGAGCGGCCGTTTCGACGAGAAAGCCTTTCGCGCGTTCATCGCCTGGCAGATCGCCGAAGGCACGACGGGCGTGGTCCCGGTCGGCACCACCGGCGAGTCGCCGACGCTGTCGCATGACGAGCACCGCCAAGTCGTCAAGGTTTGCATCGAGGTCGCCAAAGGCCGGGTTCCGGTCGTCGCCGGCGCCGGCTCCAACAACACCGATGAGGCAGTCGGCCTGGTCCAGTATGCCGAGAAGGCGGGCGCCGACGCGGCCCTTGTCGTCACGCCCTATTACAACAGACCGACGCAGCGCGGCCTCTATGCGCATTTCGCCGCCGTCGCCAAGGCAACCAGCCTGCCGATCATCATCTACAACATTCCGCCGCGCTCGGTGGTCGACATGAGCCCCGAGACGATGGGCCAGTTGGTGCATGACTTCAAGAACATCGTCGGCGTCAAGGATGCCACCGGCAAGGTCGAGCGGGTTTCGGAGCAGCGCGCCACCTGTGGCAAGGATTTCATCCAGCTCTCCGGCGAAGACGCCTCGGCGCTCGGCTTCAACGCGCATGGCGGCGTCGGTTGCATCTCGGTGACGGCAAATGTCGCGCCCAGGCTTTGCGCTGAATTCCAGGAGGCAACGCTTTCCGGTGACTGCGCCAAGGCGCTCGACCTGCAGGACCGTCTGTTGCCGCTGCACAAGGCGATTTTCATGGAGCCCGGCGTTTCCGGCGCGAAATATGCGCTGTCGAAGCTGGGCAAGGTCGAGAACGTGCTGCGCTCGCCGCTAATGACGGTCGAGCCGTCGACCGCCGAGAAGATCGACGCGGCGATGAAGCACGCCGGCTTGATAAACTAGGGACGAGGCGCCACCTCTCCGCATCATGAATCAAGTCAGAAAAGCCGATCCCAACAACAAGACCGTTGCGGAAAACCGCAAGGCGCGGTTTTCCTATGAGGTGCTCGACACGATCGAGGCCGGCCTGGTGCTGACCGGTACGGAAGTGAAATCGCTGCGCCAGGGCCAGGCCAATATCCAGGACAGCTACGCCTCGGTCGAGGGCGGCGAGATCTGGCTGATCAACTCCTATTTGCCGGAGTATCTGCAGGCCAACCGCTTCAACCATGAGCCGCGCCGCCGCCGCAAACTGCTGCTCAACAAGCGCGAGATGGCCAAGCTGGCGCAAAGCGTCGACCGCGAAGGCATGACGCTGGTGCCGCTGAAGATCTACTTCAACGACCAAGGCCGTGCCAAGCTGCTGCTCGCCGTTGGCCGCGGCAAGAAGCTGCACGACAAGCGCGAGACCGAAAAGCAGCGCGACTGGTCGCGCGAGAAGGGCCGGCTGCTGAAAGAGCGAGGGTGAGGGGCGGTCCGCGAAGCGGAAAAAAAGCCAGCGATTTGGCTTTTCGAGCGACGAACGCCCGGAGCCATAGCGGCGGGCAGGGCGGACCAAAAGGGATAGGTCTCGTTTGAAAAACCGGATCGTCTTATGGGGCGCGGCCGGTCTGCTCGTGGCGGGCCTCGTTCTGGCCGGCGGCTATACCTACTTCCAGACGTTTTCTCCGGATCGCGGCAAATATCCGGTCAGGGGCATCGACGTCTCCCATCATCAGCGGCAGATCGACTGGCGGCGTGTTGCCGCCGACGATGTCGCCTTCGCCGTGATCAAGGCGACGGAAGGCGGCGATCATGTCGACGATGCCTTCGCCGCCAATTTGCGCGCGGCCCGCGCCGCCGGTCTTGCCGTCGGTGCCTATCATTTCTTCACCTTCTGCAGACCGGGTGCCGATCAGGCACGCAACTTCATCTCGGTGGTGCCGCACGATCAGCCTTTGCTGCCGCCGGTGGTAGACATCGAGTTCGGCGGCAATTGCCCGCAGCGGCCAACTCCCGAACAGCTGAGCGCCGAACTCTCCGCCTTCCTCGGCCCGGTCGAGGCGGCGTTCGGCAAGACGGCGATCCTCTATGTGACCGACGAGGCGGCGCAAGCCTATGCCGGGCAGCTAGCCAGCCGCCCGCGCTGGCTGCGTTCGCTGGCGCTGCGGCCGGGCCATGACAACTGGATCTACTGGCAGTATCACAACCGGGGCCGCGTCGACGGCATCAGCGGCGACGTCGACCTGAATGTTCTCCAGGGCGGACCTGCGACGCTGGCCGCATTGTTTGCCGCAGCGCCTGAAGCGACGGCGTCGGATTGACGCTATTCCTGTCCACCAAAACACCCTCGATGGCCCGAAGACAGAGCGACGAAGCGTTCCCCATGTGGCTATTCATATCGCAGGCGGCGCCGTGCTAAGTACATTTGATGCCGGAGCGCCCTTCATCAACCAATGACAGCAACGCCCCGCCTGCTGCGACGGACGGCGGCGACCCCCGCCTGGCATTTGTCTATGCGGAGGCGGTGCGTGGCCTCCAGCACCAGCAGGGCGTGGTTGAAAGTCTCAATACGCGCGCCGGCAATCTGATCTTCGCAACCGCGTTCGCGAGTTCTCTCCTCGGAGGCAGGGCGCTCCTGGATGGCGTGGGGCCTTGGGACTGGCTGGCGCTGACATTGCTTTTTCTTATCGGGCTGCTGGTCGCGATTATGGTGTGGCCGTATTATAACTATACGTTCCGTTTCGATCCAGAGAAGCTGCTCCAGGACTTCGTCGATCAGCACCCTCCCGCAACCCTGGACGGGATGCACCGAGCGCTTGCGCTGCGCATCAAATCCGACATGGCCAGCAATTGGCGGATCATCCAACGCCTGCGCGTCGCGCTGCAGCTTGCACTGTTTCTGTGGTTGCTGGATCTCCCGGCCTGGTTGTTCGCGATCGCCCGAATCTAGGGCTCGTGCCCTGGCGGGCGTCGCCCGACTCTATGTCTTCAGAAAAGCTTCTATCTGACTGAAGACGTTGACGAACATCGCTTCCGTCAACACGCCGGTATTGGTGTTGTAGCGCGAGCAATGATAGCTGGAAAACAGCGTGATGCCATTGGCCTGCTGCTGCCCACCATGCCGGAACGGATAGGCTGCAACGCGTTGGCCGAGCGCCCGCACGGTCGACTGGTGCGCGATCGAGCCAAGCGCCAGCACAGCGCGCAGATTTGGAAATCGCGCGATCGTCGGCACCAGGAACGTCCGGCAGGTCGCTATCTCGGCGCCAACCGGCTTGTTGTCCGGCGGCACGCAGCGCACCGCATTGGTAATCGCCGTACCGACAAGCTCCAGCCCGTCATCCGGTCGCGCTTTGAATTCGCCGCGCGCAAAGCCGTGCGCGATCAGCGTGTTGTAGAGCAGGTCGCCGGCAAAATCGCCGGTGAAGGGGCGCCCCGTCCGGTTCGCCCCGCGCAGTCCAGGCGCCAGCCCGACGATCAGCAGACGCACTGCATCCTCGCCTTCCGGCGGCAAAAAGGTCGGCACCGGCGCGTTGAACCAGGACGGCTCGCGCCGTCGCCACTCGGCGATGAAGTCGTGCAACCGCGGGCAGAGCGGGCAATCGCGATCGGGTTCGGGGGAGACGACCAGGGGCGCGGTCAAGGCAACGACCGTCAATAGTCTTCCTCGTCGACTTCGGCCGGTTCGGGCCGGCGCACCGGCCGCTCCGACGGATCGCGGCCGACTTCATTCTTAAGCGTCATCAAGTCGATGAAATGGTCGGCCTGGCGGCGCAGATCGTCGGAGATCATCGGCGGCTGCGAAGCCATGGTCGAGACGATCGACACCTTGCGCCCGCGCCGCTGCAGCGCCTCGACCAGCGTGCGGAAATCGCCGTCGCCCGAAAAGATGACATAATGGTCGACGACATCGGCAAGCTCGAGCGCATCGACGGTCAGCTCGATATCCATATTGCCCTTAATCTTGCGCCGGCCGGTCGAGTCGGTGAATTCCTTGGCCGGTTTGGTCACCACCTTGAAGCCGTTATAGTCGAGCCAGTCGATCAGCGGCCGTATCGAGGAGTATTCCTGATCCTCGACCAGCGCGGTGTAGTAATAAGCGCGCAGCAGATAGCCGCGTTTCTGGAAGCTCGCCAGAAGTTTGCGGTAATCGATGTCAAAGCCCAGCGCGCGCGAGGTGGCGTAGAGATTGGCACCGTCGATAAAGAGAGCGATTTTTTCACGAGGATCGAACATGGAAAATGTCCTTTTTCGAAATAAGCGGTCGTCTAAATGCGTGGCGACTATCGGCCGGTCTGATAATAGACCTGTTGGCCTTCATCGTTCGAGATAACGCCAGTTTTACGGCAATCCAAGGCACCATGCCGCACCGCAAGCAATTGTGATCGGCGCTGTGTCGTCGCAGGCGGCCCGCGTCAGAGCTGCGCACCGCCATAAAAGCTTGTATTTTGGCGGCGTTCGGGTTATGGACCGCGCCTGTTTTCCATCAAATCCAGGCATGAAAGGGGCAACTCATGGCCCGCGTAACCGTTGAAGATTGCATCGACAAGGTCGACAACCGCTTCGAGCTGGTGCTCTTGGCCGGCCACCGCGCCCGTCAGATCAGCCAGGGCGCGCAGATCACCGTACCGCGCGACAACGACAAGAACCCGGTCGTTGCGCTCCGCGAAATCGCCGAAGAGACGCTGTCGCCGGACGACCTCAAGGAAGATCTCATCCATTCGCTGCAGAAGCATGTCGAGGTCGATGAGCCGGAAGCCGATGGCGAGGCGATTGCCGACCAGACCGGCAGCGCCGTTGCAGCCACCGATGCCGACGACGCCGAGGACAACGTCACCTTCGATCGCATGACCGAAGAAGACCTGTTGGCCGGCATCGAAGGCCTGGTGCCGCCGGAAAAAAGCGACGATTATTGATCTTAGCGACAACTGCCGACACTTTCGCGTCGGCAGTTTCGTGGCTATCTATGACATGCGCCGTACGCCAGTGCGGCGCATGATTCATTTCAGCATTGCGAGATCCCGCCCATGATGCGTCAGTATGAGCTTGTCGAGCGCGTGCAGCGCTACAAGCCTGACGTCAACGAGGCGCTGCTCAACAAGGCCTATGTTTACGCCATGCAGAAGCATGGCCACCAGAAACGCGCCTCCGGCGACCCGTATTTCTCGCATCCGCTCGAAGTCGCCGCCATCCTCACCGAAATGCACATGGACGAGGCGACGATCGCCGTTGCCTTGCTGCACGACACGATCGAGGACACCACGGCGACCAGGGCCGAGATCGACGAATTGTTCGGCCCGGAAATGGGCAAGCTGGTCGAGGGCCTGACCAAGCTGAAGAAGCTCGACCTCGTCTCGAAGAAGGCCGAGCAGGCGGAGAACCTGCGCAAGCTGTTGCTGGCGATCTCGGAAGACGTGCGCGTGCTTCTGGTCAAGCTCGCCGACCGCCTGCACAATATGCGCACGCTCGACCATGTGCCGGAAGCCAAGCGCCTGCGCATCGCCGAAGAGACGATGGACATCTACGCGCCGCTGGCCGGCCGCATGGGCATGCAAGGCATGCGCGAGGAGCTGGAGGAGATTGCCTTCCGCTTCATCAATCCGGAAGCCTACCGCGCCGTCACCGCACGGCTGGCCGAAATCTTCGAGCGCAACAAGGGCGTGCTGTCGGAGATCGAGAAGGCGCTCTCCACGTTGTTCGACAAATATTCGATCAAGGCCGAGGTCAAGAGCCGGCAGAAGAAGCCGTGGTCGGTATTCCGCAAGATGGAGGCCAAGGCGCTGTCGTTCGAGCAACTGTCCGACATCTTCGGCTTTCGCGTCGTTGTCGATACCGTCGAGGACTGTTACCGCGCGCTCGGCGCCATCCACACCACCTGGTCGATGGTGCCCGGCCGCTTCAAAGATTACATCTCGACGCCGAAGCAGAACGACTACCGCTCGATCCACACCACCATCGTCGGCCCGTCGCGCCAGCGCGTCGAACTGCAGATCCGCACCTATCAAATGAACAAGATCGCCGAATACGGCGTCGCGGCTCATTCGATCTATAAGGATACCGGTGGCAAGATGAATGGTGCCGCCCATGCGATCTCGAAGGAAACCAATGCCTATGCCTGGCTGCGGCGCACCATCGAGCAGCTTGCCGAAGGCGACAATCCCGAGGACTTCCTCGAAAACACCAAGCTGGAACTGTTTCAGGACCAGGTATTCTGCTTCACGCCGAAGGGCATGCTGATCGCGCTGCCGCGCGGCGCCACGCCGATCGACTTTGCCTATGCCGTCCACACCGACGTCGGCGACACTTGCGTCGGCGCCAAGGTCAATGGCCGCATCATGCCGCTGATGACGGAGCTGAAGAACGGCGACGAGGTCGAGATCATCCGCTCGAAGGCGCAGGTCCCGCCGGCGGCGTGGGAATCGGTGGTCGTTACCGGCAAGGCACGCTCGGCCATCCGCCGCGCCACCAAGAACGCCATTCGCAAGCAATATTCGGGTCTCGGTATCCGCATTCTGGAGCGCGCCTTCGAACGCTCTGGCAAGACCTTCACCAAGGAAAGCCTGAAGCCGGTGCTGCACCGGCTGGCGCGCAAGGACATCGAGGATGTACTGGCCGCGGTCGGCCGAGGCGAACTTGCCTCCACCGATGTCATGAAGGCGGTGTTTCCCGACTACAAGGACGAGCGTGTCACGCTGGTCGCGCCCAAGCAGCGCGAGGAGGGCTGGTCGAAGATCCGCAACGCCGCCGGCATGCTGTTCCAGATTCCGGGCCGCGCCGCACGCAAGGACAAGAACCAGCCGCGCGACGACGCGGTGCCGATCCGCGGCGTGCGCGGCGATCTGCCGGTGCGCTTCGCGCCGGAGGGGGCAGTGCCAGGCGATCGCATCGTCGGCATCGTGCAGCCGGGAACCGGTATCACCATCTATCCGATCCAGTCGCCGGCGCTGCAGGCCTTTGACGACCAGCCCGAGCGCTGGATCGACGTGCGCTGGGATATTGACGAGCGCACCAAGGAGCGGTTCCCGGCGCGCGTCTCGGTCACCGCCATCAACGCGCCGGGTTCGCTGGCCGACATTGCACAGGTCGTCGCATCCAACGACGCCAATATCCACACTCTGTCGATGGTGCGCACCGCGCCCGATTTCACCGAAATGCTGATCGATCTTGAAGTGTGGGACCTCAAGCACTTGAACCGGCTGCTGTCGCAGCTAAAGGACAATTCGAGCGTCAGCGATGCAAGGCGCGTGAATGGGTGAATAGTGAATAGTGAATAGTGAATAGTGAATAGTGAAAGAGGGTGCTCTCACTACCCTACTACCATTCACCATTCACCATGGACATGGAGTGAACGATGAACACCGATGAAGTGCTGGGCATTTTCCGCGAGGCCGGCGCCGTTCTCGAAGGGCATTTCATCCTGACGTCGGGCCTGCGCAGCCCGGTCTTCCTGCAGAAGGCGCGCGTTTTCATGCATGCCGACAAGACCGAGCGCTTGTGCAAGGCGCTCGCCGAAAAGATCCGCACTGGCGTGCCCGGCAGGATCGACTACGTCGTCGGCCCGGCGATCGGCGGGCTGATCCCGGCCTATGAGACCTCGCGCCATCTTGGTGCGCCGGCGATCTGGGTCGAGCGGGAAGGGGGCGAATTCAGGCTGCGCCGCTTCGAGATCGCCAAGGGATCGCGCGTCGTCATTGTCGAGGACATCGTCACCACCGGCCTGTCGATCCGCGAGACCATCGACTGCCTGCGCGGCCTTGGCGCCGAAGTCGTTGCCGCCGCATGCATCATCGACCGCTCGGCCGGCAAGACCGATGTCGGCGTGCCGCTGATCGCGCTCGCCGAATATGAAGTTCCGGCCTATCCAGCCGACATGCTGCCGCCCGAGCTCGCCGCCATACCGGCGATCAAGCCGGGCAGCCGCAATATATGACTGAGGCGCTGCCATGATTGCCGGCATCGATCATTTCGTGCTGACAGTTCGTTCGGTGGACGATACCTGCGCCTTCTATCAGCGGGTGCTTGGCTTCAAGCGCCTCGACGAGCCGGACCGACCAACGGCGCTGCTGTTTGGAACGCAGAAGATCAATGTGCATGAGGTCGGGCGTACCTTCGAGCCGAAGGCCAAGGCGCCGACGCCGGGCTCCGGAGATTTCTGCTTGATTGCTGCCCGGCCGCTCGCCGAGATATGTGCCAACCTCGCCGCCAATGGTGTGGTGATAGAGGTCGGCCCGGTCGAGCGTGTCGGCGCCCGGGGCGCGATGATGTCGGTCTATTTCCGCGATCCGGACGGCAACCTCGTCGAGGTCAGCGAATATCGATCCTAAGTGACGCTCCTTAAATTCGCCGCGATCATGCCCTGTTCAGAACGGCGATACCCAAGGCTGGCGCGACCGGCCACCGAGCGGATGCCCTCGGCCTCGTTGTTCTTCGGCCAGCGCATCGCTATATCAAAGTCGTAGTTGCTTTTCGGCGACCGCAGAGCGCAGCATAGGCTGTCGCGCCTGGCTGGAAAGGCCGGCGTGAAGCCATCGATGGAACTAGGAACAGGAACAGAGTGCTTTTTCGACGGCGCAAGCCTGATGGTTTTTTCGAGCGGGTGCGTACTTATTTGTGGCCGCGCCGCTCGTTCTCGCGCTCGCTGCGGTATTTCTCCAAACGCATCCTGCGGCTTAGGGCCACGCCGCATGCCGTGGCCGCCGGTGTTGCGGCGGGCGTATTCGCGTCGTTTTTCCCGCTTGGCTTTCACTTCATCATTGCTGCCATCCTGTGCTGGCTGATCGCCGGCAATCTGGTCGCGGCAGCACTCGGCACGGTCTTCGGCAACCCCCTGACCTTTCCGCTGCTATGGGCCGCCTCCTGGGAGGTCGGCAAGCTGATCCTGCATGAACACCTACCGGCGCATGGCCCGCCCGCGCATCTCGGCGACATGCTGCATAATCTTTCCTTTGCGCAATTGTGGGGACCGGTGCTGAAGCCGATGACGATCGGCGCAATACCGCTCGGCCTGGTTTTCGGCCTGCTGTTTTACGGTATCACCCGCTGGGGCATGGTCACCTTCCACGAGCAGCGCCGCAAGCGGCTGGCCGAAAGAGCGGCAAAGGCTGGAAAAACCGGGCCGGAAGTTCCTGCCGAATGATTATCGGTATCGGCAGCGACCTCATCGACATCAGACGCATCGAGAAGTCGCTGGAACGCCATGGCCAACGCTTCATCCAGCGCATCTACACCGAGATCGAACAGGCGCGCTCCGAAAACCGCGCGGCGCGTGCGGCCTCCTACGCCAAGCGTTTCGCTGCCAAGGAAGCCTGCGCCAAGGCATTGGGTACCGGTCTGGCGCAGGGTGTGTTCTGGCGCGACATGGGGGTCGTCAACCTGGCCAGCGGCAAGCCGACCATGGCGCTGACCAATGGGGCGGCAGCGCGGCTGGACGAAATTCTGCCTGAAGGGCACCGCGCGGTGATCCACCTCACCATCACCGATGATTTTCCGCTCGCTCAAGCCTTTGTGATCATTGAAGCGTTGCCGGTCGAAGAAGCGCCACATTGATTGCATCTGACCACCGGCATGACGTTGCCCAGCGCGCGCCGAGACTCTATACCATCCAACGCACAATCGAGGACGACATGAGCGTGGCTGAAAAAACCCAGAAGAAATCCGGCGGACTTGGCGAAACCGTCAGCGTCATAGTCCAGGCCCTGCTGCTTGCGCTGGTCATCCGCACGCTCCTGTTCCAGCCGTTCTCGATCCCGTCCGGGTCGATGCGGCCGACTTTGCTCGAAGGCGACTATCTCTTCGTCACCAAGTGGTCCTACGGCTTCTCCCGCTATTCACTGCCGTTCGGGCCGAACATCTTTTCGGGCCGCATCTGGGGCTCAGAGCCGAAGCGCGGCGACGTGGTGGTGTTCAAGTTTCCGCCGGATCCTTCTGTCGATTATATCAAGCGCGTCGTCGGCCTGCCGGGCGACAAGATCCAGGTCAAGGATGGCCAGCTCTTCATCAACGACGTGGGCGTGCCGCGCGTCAAGGTCGGGCAGATCGACAACCGCGACGTCACCGAGGAGAACAGGCCGGTCGATGTCTATCGCGAGACGCTGCCGAACGGCATCAGCTACGACACGCTCGACCTGACGCAGGCTTCGATCGGCGACAATACCAAAGAGTTCAAGGTGCCGCCCGGTCACTATTTCATGATGGGCGACAATCGCGACAACTCGTCGGACAGCCGCTTCACCGTCGGGTTCGTGCCGGACGAGAATTTGGTCGGCCGCGCCAACCTCATTTTCTTCTCGATCGGCGGCAGCGCCAGCCCGCTCGAAATCTGGAAATGGCCGTCACTGATGCGCGCCTCGCGCCTGTTCCATTTCGTCAATTAGGGCCATGGCGGCGACGAAACGGCTGACCGCCGATGCGCTCGCCGAGGCGCTCAGGGAGCGCACCGGCCACAGTTTTGGCGACCATCAGCGCCTGCAGCGGGCGCTGACCCATGCCAGTGCTCGCGGCAGTCACGCCGGCGTCGACTACGAACGTTTCGAATTCCTGGGCGACCGCGTTCTCGGCCTTGTCGTTGCCGATATGCTGCTGGCGGCATTTCCCGACGCCGCCGAGGGTGAGCTGTCGCTGAGATTGAACGCTCTGGTCAACGCTGAAGCCCTGGCGGAAATTGCCGAGGAGATCGGCCTGCCGGAACTTATTCGCGCCGGTTCGGACGTACGCGGCCTCGACGGGCGCAAGCGCGTCAATCTGCGCGCCGATGCATTGGAATCGCTGATCGCCGTGCTCTATCTCGACGGAGGGTTGGAAGCGGCCCGTGCCTTCATCCACAGATATTGGCAGCCGCGCTCGCAAGCCATTGACGCCGCCCGTCGCGATGCGAAAACCGAACTCCAGGAATGGGCGCATCAGGCGGCAGGCGCAGTGCCGGTTTACATAATCGACAGCCGCGAGGGACCGGACCACGATCCGCTGTTCACCGTTAGTGTCAAGGTTGGCGCCTATCCGCCGGCGACCGGCAGCGGGCGCTCCAAGCGCGAGGCGGAGCAGGCTGCAGCCGCGGCACTTCTGCAGCGGGAAGGCGTCTGGCTCGATCAAGGGAGTGCCGCATGACCGCCACCGAAGCTCCGGCAACAGAAGCTCCCGCTACCCGCTCCGGCTTCGTCGCGCTGATCGGCGCGCCCAATGCGGGGAAATCGACGCTGGTCAACCAATTGGTCGGCGCCAAGGTGTCGATCGTGACGCACAAGGTGCAGACCACGCGCGCTATCGTGCGCGGCATTGCCACCCACAACAACGCGCAGATCGTCTTCGTCGACACGCCGGGCATATTCAAGCCGAAGCGCCGGCTGGACACCGCGATGGTGACCACAGCGTGGGGCGGTGCCAAGGACGCCGATATCGTGCTGCTCTTGATCGATGCCGAGCGCGGCATCCGGGGCGATGCCGACGCCATCCTCGAGCGGCTGAAGGATGTCCGGCAGCCGATGGTGTTGATCCTCAACAAGGTCGATCGGGTCAAGCACGAGACGTTGCTGGCATTGTCGGCGGCAGCCAACGAAAGGGTGCCGTTCAAGCGCACCTTCATGGTTTCGGCGCTGACCGGGTCCGGCTGCAAGGACCTGCTCGACTATCTCGCCGAGACCTTGCCGGCCGGCCCCTGGTACTATCCGGAGGACCAGATCTCCGACCTGCCGATGCGCCAGCTCGCGGCCGAGATCACCCGCGAAAAGCTCTATCTCAGGCTGCATCAGGAACTGCCTTATTCCTCCCACATCGAGACCGAGAAATGGGAAGAGAAGAAGGACGGCTCGGTGCGCATCGACCAGACAATCTATGTCGAGCGTGACAGCCAGAAGAAGATCGTGCTCGGCCATAAGGGCGAGACGATCCGCGCCATCGGCCAGGCCGCGCGCATGGAAATCGCAGGCATACTCGAGCAGAAGGTGCACCTCTTCCTGTTCGTCAAGGTGCGCGAGAACTGGGGCGACGATCCCGAGCGCTACCGTGAAATGGGGCTCGAATTTCCGCACTGAGCCTGTTTGGGCGATCCGCAGAGCGGCCTGTTGGCCGCCTCAGGATTGCCCAAGTGCCAGCGACACGCCGTCGGCAAGATGTTCTGCGTCAGAGGCGCCGTGATTAAACGGCGCCAGCAAGCTGCGTTGCCGACCTGCGGGCGAAGCTCTCGGTGCCGTAGACGGCAACGATGGCGACCGCAGCCACCGCCCAGATCGCAACACCGATCCATTGCTGCTGCACATGGTCGGCGTCGATGAACACCTTGCCCAGGAAGCGTACGCTGTTCTGATGGGTGACATGCATCAGAATGGCGAGAAGCACGCTACCGGTGTTCTGATAGAGCCAGGTAAATACCACTGCCGCTAGCACAACGTTGACTGTGCCATAGACGCTGAGATCGCCGACCAGGCCGAGCGGAAAATGCCAGATCGCCCGGATAGCGCCGAGGATCAGACTTCCGGCCAGCGCCGAATGCTTGGCTAGCAGACGCGGTGTCGCAAAGCCGCGCCATCCCGGCTCTTCGCCAAGCGGGCCGCTGAAGACCGCATAAAGCGCGATGATCGGCAGTATCTCAATGACAGCTGGAATGTTGCTCCAGGCCCAGAGGTCGCCGGGGTGCCTGATCGGTCGACTTGCATCTTGAACAGCCGCCGAATCATTCGGGAGGCTATGCGCCGACCACGTCGGTCGACCCGTTCCTTATTGGTACCGGCGCGACGGGAAATCCTGAGCGGGTTCTGAGAAATTTCCGATATTTCATGCAAAATCGGCCAGTAGATCGAATGGAACTCCTGCCGATACTGCGACCGTGCGTGGTTCCCGTTTGTCGTCTCTCCGTCATACACCCTGCCTATAGGCTGTGCGAAAGACCCGCTTCCGAGCAAACCGGATCCGGCAGGCAAACAGCCAGATCAGGACATGACCGGGACTTGGAATCGCATCGACCCCATCCGTCAGATCGAGTTTGCAAGCGCCGTCGCTGTTGAGATCGAGCGCGTGCTGGCGCGGCAAGGCAAGGTGACGAACAGCGATGCGGTCGTTGCAGCGGGCAGGGTCGCCGGCGCCGTTGCCGCCGCCGTGGCTTTGCTTGCGCCGACCGACATCAGTGCGATCGACACCATGCAGGAAAGATTACCCGGCATGGCGTCGCGTTTCGTGCGGATATTGGCAGCCGAAGCTGCGGAACGCCGTGCCCGGACGCATCTGTCGACGGCGCACGAAGGCCAAGGGGCAGACATCCAACGCCTGGCCGGAACGGGCGACCTCGACTCGATGCGGGTCGAGGACTGGGCCGGTCGGGTCGCCGGGTCGACGTTCCTGCAGCAAAATCTCGACATATCGCGCTCGACCCTGCATCGCTGGCAGCGGAGCGGCACGGTCGTTGCGTTGCGCACCGGTGGCCGCAAACATGTATTTCCCCTGGCCCAGTTCATCGACGGCAGGCCGGCGTCGGGTATCAAGGAAGTGTTATCCGCGATGCCCGATCCACGGCATGCCTGGTCGTGGCTGATCGGCCCCGCGCCCGGCCTCGCCGGACGTATTCCCATTGAAATGCTCAAACGGGATCTGGTGGCGGAAGTCGTTCTTGCCGCACAGAACGCAGCGATGGCGAAGTCGCCTTGACCTCGCTGCCAACGTTAGAAGTCTATTCCAAAAAAGAACACGTAGAAGGAATGTATGTCGGATTCGTATCGGTTTGCCGGCTAATGGCATAAGTATATTTTTGTACAATTGTGACAGTGTCTCGTTTGTGCCGGGGGCAAATGTGAAGGAAATATAAAGTGATATTTGTGCAACATGAATTTATTCTGCTATACAAACATTGATTATTTTCGGAATCGTCATTGAGACTGGAATGCGGATGAGTATGTTCGCCGCCTGAAGAGGGGGTGCGGTGCGCGCCTTTTTCGACGTGGGTGAGGCGTTCAGCCGTTCAACCCATGAATCCAAAGCCATTTTTAACTTTGACTGGAGAGGTCAGAAAATGAATATCAAGAGCCTTCTTCTCGGCTCAGCCGCGGCATTCGTCGCGGTCTCCGGTGCGCGCGCCGCCGACGCTGTTGTGGTCGCCGAGCCGGAACCCGCCGAATACGTCAAGATTTGCGACGTCTACGGCGCCGGCTACTACTACGTCCCCGGCACCGAAATCTGCCTGCGCATCGGCGGCTATGTCCGCTATGACGCCAGCTTCGGCGACGCCGGCCGCGTTTTCGATGGCGCGACGACACATGACCTTTTGGACGGTGACGAGCAGCAGACCTGGAACAAGAATGCCCGCTTCAATCTGAAGACGTGGACCGGCCAGGAGACCGAGTTCGGCACGTTGAAGACCTATACCGAGACCCGTTTCAACTTCGGCAACACCAAACACACCGTGAGCGGTGTTGATTTCAGCGTGCAGGACAACAAGGCGGTTACCCTGAACTTCGCCTGGATCCAGCTTGGAGGTTTCCGCGTCGGTAAGGATGAAACTGTCTATGATTCGTTCATCGGTTACGCCGGCAACGTCGTCCAGGACACTATCATTCCTTACGGCACCAAGGACACCAACCTGATCAGTTACTATTTCGACGGCGGTAATGGCTTTACGGCAGTCGCCTCGGTCGAAACGGGCTCCGGCGCTGACCAGTCGATCGACAGCTACGTTCCGTTTGTCGTCGGCGGCGTGAAATACAAGGGCGACTGGGGTGCGATCACTGCGGTCGGCGCCTATAACAGCACGTCAGAAGAATGGGCCGGCAAAGCTCGCCTCGACGTCAAGCCGATTACTGACCTGACCCTGTTCGTGATGGCGGGCTACGGCAGCGACGACAACGTCGCGAAGAACTTCTACAAGCCGTGGACTGGCAACTTTGCCGTCTGGGGCGGCGGCAGCTATGCCGTCAACAAGAAGACCTCTTTGAACGCCCAGGTCTCCTATACCGACGACCAAGACTTCGCCGTTGCGGCCAACGTCGCCTACACCATCGTTCCTGGTTACACGATCACCGCCGAAGTCGATTATTACGACAATTTCGATGCCGACGATGCCGACGCAATCGGCGGCATCTTCCGCTTCCAGCGCTCGTTCTGATCAACGACGATCTCGAAAAAACGGCCCGTAGCGATACGCTACGGCCCGTTTTGGTTTGGCGGCGGATACGTCGCTCATCTTGATTTCGCCATCCAACCGGTGACAAGCTCTCGTCATGGAATGGCGCGACGAGGGAATCATTCTCGGCACCCGCAAGCATGGCGAAACCAGCGCCATTCTCGAGGTGATGACGCGCGCGCATGGCCGCCATCTCGGTCTCGTGCGCGGCGGCCGTTCGCGCAAACAGCAGCCTGTCTTGCAGCCCGGCAATCGCGTCGACCTGTTGTGGCGGGCGCGGCTCGACGAGCATCTCGGCACCTTCCAGGTCGAGGCCATCGAGATGAACGCCGCCCGGCTGATGGACAGCGCCGTTGCCGTCTACGGCCTGCAGACGATGGCCGCGCATTTGCGTCTTCTGCCCGAGCGTGACGCCCATGGCGGCCTTTACGAGACGCTTGCGGTGATGATCGCTCATCTCGACGATGCCGATGCCGCCGGCGAGCTGGTGGCCCGCTTCGAGCTGCTGGTACTCGACGAACTCGGTTTCGGCCTCGATCTCAGCCAGTGTGCGGCGACCGGCACCAGGCAGGACCTTGCCTATGTCTCGCCGAAATCCGGCCGCGCCGTGTCGCGGGCGGCGGGCGCGCCGTGGCGCGATAAGATGCTGGCGCTGCCTGCCTTCCTGCAGCGCGGCTCCGGGCTGCGCGCCGATCCGGCGGCGATCGAGGACGCCTTCCGGCTGACCGGCTTCTTTTTGACCCGCCATGTCTACGAACCGCGCGGCATCGAGCCTCCCGGCGCCCGCGCCGGGTTTCTCGCCGCCTTGCGCAGGCATCATTCACCCGGCCATGAATCCGGCAAGGCAAGCGCCGGGGAAACCGCCACCGGGGAAACCACCAGATGAGCGAAGTTGAACCTGATCCCGAAAACGTTTCGCCGCTCGGCCTTGGCACCATTTCGCAAGTGGGCGAGGCCTATGCGACGGCCGAGTTCAAAGTGAATTTGACGCGGCCGATCACGCCAAGGACGGGCGAGGTGGTGTGCGAGGGCAAAGTGGTGCACAAGGGCCGCACGCTGACGGTTTCGGAAGCGGCGCTGAAGGACGCCAACGGCAAGCTGCTGGCTTTCGGCACCGAAACATGCTCGATCTTTCCGGCCAATCTGGCGGCACGTTGAATGGACCGGCCGTTTGGCCGCCGCATTTGAATGTCACTGAACATTGAATGTCAGTGACAACTGGCCTGGTTTGGGGGAACCGCCATGTTTGAAAGCCTGATTGGCCTCGTCGCCATCATCGCGCTGTTCGTCATCATTTCACGCCAGCAGAGCCGCATCGGCCTGATCGAGCGCGAGCTTGGCGCCTTGCGCAGCCTTGTGCTTTCGGGCACGCCTGCGCTGCCGCCGCAAGCCAAGGAACCGGCTGCAAACGACAGCAAACCGGCGGATGCCGCAATCCCGCTTGCGGCCGCAGCCGACATGGCCGTATCGCCACGGACCGCAGCGGTCGTGTCAGCTACAGAGGCCGATGCCGATACAACGGCGCCGTCCGCGCCGGAGTCGGCGCAACCGGCGACAGCGGCGAAGGCAGCTCGCCAGTCCGACGTCGAAACGGCGCTCGGTACCCGCTGGGCGGTCTGGGTCGGCGGCATCGCGCTGGCGCTGGGTGGCTTGTTTCTGATCCGCTACACCATCGAGGCCGGCATTTTCGGGCCACGCGTGCGGCTTGTCATGGCGGCGGCACTCGGGCTGGTGCTGGTCGCCAGCGGCGAGTTCATCCGGCGCACCGGCTTCAGGGTGCCGGTGCAAGGTGCCGCCGGTGCCTATATCCCGGCGATCCTGACGGCGGCCGGCGCTTTCATCCTGTTCGGTACCGTCTACGCCGCGTACAGTATTTACGGCTTCATCGGCCCGACGCTCGCTTTCACGCTGCTCGGCGCCATCGGGGTGGCGACGATCGCGGCAAGCCTGGTCCACGGTCAGGCGCTGGCCGGCGTCGGCCTGCTCGGTGCCATGGTGACGCCGCTGCTGGTCGCCTCGCAGGCGCCCAATCCGTGGGCGCTGTTTGGCTATCTGGCGATCGTGCTCGCCGCCACCGGCGTCATTGCCCGCATCCGCGACTGGAGGCTTTTGATGGCCGCAGCCTTCGTCGCCACGGGCATCTGGACCATCTTCTACATGACCGACGCGCCGGGGGCGAACCTTGCCGTCATCCTCTTTATCGACGTGGTGACACTGGCCGTGCTCGCCTTCGTCTGGCTTGGCCGCCGCGACGAAGCGGTCGCCGGCAGCGGCTTCGACTGGCCGTCGATCGCGCCGGGCTTCTTCGTCGGCCTTTCGGCGCTGGCCCTGTTTGTCGATCCGGCCTTCGCCGCCATCCGCGGTGCATTGCCGGGGGCCGCCCTTGTCGCAGCCCTGGTGGCGGTGGCGCTCTACCGGCCGCGGGCGCTTGCACTGCTGCACGCCGCCGGGCTGGCGACGGTACTGGTCTATCTCGGCATCATTCCGCCGACCACGATCGCTTCCGATTTTTCGGGTGGCGCTCTTGGCGTCGACGGCATGCCGGTTGTGGCGTCCGATGCCTTGATGCTCAGGGTCGGCATCGCGCTCGGCCTGGTCTTCATCGGCGCCGGCTTTTGGGCGGCGCGCCGTTTTGCGGCCTCTGGCTGGCTGCGCGCCGCCGCATGGGCGGCCTGGAGCGCTGTCGCGCCACTGGTCATCCTGCTGGCGCTCTGGTCTACCTTCGGCAATCTCGACCGAGACCTTGCTTATGCGGCGGTCGCAGCCGTTTTGGTCGGAGTCTTCGTCGCCGGCGGCGAGTGGATAGCGCGCGGCGAAGCGCCGCCGCTAACCGGCGGCACTGCTGTCTCCTTCGCGCTCGGCGGGGCGGCGATTGCCGGCCTGCTGATGCTGCACATGGCCTTTGGGTCCGGCTGGACAACCATCCTGCTCGGAGCAGCCGCCGTTGTGCCAGCGCTGGCGACGCGCTGGCGCAGCTATCCGGTGCTTGGCTGGATTTCCGTTGGTGTGGTGATTGCAGTGCTCGGCCGCGCTGTCTTCGACCCGACCATCGTCGGTGCCGAGTTCCTGTCGAAGACGCCGGTGTTCAACTGGCTGCTGCTTGGATATGGCGTGCCGGCGCTCGCTTTCGGTTTTGCCGCCTGGCAGCTTGCCCGCACCACCAATGGCCGGCCGCGCCTCGCAATGGAGGCCGGCGCCGCGCTGTTCGCCCTGCTCACCGTCGCCATGCTGGTGCGCCATGCCATGCATGGCGGCGTCATCGATACCGCTGCTGCGACGCTTGCCGAACAGGCGATCTACACGCTGATCGCCATCGGTGGCGGTGCCATCCTGGTCGCCATCGACATGCGCTCGCCAAGTTCGGTGCTGCGCTACGGCTCGATTGCAGCGGGCGTGGTCTCGGTCGCGTTCATCGTCCTCCAGCATTTTCTGGCGCTGAACCCGTTGCTGACGGATGAATCGACCGGCAGCATTCCGGTGTTCAACCTTCTGTTGCTCGCCTACCTCTTGCCGGCAGTCGCGACAGGCGCACTGGCGCTCTATACCCGCGACAAGCGGCCGAAATGGTATGCGGCCATGCTGGCGGTTGTGGCGGCGGTGCTCGCCTTCGCCTATGCGACGCTGTCGGTCAGGAGGCTGTTCAAGGGTGAGTTCATCGGCCTGTGGAGCGGCCTCGGCCAGCTCGAGACCTATACCTATTCGGCGCTCTGGCTGGTCATCGGCGTGGTGCTGCTCACCGCCGGTGTCTGGCTGAGGTCGCAGGTGCTGCGCATTGCGTCGGCGGCGCTGATCTCGGTCGCCGTGCTCAAGGTCTTCGTCTTCGACATGTCGGAGCTGGAAGGTGTGTTGCGGGCGCTGTCCTTCATCGGCCTCGGCGCGGTGCTCATCGGCATCGGCTTGTTTTATCAGCGGCTGCTGACAAGGGCCGCGAGGGAGGCCTAAGGGATCAGGGGAGATCGCTGGAGTCACGGCCTTCCTCAATTTTCCAAGGATGCAGAAAAGGCGCTGTCGCCGAAGCTGCCAATCTCCCCACTTGTGGGGGAGATGCCCGGCAGGGCAGAGGGGGGCGCGAAGGAACGCGGCCTCAAAGGCGAACAGGGCGAAGCGAATTCGCATTTTTTGCCGGTCGCAACGTATTTTGTTCTTGCTTTGTGCCGGCAGCTATGGTACTAATTTGGGTATGGTGCCAATTGGCTCCAACGACCCGCCCGCCGAGGCGGGTTTTTGTGTGTGCCGAGCATGATCGACAGCTCGGAGGTGCAAGTCCTCTACCCAGCCTGATGGCGGCGAAGGGTTATCGAAGCACAAGGGCGTCGTCGTGAGGCGGGGTCTGAAGGAAGTGTGGAGCAAAACCGCGACCCGATGGACAAGAACCGGATATGAGGCCTACCCGGCCGGACGAGCGGGCAACTGACCGCGAAGTCCAAGGTCATCAAGGGCCGGGGTGGTAAATCTGGCGGGTGTGCGGGGAAGGCGGTCGATCTTACCTTGGGAGATCTGTGCCGTGTCCGGGATTCCGGACTGGGCCCGCCGTGAGGCGCGCCGATCGCGGTGCAGAAGTCAGCAGAGGGCATAATAGTCGCCGGGCTTGCCGCGGAGGCGAAGGCCCGAACGGTTTGGAAGGACGAGTAGGACGGAGTTCTCGCATTGGCCCATGCGGCGGAAAATCCAGCTGGAGCTGGCCTTCCCTGAAGCCTGAAGTGGGAGCGGGTGAAGCCCGCAACCGTCTCGGGGCAGGGACCGAAGCCGGTGCGGCGAACGCCGTTTCCGAAAGCCCGGCGGCCATGGCTCCTGCCAAAGCCGCATAACCAGCCGAACCGCCCTGTACGGACCCGTATGCTGGGTAGTGTGGGAGGGGAGGAACCGCAAGTTTCACCCATCCCGATTCTGGCTCCTTTCGATCAAACATTGCGTGATCTGCCGATGGCAATGTCGGCGGGACAGCGCCCTGGACAGCGCCCCCTCTGTCCTGCCGGACATCTCCCCCACTTGCGGGGAGATCGCTGTTATTACTGCCTTCGCCAATTTTCCAGGGATGCAGAAAAGGCGCTGTCGCCGAAACCGCCAATCTCCCCCCCTTGCGGCGGCGGGTGTGCGAAGGAACTCGACGGCTCGAGTCTGGATCGCTGCGCCTTCCGGCACGTGCCAAGGCGGGATATCGGGTCTTTGTCGCGTCGCTCGCGATGGGAGGGATTCTGTTTGCCTCTCAATCCTGCCGGGAATAAACCTGCCGCTGGCAGCGTTAATCAGATGCTTGGGTGACCGGGGCGGCGGACCGCTTCGCGCTGGCCGCTTGCGCCGCGCCGCGAAGGCGCGTTCAATCACCACGGACAGGGCTCCAGAACCAGCGGTCATGGACGAAAAGAAGGCAGCAATCCTTGGTGAAATACCGCGTCTGCGCCGCTATGCACGCTCGCTGTTGCGCGACCGCGATTCCGCCGACGATCTCGTCCAGGATTGTCTCGAGCGGGCACTTGTGCGGCTCGACAACTGGCAGACAGGAGAAAGCCCCAGGAGGTGGCTGTTTACGATCATGCATCATTTGTTCATCGACCAGATGCGCAAGGTGAACCGGCGCGGCGAGGCAGCGATGCTGCCGCTCGAGGCGAGCGAGGCGCAGGCAGCACCCGCCGAGCAGGTCGAGAGCATCGCCTCGCGCGAGATCGTCGAGGCTCTGCAGGCGATCAGCCCAGACCGGCGCGCGGCCCTTGTGATGGTCGCCATCGAAGGGTTTTCCTATGCCGAAGCCGCCAACATCCTTGGAGTCCCCGCCGGCACTTTGATGTCGCGCATCGCGCGCGGGCGTGAGGAACTGCGCGCGCTGCTGGATGATACCGCGCGCCGCCGATCGATAAGGATCGTCGAGAAATGAGCCGGCGCGATTTCTCCGAACGCGACATTCACATGGCGCTCGATGGCGAGTTGCCGGGCGACGAGCGGACGGCCTATGAGGCATGGCTCGACGCCAATGCCGAGATGAAGGCCAAGAGCGCACGCTACGCCGCCGACCGGGCAGCATTGCGCGCGGCCTTTAACGGCGTGCTGGACGAACCCGTCCCGGTGCGGCTGAATAAGGTGGTGCTCGGCGAGGCGCCGGTGGTCAGGGCGGCGGCGTCGCGCTCGCGTTGGTGGCTTGCGGCCGCCGCTGCCGCCATGCTGGTGATTGGCGGTGCTGGCGGCTATCTTGCCGGCATCGGCGGCCTCGGCCTGGAAAATACGGCCGAGGACCAGCTTGCCGAAGAGGCGATTGCCGCCCACGTCATCTATGCCGCTGAAAAGCGGCATGCTGTGGAAGTGCCGGCAAGCGACAAGGATCATTTGCAGAACTGGCTGTCTAACCAGGTGGGTTTGAAGCTGGTGGCGCCAGATCTGGCGGCGCAGGGATTCCAACTGGTCGGTGGCCGGCTGCTGCCTGCCGGCCAGGGCAAGGCCGCGATGCTGCTTTACGAGGACGACAAGGGCGAGCGCATATCGCTCTTCGTAATCGCCGAATCGGCGGCCAAGGCCAAGGGCACCTATGGGTCCGAGGAAAATGGTCCTGAGGCCGTCTACTGGCTGGACAAGGGTTATGGCTGCGCCGTCGTCGGATCGCTGCCGCGCGAGCAGCTGGCTGCGGTGGCCAAGAGCGCCTATGGCCAGCTTCTGGCGGGCTTGAAAAGCTGAGCAGGATCTCGTTTTTCCGGGGCCGCGCCGATGCCGAAACACGAAGGTCGTTTCAAAGCCTTTGCGCGACCTGCCTGCCTTAAAAACTGTCACAATTCGGCCCTAATCGAGGTGCGATAGCGCTTGCTGAATGCTGGCGCTTCGGCTGGTGTGACCGATGTTTAGACTAGGGCCGTTTCCACAACCCAATCGAGGTTTTCTGAGCCCGCATGCCTGCCGAGATTCGCAAGGCCCGCGCGTCCGACGTCGATGACCTCGCCGCCATCGAAAAAGCTGTTTTCTCGAGCGACCGCATTTCTCGCCGCTCCTTTCGCCAACTGATCGAACGCGACACCGCCGAACTGCTGGTTGGCGAGAACGATGGTCACGTCGCCGGCTATGCGGTCGTGCTGTTTCGCAAGGGCAGCGGCGTCGCGCGGCTCTATTCGATCGCCGTCGGTCCATTTTTCGGCGGCCGTGGCGTTGGCCGCCTGCTGCTGGAAGAGGCTGAAGCCGCCGCTTTCGAGCACGGCCGCATGATGCTTCGTTTGGAAGTCCGCGAAGACAATCCGCGCGCCATCCAGATTTACGAGCAGAGCGGCTACCGCAAGATCGGCCGTGAACCGGACTATTACGAGGACGGCGCCACGGCGCTGCGCTATGAGAAGACCTTGCGCGGCGACATTCCGGTCGCCACCGAAGTGCCGTTTTATCAGCAGACTTGCGAATTCACCTGCGGACCATGCTGCCTGATGATGGCGATGGCTAACTTCGACCCCGGATTCGTGCCGGATCCGGTGATGGAAATCCGGCTGTGGCGTGAGGCGACGACCGTTTTCATGATGTCGGGGCCGGGCGGCTGCGAGCCGTTCGGGCTTGCCGTCGCCGGCTATGAGAGCGGGCTTGCTGCTGAGATCTATGTGTCCTTCTACGGCGCGCTGTTCCTGCAGTCGGTGCGCAGCGAGGACAAGCGCCGGGTCATGGAGCTGGCGCAGGTCGACTTTCGCCGCCGCGCGGAACTTTACGGCATCCCGGTGAATTACCGTTCATTCGGGCTTGACGACATTCGCACCGCGATCGCAGAGGGAAAACTGGTGCTGGTCCTGATCAGCGGCTTCCTGATGTTCGGCAAGAAGGTTCCGCACTGGGTATTGGCCATCGGTGACGATGGCGATCATATCCTGATCCACGACCCCTGGGTCGAGGACGAGCGGCAGGAGACGATCCTCGATGCTGCCAATATTCCCGTGCCTTACGGCATCTTCATGAACATGGCGCAATTCGGCCGCGACGGATTGCGCGCCGCCATCACTCTCGGAAAGCGCGACAGCCAATGACCTGGGTCATCCTTACCGGCCGGCAGAACGATCTCGACCAGGTGGCGACGCCGCACAAGATCATCACCAATCGCGACTACCTTGCCCATCCGGCACTGTTTCGCGGTCAGCGGCCGAAGGTCATCAACCTGTCGAACAATTATGGCTACCAGAGCCGCGGCTATTACGCGTCGCTGCTTGCTGGTTCGCGCGGCCATAAGGTCATCCCGACGGTCGAAACGATGATCGACCTGTCAGAACGCAAGCTCTATGAGCACGCGTTGCCGGAACTCGAACTCGCACTCAACAAGTGCCGCAAGGACCTGGGTGGCGCTTTTCCGCAGAAGGTCTGCATCTTCTTCGGCATCGGACCATCCAGGATATGGGACCGCTTCGCAAAACTTCTGTTCGACTGGTTCCGTGCCCCGGCGCTCGAGCTCCACATCAGGGACAGCGCCGAATGGGCCTCGATCCGCAAGATTGGCTTCCATCCCCTGGCCAGGATGACCGAGGACGAGGAAACGCACTTTCTCCAGTGCCTGGAGACCTACACTAACCGCGAGTGGCGCGACACCAAGGGCCGCACGCCGGCGCGCTACACTTTCGCAACGCTGGTCGATCCGCATGAGGAACTGCCGCCGTCGGAGATTTCGTCGCTGCGCCACTGGGCCAAGATCGCTGAAAAGATGGGTGTCGAAATCGAGCCGATCACCAAGCGGGATCTGGCCAAGCTCGCCAACTACGACGCGCTGTTCATCCGCGAGACCACTTCGATCTCCAACCACACCTACCGCTTTGCCCGCCGCGCCCAGCAGGAAGGCATGCCGGTCATCGACGATCCGCTGTCGATGATCCGCTGCACCAACAAGGTCTATCTCAACGAGCTGATGACCTACAACAAGGTACCGGTGCCGCCGACGGTGATGATTGCCGGCACCTCGGACCTGGACGTTGCGGCACAGACGCTGGGCTTCCCGCTGGTGCTGAAGATCCCGGACTCCTCGTTTTCGCGCGGCGTCAAGAAATGCGGCACCTTTGAAGAGTTGAAGACGCTCGCAACCGAATGGCTGGAGGATTCCGACCTCCTGATCGCGCAAAAATTCATTCCGACGGAATATGACTGGCGTGTCGGTGTCCTCGGCGGCCAGCCCTTGTTTGCCGTTCATTATCTGATGGCCAAGAAACATTGGCAGATCGTCAATCATAAGGCCAACGGCAAGCCCGACCAGGGCGGCATCAAGACCTTCACCCTGAAGGAAGCACCGGCCCATGTCGTCGAGACGGCGGTGAGCGCGGCGCGCTGCATTGGCGACGGCCTCTACGGCGTCGACCTCAAGGAAACCAGGGACGGCGTCTTCGTCATCGAGGTCAACGACAACCCCAACCTCGACCACGGCTGGGAAGACTCCGGCGAAAAAGACGAGGTCTGGGTGCGGCTGACGCAGTGGTTCCTGGAGCGGCTGGACCGGCCGGGGCGATAATATCCGAACTGAGGGGAAAAAGATGCTGTTCTTCGTAACCGAGGATTTTCGCGGCTGCGACCGCAAGGAGATCTACCGCCGTTTCCGCGACCAGGGCCGCCTGAAGCCGGACGCGCTTCTCGTGCACCACAGCTGGATCGCAGCGGATATGAGCCGCTGCTTCCTGCTGGTGGAGGCCGATGACGTCACGCTCCTGCAGCGGTGGGTCATCGAATGGGCGGATCTGGTCGAATTCGAGATTGTTCCCGTGGCGACGAACAAGGATATGGTGGAGGCATTGAGCGGACATCTCTGACCCGTTGGGAACCTCCTGGTTCGCCACACCTGAATGCCGCCTTCTCCTATCAAGGAATTAACACGCGGATCGAGCGTCATCTCAAGGAGATCTAAGGCGGTTGCCCGCGCTTCCGCGAGACTGTCGCACTTAGCCGGACTGCCGGATCGTCGCGCTCGACTTCAGCAGCCGATTAATGTCCGACGCCTTTGACGGCACCCCGATCAAATAGCCCTGGGCCTCGACACAACCCTCCTTTTGCAGGAATTCAAGCTGCGCTTCGGTCTCGACACCTTCGGCGGTGACGGTGATGCCCAGCTGTGCGCCAAGCCCGATGATGGTGCGCACGATCGCCGCGGTATCGCGACTGTCGATGTCACGGGTGAAAGAGCGATCGATCTTGATCTTGTCGACGGGAAAGCGCCTGAGGTAGCCCAGCGACGAATAGCCGGTGCCGAAATCGTCCAGCGCGATGCGGACGCCCAGATCGCGTAGCTGCCTGAGTGTCTTGAGCACCAGATCGCTCTCGTCCATCAGCACGGTTTCGGTGATTTCCAGTTCAAGCCGGTTGGCCGGCACGCCCGAGAACGCCAGTGCCGAGATAACGCTGCGGGCAAAGGTACCGCTTTTGATCTGCACAGCGGAGACATTGACTGCGATCCGCCAAGCCGCCCAGCCTGCCGCGGTCGTGCAGGCTTTTCGCAGCGCCCATTCTCCAAGCGGCACGATCAGCCCGGTCTCCTCGGCGGCCGGAATGAAGTCGTCCGGCCGTACCAGGCCGCGCACCGGCGAACGCCAGCGCATCAAGGCTTCGGCACCGACGATTTCGCCGGAGGCGATGTTCATGATCGGCTGGAAATCCAGCTCGAATTCCCGGCGCGACAGCGCTGCCCTGAGATCGATTTCGAGCGCCCGGCGTGCCCGCACCATCGCGTCCATGGCTGGTTCGAAGAAGCGGTACAGGTTGCGCCCTTCGCTCTTTGCCCGATAGAGCGCCATATCGGCATTTTTCAGCAAAGTGTCGGCGTCCTTGCCGTCATTCGGAAACAGCGCGATGCCGAGACTGATGCCGACACGCATGTCGTGTCTTTTGTCGCGAAACGGCTTTCCGATGATCTCGACGATGCGTTTGGCCAGCTTTTCCGCGTCGCCCGGGCTTTTGAGATTGAACTGGATGATGACGAATTCGTCGCCGCCGAAGCGGGAGACAACGTCCGTTTCATTGCGCAGGCACCGTTGCAGCCGTTCGGCCACGCATTTCAGCAGCCAGTCGCCGGAAGGATGGCCCCAAGTGTCGTTGACCGCCTTGAAGTGATCGAGGTCGAGCGAGAATATCGCCAGCGATCCGTCTCTCGTCTCACTCAGGGCTTGGTCGAGCCGTTCGCGAAGCATCGAGCGATTGGGCAGGTTCGTCAGTGTGTCGTGGTGCGCAAGATGGGTCATGCGCTCTTCCACACGCCTGCGCTCGGTGACGTCGTCGAACGTCGCGACCCAGCCGCCGCCGCTCATCGGCCGGCGCGCAACCAGCAGCGTCCTGCCGTCAGCGAGATGGCGATGCGTTACGTGTGTTTTCCCCGCCCGCAGGCAGGCTTCGATTTGCGAGATTTCGCTGTCGGGGTCGAGCTTTGTATAAATGCCCAGTTCCAGCAGCCGCTTGAACGCATCATGGTGACTCATGCCAAGCGGGAAGTCGGCCGGCCTGACATGATAAAGTTCCAGGAAACGTTCGTTGCGGACGATCAGCTTGCCATCCGCATCGTACATCAAAAGGCCTTGCGACATGTTGGCAAGTGCCGCGTCGAAACGGCGGTGCTGCTCCTTCAACTCCTGCTCGGCGCGCCGTTGCTCGGTGATGTCCTCGTAGATCGATACCCAACCGCCTGACGCCAGCGGCCGGTGCGAAATGTTGACGATACGCCCGTCTGCAAGCGTTTCCTCATAGGTGGAAGGTTTTGCCTGGTCGATATAGGGCTTGCGGATGGCATAGAGTTGCTCAGCGCTTTGCGAGGCGATGCCGATATCCACGCTGTGCTGGAGGATGTCGAAAAACCGGATGCCGGGCCGCACCACTTCGGCGTCGAGGCGAAAGATGCTGATGTAGTTCCTGTTGCAGATGATCATCCGTTCATCGGCATCGAACATGCACAGGCCATGCGACATGTTCTCGACCGCTGCCGAAAAACGCTCGTTCTGTTCGCGCAGCTCGTCTTCAATAGGTTGCGGCTGACCAACGCCTTTGGCCCTCCGTCGGCGGACGGACGAACCAGCCTTGATACCGGCAACGGGCATGAGGCAAGCCTATGGACCATGGTTAACCATGGCACTGTTGTCCCTGCCGGTTAATTTACCGTTTTCAGCCGGCTGGAACGGCAGTCTGGCGTCGAGACTTTTCGATCGCCGCAAAGCGTTTGAGAAAGGCATTCTGCGCCCAAGTCACCGAGCGCGGCGTGACGTCGAAGCGCTCGGCATTGAAGCCGCGCGGCCTGCCGAAGAACTCCGTCGCCTCTGCCGTCGAAAAACCCGCAAGCAGCGTTGCTTCGAAATAAGCGGCGATCTGATCCGCTCGCTTGATCTCCTTGCGCAGTCCCGCGTCGAGTTCGGCCGGCAGTGAAAAGCGCAGATGGATGGCGCGCTGCAGCCTGATCTCGCAATCCCTGTAGCTGCCGCCCATCACGGATTTGAACGGCGAGATCATGTCGCCGATGACATATTCCGGCGCGTCGTGCAGCAGCGCCGCCAACCGCGCGTCGGCGTCGGCATCCGGCATCAGCTCGCCGACAAGCGTTTCGACCAGCAGCGAATGCTGGGCGACCGAAAAGGCGTGATCGCCTCTGGTCTGGCCGTTCCAGCGTGCGACGCGGGCAAGGCCATGGGCAATATCGGAGATCTCGATGTCGAGCGGCGAGGGATCGAGCAGATCGAGCCGTCGGCCGGACAGCATGCGCTGCCAGGCGCGCGGCGGCGCCCCGGCGCGATCTGCAGCCATCAGGCGTCCTCCGCGCCGATGGCTTCCTGCGGAAAGCTGAATTTCGCCCAGGACGGGATAGCGAGCGACACGGCGACATCCTCCGCCAGGACCGGCAGGCCGGCGTCGAGCGCTGCCTTGACCCGGTCGATGCGGGCAATGGCAAGGCCTGTCCTGGCCGCGGTCGAGCCAAGCGTGCCGACCGGTCGCCCCTCCACGGTCAACTCTGCGCGCGAAGTGGGCAGGGTGCGTTCGGCCGAGACAATCAACACCCGACGCCTGGCAGTGCCGCGATGCTGCATGCGCGAGACGACCTCCTGGCCGACGTAGCAGCCTTTCTTGAAGCCGACACCGCCGATCTCGTCGAGCAGCACGTCATGCGGAAAAGCGTCGCCGAGTTGGTAGTCCGCACCGCTTTCGGCAATGCCATGGGCGATGCGAAAGGCTTGCCATGCGGCAAGGTCGCCGCCATCTGCGGTGTCATCATAGAAGCGCTTGACGGCAGTATCGACAAACCGCGCATCAGCAAACGGTGCTGATTCAAATTGCGAAATGGTTGAATCGCTTCCCCATGCGACGGCCACAACCGGCTGATCCAGCTTGGCAATTTCGACTTTGGCGCGCAATTTGTAGAGCGTCAGCCGTCGCATGAAATCATCGGCGGTCTCGGTACGGCATTCAAGTCGGAAAGCATTTTCGCCGGCGCGCGAGATCAGGAAGTCGAAAAGGATCTTGCCTTGCGGCGTTAGCAGCGCACCGGGCTTTGCTTCGCTGCTGCCGAGCACGTCGAGGTCGGTGGTCAGGATGTTCTGTAAAAAGTGCTCGGCATCCGGCCCGGACACGGAAACGAGTGCGCGATCTCTGAGCGAGGCAAAGGGCATGGTGGGAAAACGAGCCTGATCTTGCAAAACTATTGGTCATTACGTAAGCCGCTGGCACTTCCCCCGCAAGAGACCGGATCCGTATGGCCCCCATCTACGATCTCATCCTGACAGGCGGCACCGTGGTCAATCACGACGGCCAGAGTTTTCGCGACGTCGGCATCAATGGTGGGCGCATCGCTGCCATCAGCGACCTCCGCGAGGCGTCGGCCGGTGAGACGATCGACTGCCGTGGGCTGCACATCCTGCCGGGCGTCGTCGACAGCCAGGTGCATTTCCGCGAGCCGGGCCTGGAGCACAAGGAAGATCTGGAGACGGGCTCGCGGGCAGCGGTGCTCGGCGGCGTCACCGCCGTCTTCGAGATGCCGAACACCAATCCGCTGACCACCAGTGAGGCAACCCTTGCCGACAAGGTGCGGCGTGCCACCGGCCGCATGCATTGCGACTTTGCCTTCTGGGTCGGCGGGACCCGCGACAATGCAAAAGACGCTGGCGATCTCGAGCGGCTGCCAGGTGCGGCCGGCATAAAAGTTTTCATGGGCTCGTCCACCGGCGACCTGCTGGTCGAGGACGACGAAGGCGTTGCCTCGATCCTGAGGAACACACGCCGCCGCGCCGCCTTTCACTCCGAGGACGAGTTCCGGCTGCGCGAGCGGCTTGGCGAGCGCATCGCGGGCGATCCGTCCTCACATCCGGTGTGGCGCGACGAGATCGCTGCGTTGCGCTGCACCGAGCGCCTTGTGCGAATCGCGCGCCAGGTCCGCGCCCGGATCCATGTGCTGCACATCTCGACCGCCGAGGAGATAGGCTTCCTCGAACAGCACAAGGATGTCGCGACCTGCGAGGCGACGCCGCATCATCTGACGCTGAGCGCCGATGATTATGCGCAGTTGGGCACCCTGATCCAGATGAACCCGCCGGTGCGCGCCACGCGCCATCGCGACGGGGTCTGGTACGGCGTTGCGCAAGGCATCGTTGATGTGCTCGGCTCCGACCATGCGCCGCACACGCTGGCCGAGAAGGCAAAGCCTTATCCGGCGTCGCCGTCCGGCATGACCGGGGTGCAGACTTTGGTGCCGATCATGTTGGATCATGTCAACGCCGGCCGGCTGACGTTGCAGCGCTTTGTCGACCTGACCAGCCACGGCCCGCAGCGTATTTTCGGCATCGCCAGGAAAGGCCGTATTGCCGCCGGCTACGATGCCGATCTGACCATCGTCGATCTGAAGCGCCGCGAGACCATCGCCAACGCCCAGCAAGGCTCCAAGGTCGGCTGGACGCCTTATGACGGCAGGCAGGTGACCGGCTGGCCGGTCGGCACCATCGTTCGCGGCCGGCGCGTGATGTGGGAAGGCGAGATCGTCGCGCCGGGCCAGGGTAGGGCGGTGGAGTTTTCCGAGGCGTTGGCGGGCTAAGCTCCCTGCCTCCATAGGGGCCAGGCTAAATCACTCAATCCCCAGCGACGAAGAACGTCCATTGTCCGGTCGGCGTGATGCCGACTCGGTAGAAGATGTACGCACCGAACTGCTTCATATCGTCATAGTCGCTGGCGGTGACGATCTTGAACAGCTCGACCCGCTGCCTGGCATCGAGCTTGTCCAGCGGCAGGGCGAAGAAATAGGGCCAGACATAGAGATCCTGCGGCGTGCCGGCATCGACATGGACAAAACCGGCATTGAGCACCTCTTCCAGGATGGCGAGGATCTCCTGGCCTTCCGTGTCGCCGGAAAGGCCTTTCAGGAAGGCGATCGGGTCGCCCTCCATGTCGCCCAGCGACAATTGGGTCATCATGTCTCCCGTGCCGATCAGCGGCCGAAGCTTTTCGATGTCGCCGCTTTTGCACGCCTCGACGATCAGATCGTGCATGCGCCTGACCGGTTCCGGCAACTTGGCGAGGTCGTAGACGACTTCGGGCACAGGCGCGTCGGGATCGACATGCGGATTGGCCACGCCGCCATCATTGGCCGGCCCTATCGGTTCGGTTTGTTCCGGCTCGTCGGACGGAGTCGGCTGGCTGGCTGCAGGTGGCGTCGTGCCGAGCGGGCCGGGCATCGGCACGGTACTTCCACGCGGCGACACGTCGCCGTCGGGCGGCGGCGTGACCGGCGAGGGCAGGTCTTCGCGCTTGATCTCGCTGAGGGCGTGAGCGGGACTGCTCGCAAGAAACAGTGCAGAAGGAATCATGGCGCAGGAAGCGGTGAGCCAAATGCTGAGGACCAGGCCGTGCGGCTTGCCTGATATCGAAAAATTCACCGCCTGCTACTCCCTGGTTCCAGGCCCGTCCATGTGCCCGGATATGATGTCCGGGCGGCGCGCCGTCGTCAAAGAACCGGGGTCAGTGCCGCAGTCTTTCGGGCTCGAAGGCCCCGGCAATCACCTTTTCACGCATGCGATCGAGCAGGGCAAGCGCCGAGGTCTCGCCATTGGTGCGCAGCATTTCGCCGAATGCCGTTTCGAGGGCTGCCTCGGCGATGATTTCCGGCTCGATCCCGGCCGACAATCCTTCTGCCCAGGCTTCGCTGTGGCTTTCCACGGCGGTCAGGCGCTTTTCTTCCCTGACCAGCGCGTCGATGTCGTTGACGCCATGTTCCATTGCGATTTCCACCCTTTCAAGCGGTGATCCGTTGGACAGGGATCAAGCTTGAGTTGTCCCTTTTACACGCAGGCGCAGTAAGTATTTGTAAATACGACATTTTTTTGGTCGTCTTCTACAAATTCCGTCGCGTCCAGCAAACCTGCGTCCGATCCGATTCAAACTTAGCCGATTAGGCCGGCCAAGGGGACGGAAACCTTCAGTTTGAGTTAATTTCACATTCGCGCGCTAACGTTTCGTTAACATAGTTGCAAAAGTGCAACATCAGGTTTGCACCAAGACCTCACCCGAGGCAAGCGGAGAAGTGTCGAACGCGTCCGCCGCCCACAGCGCCGGCGGTTGATGCCGGTTTGCCGGAACGGCAGCTGCCGTCGTCAGTTTCCGTAGCGCGAAGCGATGTCGCGAGACAGCGTCTCGCCTTCCTTCATGTAGCGGCTGATGGCTTCCGTCGCCGAGGCGGTGCATTGCGTATAAGTACCGCCGAACGACCGGTAGCCGCGGTTGAAGCTGGCGATGAAGCGGGCGCGCCGCTCCGGGTTCGGATTTTCCGATGCGATCAGTTTTTCCATCTCGGCTCGCCACCGATCGCCCTTCTCGCCACACAGATTACGCAGGAAATGCAGCGAGCCGAGCACTTCCGCCAGCCGCATCAGCCCGGGCTCGAACGGTGCTTCGGCGGCAATCGCCGGGCGCGCACCGACAACCACACTGACGGCGAGGCATGCGGCGAGAAACGAAGACGTGCGGCTCATGAGTCCTTGTGCTGAAACAATTTGTCGCCTGCAAGGCGATTCTCTGGCTCAGGTCCCGCCGTCTTTGTTGGGACCGAGTAGATCGTCCGCAATTTCAAACACCGCATCGGCGAGCGGCATCGCTGTCATTTCGGCCAGCGTATAGAAAGCCGCGGTCTCGGCGTCGTCGCTGGCCACCGCCTCGCCGCCAGCATAATCGGCCCCAAACACCGTCAGCCAGTAGTCGACCGGATGCCCGTCGCCGCTGCCGTCGATGTGGATTTCCCGCAGCGGCCGATAGCTGCGCGCCTGCAATCCGGTCTCTTCCAGCAATTCGCGCCGTGCTGCCTGTTCCAGCGTCTCGCCGGCTTCGACCTTGCCGCCGGGAAAGGCATGGAGGCCTTGCGAGGGCGGCCTGGCCCGCTTGACCAGCAGCACCGTGTTCTCGCGCACGACGCAGACCGAGACTGCCGGAATGATCTTGCGTGCTTCCATGGGCTTCGGATCGCTCGATTGGCATAGCCCGTTGTGGACCGGCCGTCGGCGAACAGCTTTAGCGGTTGCGAAAGGCGGGTTCCATGGCCACTTTCACATGCCACCAATTCGAGAGCTGAATTCATGTGCGGACGCTTTGCCTTGACCGCCACTCCGGACCAGACCGCCGCCTTTCTCAGCCTGGCGGAACTTGAGGAGTTTCCGGCCCGCTACAACATCGCGCCGACGCAGCCGGTGCTGATGGCGCTCGCCGGATTGCCGCAGGCGCCGGGCTCGAACCTGCCCGACCGCCGCTCGATGCTGGTGCGCTGGGGCCTGATCCCGGCCTGGGTCAAGGATACGCGTAACTTCCCGCTGCTGTTCAACGCGCGTTCTGAGGGGGCTTCGGAAAAGGCGTCGTTTCGCGCTGCCATGCGCCATCGCCGCGCCCTGGTACCGGCTTCGGGATTCTACGAATGGCACCAAACCGGTGGCAGAAGAGGGCAGCCCTATTGGGTGCGGCCAAGGCGTGGCGGGCTTGTCGCCTTCGCCGGGCTGATTGAGACCTATGCCGAGCCGGGCGGCTCGGAAATGGACACCGGCGCCATTCTGACCGCCCACGCCAATGCCGATACTGCCCATATCCACGACCGCATCCCGGTGGTGATCCATCCCGAAGATTTCGCGCGCTGGCTGGATTGCAGCACGCTCGAGCCGCGCGATGTGGCCCATCTGCTGAGACCCGCCCAGCCCGATTTCTTCGAAGCGATCCCGGTTTCCGACCTCGTCAACAAGGTCGCCAATACCGGGCCGGAGATTCAGGAGAAGGGCGTCGTCGAGCCTGAGCCTGAGAAGGTCAGGCGCCAGAAGTCCGGCGCGAACGACAGTCAGATGAATTTATTTTAGCAAAAGCTACTATTGCTGGTGCGCCGTGAGCGCCTCAATCTTCCCGACGGCATTCTCAGGCAGCGCGCGGCGAAACGATCTTCTGCGCCGGCTTCTTCTTCTTCGCGGTGTGCAGAAGAGCTGCGACGATTGCTGCCGGGCCGATCGCCCGGTAGTGGCTGGCGAGCGCCGGTTGCTTGGCGCGGTTGGATTCTTGCTTAGGCATTGTTCTCTTCCCTGGTAACGTCTTCATGTCTGCGTTTGCTGGCCGAATCCGACCAAATCGTGACGCTTGCTGATCTAGCCGGCGAATGTTTCATCACAGTGCCGACCTGTTTAATAAAATGTTTCAGTGGCTCAATTCCTGTGAGCCAACGATATTTTTGGCGAAGGTAGCGACTTGACGGCAACACCGGGCAAGGCGATAAAGCCGGCCATGAAAACGTCTTTCGCCATTTGTGGCATTTGCATTATCGGCTAGCCTCGCGCTGGTCCTGGACGTTTTCGCCTCATCTCCTCCCAGATTGGACAAACGCCCCGGCCAGCAGGCTGGACCCCGATTTGCGCCTCGGCGTAACCGACTCCATCCAGAGCACGATCCCAAAAGATCATGCCAAAGTAACGCACCGGGAACGCACGTATGTCTGACGCATCGAAGAGCCTGCGCCTCTACAACACGCTAACGCGGAGCAAGGAGGATTTCTTCCCGATCGATCCGCGCAACGTGCGCATGTATGTCTGCGGCCCGACGGTCTATGACTTCGCCCATATCGGCAATGCGCGGCCGGTGATCGTCTTCGACGTGCTGTTCCGCTTGCTGCGCCATCTCTACGGGCAAGCGCATGTCACTTACGTCCGCAACATTACGGACGTCGACGACAAGATCAACGCTCGCGCGCTGCGCGATTTCGGCGGCGAAATTGCATCGGGCAAGCTGTCGCTGAACGAAGCGATCAGGCGGGTCACCGAAAAGACCGCCGGTCAGTTCCACAAGGACGTTGCGGCGCTCGGTTGCCTGGAACCGACGGTCGAGCCGCGCGCCACCGAGTTCGTCGAGCCCAGGCCCGACGGCAAGGTCGACATGATCTTCTTGATTCAACGCTTGATCGAACGCGGCCATGCCTATGTCGCGGCTGGAGAAGTCCTGTTCGACACCGCTTCCATGCCGGACTACGGGCAGTTGTCGAAGCGCAATCTCGATGAGCAGCAGGCCGGCGCCCGCGTCGCCGTCGATGAGCACAAGAAGAACCCGCAGGATTTCGTGCTGTGGAAATTGTCTTCGCCCGAGGAGCCGGGCTGGGACAGCCCGTGGGGCAGGGGTCGGCCGGGCTGGCACATCGAGTGCTCGGCGATGTCGGCCGCCTATCTCGGCGAGGTGTTCGACATCCATGGCGGTGGTATCGACCTGATCTTTCCGCACCACGAGAACGAGATCGCGCAATCGCGTTGCGCCCACGGCACCGAAACGATGGCCAAGATTTGGATGCACAACGGTTTCCTGCAGGTCGAGGGCCAGAAGATGTCCAAGAGCCTGGGCAATTTCTATTCGATCACCGAATTGCTGGAGACGGATACCTTTGGCGGCCGCAAATGGCCGGGCGAGGTGCTCAGGCTGGCGATGCTGATGACGCACTATCGCGAGCCGATCGACTTTTCCGTGCGCAAGCTGGAAGAGGCGGAGAATACGCTGCGCAAATGGAAGCGGGCGGCCGATCGGGCGCCGCCGACGGCAAAGCCGGTGCCGGCGGATGTGATCGAAGCGCTGTCGGATGACCTTGCCACCTATGCCGCATTCCAGTTGCTGACGCAGTTGGCTGGTGATGCTGTTGATTTCAACGCAGGTAGCGGCAACGCAGCCGCCGAAGACAACGATGCTGCCGCTTCACTGAAGGCATCGCTTCTGTTCCTCGGCTTCGACATCACAACAGCCAAGGTGGATGAAGACGCCATTGCCAAGGCGATCGCCAAACGCCTCGCGCTGATCGCCGCCAAGAACTGGGCCGAGGCCGACCGCATCCGCGACGAGTTGCTGACGCAAGGCATCCAGTTGAAGGACGGCAAGGACCCCGTCACCGGCGAACGCATCACCACCTGGGAGGTAAAAAGATGATCGATCATCTCGGCATCACCGTTTCGGATTTCGACGCGTCGAAGGCTTTTTACGACAGGGCGATAGCGCCGCTCGGCGCCTCGCTGCTTTACATGGTGCCGCAGGAATATACCGGCGGCGCCAAGGTCGGCGGCTACGGCCGCGACCGGCCGGTGTTTTGGCTGCATGCCGGCAAGGACAAGCCGAAGGATCATCAGCATGTCGCCTTCACCGCTCGCAGCCGCGCCGAGGTCGATGCCTTTCACGCCGCGGCGATTGCCGCCGGCGGCAAGGACAATGGCGGGCCGGGCCTGCGCCCGCACTACCATCCGAACTATTATGGCGCCTTTGTTTTCGATCCCGACGGCAACAATGTCGAGGCGGTTTGCCATGCCCCGGAGTAGTGCGCGATGAGCCTCGACAACAGACCGGTCTATACAGGCGGCTGCCAGTGCGGCGCGGTGCGCTTCCGCGTCGAAGGAGCTCTCGGCGATGCTTCCGTATGCCATTGCCGCATGTGCCAGAAGGCGAGCGGCAATTTCTACCTGCCGCTGGTCTCGGTGCGCGGCGCAAGGCTGGACTGGACGCGCGGTGAGCCCAAACGCTTCCGCTCGTCCAACGCGGCTTTGCGCGGTTTCTGCGCCGAATGCGGCACGCCGCTGACCTTCGAAGCGCCCGACGGGGTGGCCCTCGCCATCGCCACATTCGACCACCCCGAGGAGATCGCCCCGATCATCCAATGGGGTGTCGAAGCCAAGCTCCCGTACGTGGATCACGTCCACGAATTGCCAGGTGAGGAAACGATGGCCGACGTCTCGTCGGCCTCGTATCTCGCCGATCTCGTCTCCTACCAACATCCCGACCACGACACCGAACAATGGCCGCCGGAGGAAAAATCATGACCGAAACCGTTCGTACCGGCGGCTGCCAGTGCGGCGCCGTGCGCTTCCGCATCCACGGGGCGCTCGGCCGCCCGTCCATTTGTCATTGCCGCATGTGCCAGAAACAGTTCGGGTCGTTTTTCGGCGCGCTGGTGACAGTGCCGAGCGACGGCGTCGAATGGGTGCGCGAGGAGCCGAGTTACTTTCAGTCGTCGGTCAACAGCGATCGCGGCTTCTGCGCCCGCTGCGGCACACCGCTGACCTACCGCCAGCCCGGCGCGCTGGAGATCGCCATCGGCGCCTTCGACGACCGTTCCGATCTGGTGCCGCAGATCCAGGTTAACTACGCCGCCAGGCTGCCTTGGGTCGAGACGATCTTCGACGCGCCGATCCATGACGACCCGGATTTCTACGCGCGACAGGAATCCATCATCTCCTTCCAGCATCCCGATCACGAGACGGCCAACTGGCCGCAGCAGGGCCTGAAATTATGAGCAGCGAATTCCGTACCCTCTATCCCGAGATCGAGGCTTTCGAGTCCGGCATGCTCGACGTTGGCGATGGCCATCAGGTCTATTGGGAGCGCTCCGGCACCAGAGGGGCCAAGCCGGCTGTCTTCCTGCATGGCGGGCCGGGCGGCACCATTTCGCCAAAGCACCGGCGGCTGTTCGATCCGAAGCTGTACGATGTCATCCTGTTCGACCAGCGCGGCTGCGGAAAATCGACGCCCAATGCCTCGCTTGAAGCCAACACCACCTGGCACCTGGTCGCCGACATCGAGCGCCTGCGAAAAATGTGCGGCTTCGACAAATGGCTGGTGTTCGGCGGTTCGTGGGGTTCGACGCTGGCGCTGGCCTATGCCGAGACCCACCCCGAGCGGGTCAGCGAACTGGTCGTGCGCGGCATCTACACGCTGACCCGCGCCGAACTCGAATGGTACTACCAGTTCGGCGTGTCGGAGATGTTCCCCGACAAGTGGGAGCGGTTTCTGGCGCCGATCCCGGAGGCCGAGCGCGGCGACATGATGGCCGCCTACCGCAAACGGCTGGTCGGCAGCGATCCTGTGGCGCAGGTCGAGGCCGCCCGCGCCTGGAGCCTGTGGGAGGGCGAGACGATCACGCTGCTGCCGGAACCGGAAACCAGCGGTCCCTTCGGCCAGGATGATTATGCCCTGGCTTTCGCCCGCATCGAGAACCACTATTTCGTCCATGCCGGCTGGCTGGAAGAGGGACAGCTGCTGCGCGATGCATGGAAGCTTAAGGATATCCTGGGTACCATCGTTCACGGCCGCTACGACATGCCGTGCCCGGCGCGCTACGCCTGGGCGCTGCACAAGGCGTGGCCGAAAGCGGATTTCCATCTGATCGAAGGCGCCGGCCACGCCTATTCGGAGCCGGGCATCCTCGACAGGCTGATCCGCGCAACGGACATGTTTGCCGGGAAATGACCATGGCTCGCGAGCGCCTTTATCTGTTCGACACCACGCTGCGCGATGGTCAGCAGACGCCGGGTGTCGACTTCTCCGTCGAGGACAAGATCGCCATCGCCAAGCTGCTCGACGAGTTCGGCATCGACTACGTCGAGGGTGGCTACCCCGGCGCCAATCCAACCGACACCGCCTTCTTTGCCGAGCGTCGCACGGCCGATGCCAAGTTCGTTGCCTTTGGCATGACCAAACGGGCAGGAGTGTCGATCTCGAACGATCCTGGGCTTGCCGCGCTGGTCCAGTCGAAGTCGGACGCCATCTGCTTCGTCGCCAAGAGTTGGGACTACCATGTCCGCGTCGCGCTCGGCTGCACCAATGAGGAGAACCTCGAGGCGATCAAGGCCTCGGTCGAGGCGGCGCTCACTGCCGGCAAGGAGGCGATGGTCGACTGCGAGCATTTCTTCGACGGCTTCAAGGCCAATCCAGATTATGCGCTGGCCTGCGCCAGGACGGCCTACGATGCCGGCGCGCGCTGGGTGGTGCTGTGCGACACCAATGGCGGCACGCAGCCCTCCGAGGTGCGCGCCATCGTCGAAAAGGTGATCGCCGCCGGCATACCGGGCGACCATCTCGGCATCCACGCCCATGACGACACCGGCCAGGCGGTGGCGAATTCGCTTGCCGCCGTGGAGGCCGGCGTGCGCCAGATCCAGGGCACGCTGAATGGCATCGGCGAGCGCTGCGGCAACGCCAACCTGATCTCGATCGTGCCGACATTGGCGTTGAAGCCGGCCTTTTCGGGCCGCTTTGCTACAGGCATTTCGGCAGAAGCGTTGACCGGTATATCGCGCCTGTCCCGCGCCTTCGACGAGTTGCTGAACCGCGCGCCCGAAGCGCAAGCGCCCTATGTCGGCGCCTCCGCTTTCGCCACCAAGGCCGGCATCCATGCCTCGGCGCTGGCCAAGGAGCCGGCGACCTACGAGCATGTGCCGCCAGAGACTGTCGGCAACCGCCGCCGCGTCATGGTTTCGGACCAGGGCGGCAAGGCCAATTTCCTGGCCGAGCTGAAACGGCGTGGCATCGACATGCCCCGGGACGACCATCGCCTCGACGCGCTGATCGCCGTGGTCAAGGAGCGCGAGGCCGAGGGCTATGCCTACGAAGGTGCCGACGCCAGCTTTGAGCTTTTGGCGCGCAAGATGCTGCACGGCCTGCCGGAATTCTTCCGCGTCACTTCGTTCCGCTGCATGGTCGAGCGCCGCTTCGACGCCAACGGCCAGCTGAAGACGGTCTCGGAGGCGATCGTGAAAGTGCTGGTGGAGGGCGAGGAGAAGATGTCGGTGGCCGAAGGCCACGGCCCGGTCAACGCGCTCGACATTGCGCTGCGCAAGGATCTCGGCAAATTCCAGAGCGAGATCGCCGATCTCGAACTGGCCGACTTCAAGGTGCGTATCCTCAACGGCGGCACCGAGGCGATCACCCGCGTGCTGATTGAATCGCATGACGGCACCGGTGCGCGCTGGTGGACGGTCGGCGTCTCCGAAAACATCATCGATGCTTCCTTCCAGGCGCTGATGGATTCGATCGTCTATAAGCTGATGAAGAACCGCGACATGGCGGGCTTGGCGGCGGCGGAGTAGTGTTGAACCATCAGCGAGACTCCATTGATCCATCAGCAATTTGCGATGGTTTTGGGCAAGCCGCTGGCGCATAGCCTTGGGCCATGACTACCCAAGCACTTCACATCGAGGCCGACACCAAAGCTCGTCGCGGCTTCCTGCTGGCACTCGGCGCCTACCTGCTTTGGGGGCTGCTGCCCTTCTACATGAAGGCTGTCGCGCATCTGCCGCTGGCCGAAGTCATCGCCCACCGCATCGTCTGGTCGGTGCCGATCGCGGCCGCCGTCCTGGTCTGGGCCGGCCGCACTGCCGATTTCAAAGCGGCAGTTCGTTCGCCGCGCATCATTTCGATGGCGGTGCTGACGGCGGCGCTGATCTCGGTCAACTGGGGCATCTATGTCTGGGCGATCGCGGTCGACCGCACCATCGAGACCGCGCTCGGCTATTACATCAACCCGCTGGTCAGCGTCGTTGTCGGCGCGCTGCTCCTCGGCGAGCGGCTCGACCGCCTGCAGATCGCGGCGGTGGTGCTGGCGGCAATCGCGGTCGCGGTGCTGACCATCGACGCCGGCAAACTGCCCTGGGTGTCGCTGGTGCTAGCCTTTTCCTTTGCCGCCTATGGCTTCTTCCGCAAGACGCTGCCAATAGGCCCGAGCCAGGGCTTCCTGCTTGAAGTGCTGCTGCTGTCGGTGCCGGCACTCGGCTACATCATCTTCCTGATCGCCACAGGACAGGATCATTTCGTCTCCAGCTCGCTGAACGACACCGCCTTGCTGATCGGCTGCGGTCCGGTCACCGCCGTGCCTCTGCTGTTGTTTGCGTTCGGCGCCAGGCTGCTGCGCCTCTCCACCATCGGCATCATGCAATATATCGCGCCGACGATCGTCTTTTTGATCGCGGTGCTGATTTTCGGCGAACCCTTCGGCAGTGTTCAGGCCATAGCCTTCGGGCTGATCTGGGCGGCACTGGCGATGTACTCCTGGTCGATGTTTTCTTCGGCGCGCAAGACCGTTTCCGCATCAGCTCGAGCCGCGTAACGAAGAAAGGCGGCTGGCCGGTCTTAATGCCGGCAGCCGCGTCTTTCACGAGCGCTCAGCGCTTCGGCCCGAAGCCGGGATATGGCTGCAGCGGCACGACGGCGGCAATATCCATCATGCCGGCCTTGACCAGCGGTAAAGTTGCAAGATGGTGGCGCACATCGGCATCGCTGCCGGCTTCGAACATCATGCCGCTGCCGGGAATGTCGCCCCGATTCCACACCTGACGCACGGCGCCTTCGGCATAGAGCGTGCGGCGCTGCTCGGCCTCGCCAGGCAGCAGCGGCGCGAAATCGGCGTCGGTGAACTTTTCGGTGTTGCGCGCAAGAAGGGCAAAGAACTGCATCGGAATCTCCTGATGTTGGCCGTTGGAATGGCGGAAATATTCGCTTCTGCTGGCCAGACAGTCCAAGACTGATTAGGCTAAATTTGAGACCTCACGGGACTTGAGCATCGAAGCAACAATGTTCGACCTGCGCCAGCTCCGCTATTTCATCACGGTGGCCGAAACCGGCAACGTCGGGCGTGCCGCCGAATTGCTGCACATCTCGCAGTCGCCGCTCAGCCGTCAGATCATTCAGCTGGAGGAGCAGCTGGGCGTCGCACTGTTCGAGAGGGCGAGGCAGCGTGTTCATCTCAATGCCGAGGGCCGCGCTTTTCTTGCCGAGGCGCGTGCGCTGCTGGCCCATGCAAGACGGCTGGAGGAGCTCGGCCGCAATCTCGCCAGCGGTACGGTCGGCCGTCTCGCCATCGGTTATGTGGAAGGTGCGGTCCATGCCGGGCTTGTCGCTCGGATGCTGCGCCAGTTTCGCCGCGACCGGCCCGAATTTCATCTTCAACTGAAGGGTCAGCGTTCCGCCGCCCAGATCGAAGCGCTGCGCGAACGATCGCTCGATCTGGGCCTTGTCTACACGCCTCCTTCTGCCGATGATCCCGACATCGTCGCCATGCCCTCATCATGCGCGAGCCGCTGGTTCTGGCGATGCCGGAAGGCGATCCATTGGCAGAAATCGCGGAGATACTGCCGCAGCAACTGGACGGCCGTACCTGGATAACGGTGGTGCGCCAGCCTGACGACACCAACCGCAGCCAATTTCTCGCCGCCTGTGCGAAGGCCGGTTTCCTGCCCGACATAGCCTATGAGACGACCGATCCGTTGACGTCGTTGGGCTTGGTCAGCGCCGGGCTTGGGCTGGCGACGGTGCAGGCCAGCCTGCGGAGTGCCGCGCCGCCTCAGATCGTGTTTCGCGATCTGCCGTGGTTCGAACGCACCGTCTCGATCCATCTCGCCTGGCGGCGTCAGGATAAGCGTGCGGTCATCGGAGACTTGAGGAAGGCAGTAGGGAAGGAGTGAATAGTGAATAGTGAATAGTGAATAGTGAATAGACAGGCGCCGGTTTGGAAAGTCTTCTACTTCACCATTCACCATTCACCATTCACCATTCACCATTCACCATTCACCATTCACCATTCACTCTACATCTTATCAATCACCGACTGCACGCCCTCCGTCGGTGCATCGACGGAGGATCCTGCCACCATGATAGCGGCGACGATTGCTTCCGGATCCTCGACCACCAGCGGCTTGACCCGTTGCGCCGTGTGGATGAAGCCCTCCGTTGCCATGTGGTCGAGTAACGCCAGCATCGGATCCCAGAACCCGCCGACGTTGCCGAAGACGATCGGCTTGCGGTGATGGCCGAGCTGTGCCCAAGTCATGATCTCGACGATCTCCTCGACGGTGCCGATGCCGCCGGGCAACGCCACAAAGGCGTCAGATTTCTCGAACATCCTGTGCTTGCGCTGGTGCATGTTGTCGGTGATGACGAGCTCGTCGAGCCGGTTAAGCGCGGTTTCGGTCGCCTCCCGGTTGATCAGAAAACGTGGAATTATGCCGGTTACCTTGCCACCGGCCTTTAATGCCCCTTCAGCGACGGCACCCATGATCCCTTTAGTGCCGCCGCCATAAATCAGACGCAGGCCGGACTTGGCGATCGAGCGGCCAAGCAGGTGTCCGGCCTTGATATAGGTCTCATCTCGGCCCGGGGACGAGCCGCAATAGACGCAGACAGATCGAATCGTGTTCATGTTATGATTGGTGATAGGGACTATTGGCATGGTCAAGCCCTGGGGCGGGCTTTTTCTTGTCGGCTTTGGTAAAACAGGCTAGACCGAAATTAGGTGGCTAAGGGGCAGGGAAACATGGCAATTAATCCATTGAAGGCGTTTTTGTTCGCGGCTGGCGGCTCTGTCGCCGCGGCGGGAACCGCCTATGTATCGGGCGCGCTCGACCCGTATCTCAATTCTACCCGGCCTGCGGAGGTCGCGGCGCTGACGCCGCCGGCTTCGAAACCGGCCGCTCCGGCGACCGAGGGCCGGCTGCCGCCTGCGCCCGCCGCGTCCACCGATGCGGCAGCGCCCGCCGCGCCGGCCGCAGCAGGTGCAATCGTGCCGACCTTCGACATCGTGCGCGTCGAAAGCAACGGCTCGATCGTCGTCGCCGGCAATGCGGCGCCCAACGCCAAGGTAGAGATTCTTAACGGTTCGGCTGTGCTCGGCTCGACGGTCGCCGGCCCTGACGGCGCCTTTGCCATTATTCTCGACGATCCGCTGAAGCCCGGCGACTATACGATCACGCTGCGCTCTACGGCTGGCAATGTCGTGACCGCCTCGGCGCAGACCGCCGTCGTTTCGATCCCCCAGAATTCCACCGGCCAGGTGCTGGCAATGGTCGAGGAGCCGGGCAAGCCGTCCGAACTGCTCACTGTTCCGGCCCCTCAGGCGAGATCTGACGCCTCGCCGCCTGTCGGCGAACAGGCGGCCGTTCAGCCACCCGCCACCGGCACCGAATTGCCGGCTGCCGCAGCGCCGGCGCCAGCCGCCCCGGCGGCTGATGTTCCAGCAGCGCCTGCTCCTGCCGCGCCGGCCGCTGTTGAAGGCGCGCCGGCTCCGGCAGCACCCGCCACACCGGCAGCGCCCGCTACTCCCGCGGTGGAGCCGAAGATCGTCGTCGAAGCTGTCGAAATCGACGGCAACAAGATTTTCGTTGCCGGCCTCGCCGATCCCGGCCGCAAGGTGCGTGCCTATGCCAACGATATCCTGCTCGGTGACGCGAAGACCTCGCCCGACCGCCACTTCCTGGTCGAAGCGACACGCGACATCCCGGTCGGCACCTACACCATCCACGTCGATGCGCTCGACGCCGACGGCGTGACGGTGGTGGCCCGTGCGGCTGTGCCGTTCGAGCGCGAGCCTGGTGAGGCGGTTGCGGCCGTGGCGCCGGCCGAGCAGAAGCCTGCCGGGGTAAAACAAGCCGAGCCGAATGCTCCGGCGACCGAAGCCGCACCGGCAACGGCCGCCGAAACGCCCGCAACTGCCCCCACTCCTACAACCGAGGCCCCGGCCGAAATGGCTGTCGCAACGCCTCCGGGCGAAACTCCCGAGACCGTGGCGCCAAAGCTCGAACATGCCGATGGCGCAGTCATCATCCGCCGCCATGACACGCTGTGGCGGATTTCGCGGCGGGTCTATGGCCAGGGCATGCGCTACTCGACCATCTATCTCGCCAACCAGGACCAGATCAGCAATCCGAACCGCATCTGGCCGGGGCAGGTGTTCAAGGTGCCGGAGAAATCGAAGGAAGGCGAGCCCGCCGATCTCAAGGCAATGGGCGACCAGATGACGACGGCGCCAGTCAAGACCGAGTAGCCGTTCTGCCCATCAGGATAGCTTGCGGCAGGGCCAGTCATCGTTTATCGCCGATGGACGATGACCGAATCCCCCCTCGTAACGGACCGAAGCCGCGCGGCAGATGAACGCGCGCCGGCCAACTGCACGCCGGCCAACTGCACGCCGGATAGCCGCGCTGTCGCTGTCCGGCTCGCGGCCCTTTCGCATCCAGCGCGGATCGAAATTCTCAAACACCTTTCCGCAAGCCGTTCCTGCTGCTGTCGCGAGGTCGTCGAGCATCTCGACCTGGCGCAGTCCACCGTTTCCCAGCATTTGAAGATCCTGGTCGAGGCCGGGCTGATCCGCTTCGAGCCTGACCGCCAGCGCTCGCGCTATGAGCTCGACCGCGCCGCGCTCGCCGATGTTTCGGCATCGCTGGCCGCGCTGGTCGATTCCTGCTGCTCCGGCCGCTAAAATCATAAAGGTAAACAAGAATGGCCGAGAAAACCGTTTCCGCAGATTCCGGCTCGACCTTCAGAACGTTGCGCAATCTCTGGCCCTATATGTGGCCGGCCGACCGCGCCGACCTGAGGGCGCGCGTGGTGTGGGCAACCGTACTGCTGGTTGTCGCCAAGCTGACCCTGGTGGCCGGACCCTATTTCTTCAAATGGGCGACCGACGCACTGGCCGGCGATAGCAAATCGCCGCCGCCGCTGCCGGCCCTGCTGCTGGCGCCGGTCATGCTGGTCGTCGCCTACAATGCCGTGCGGCTGGTGCAACTCGGCTTCAACCAGTTACGCGACGCCCTGTTTGCACGGGTCGGCCAGCATGCGGTGCGCCGGCTCGCCTTCCGCACCTTCGTGCACATGCATGAACTGTCGCTGCGCTTCCACCTCGAACGGCGCACCGGCGGACTGTCGCGCGTCATCGAGCGCGGCACCAAGGGCATCGAGACGATCGTCCGCTTCACCATGCTGGCGACGGCGCCGACAATCGTCGAATTCGCGCTCACCGCCGGCATCTTCGCCGTCACCTATGGCTGGCTATACGTCTTGGTGATCGCGGTCACGGTCTGGCTCTATGTCTGGTTCACCGTCAGGGCGAGCGATTGGCGTATTTCGATCCGCCGTGAGATGAACGAAAGCGACAATGAAGCCAGCACGAAGGCGATCGACTCGCTGCTCAACTACGAAACAGTCAAATATTTCAATAACGAAGCCATGGAGGCCGAGCGGTTCGACCGGTCCACGGCGCGCTATGAGTTGGCGGCGACCAGGACCTGGACCTCGCTTGGCTGGCTGAACTTCGGCCAAGGTGTGATCTTCGGTATCGGCATGACCGTCGTCATGGTGATGTCGGCGCTCGAGGTGAAGGCGGGCACACAGAGCGTCGGCGATTTCGTCTTCGTCAACGCCATGCTCATGCAGCTTTCGGTGCCGCTGAATTTCATCGGCATGATCTACCGCGAAATTCGCCAGGGCCTGACCGACATCGAAAATATGTTCGATCTGCTCGACGTCAAGCGTGAGATCGTCGATCGGCCGGGCGCCAAGCCGCTGGTCGTCGATGCCGGCAGGGTCGAGTTCCGCGACGTACATTTTTCCTACGACCCCAACCGCAAGATCCTGAAGGGCATCAGCTTCGAGGTGCCAGCCGGCAAGACGGTGGCCATCGTCGGCCCCTCCGGAGCCGGCAAGTCGACCATTTCGCGGCTTCTGTTTCGCTTCTACGATATCCAGCGCGGCAAGGTTCTAATCGACGGCCAGGACATTCGCGACGTGACGCAGGAGAGCTTGCGCGCTGCCATCGGCATGGTGCCGCAGGACACGGTGCTGTTTAACGACACCATCGCCTACAACATCCGCTACGGCCGAGTCGGCGCCAGCGAGGAGGATGTGCGCAAGGCGGCAGAACTGGCCCAGATCGGACCGTTCATCGAGCGGCTGCCCGACGGCTATCGCTCAATGGTCGGCGAGCGCGGATTAAAACTGTCCGGCGGCGAGAAGCAGCGGGTGGCGATTGCCCGCACCATTTTGAAGGCACCGCCGATCCTGATGCTCGACGAGGCGACCTCGGCGCTGGACAGCCACACCGAGCAGGAGATCCAGGCGGCACTCGACCTGGTCAGCCAGGGCCGCACCACCCTCGTCATCGCCCATCGGCTGTCCACAGTGATTTCGGCCGACGAGATCATCGTCCTGCAGGATGGCCAGATCGCCGAGCGCGGCACCCATGTCGCCTTGATAGCCAAGCGCGGCCTTTATGCATCGATGTGGGACCGCCAGCGCGAGGCAAGCGAGGCCGAGGAGCGGCTGCGCATCGCCCGCGAAAGCGACGAGTTCGGCGTCGTCGTCCGCCGTCGCACCTCGGAGGTGAGCTGAAAATTCGTGCTTGACCTCAACTTAAGTTGAGATCGTAGGCCGTTTTGGATCGCAGCAAGATGCGTCGTTCAAAAACGGAGACAATCGATATGAATGGGATAAATCAGGCAGTTAGTGGCGGCAGTGTATTTCGGGTGGACAAGTTTGTCGTTCCGGCCAACGCCCGCGAGGAGATTCTTGCCAAGGTCCGGATGACGCATGATTTGCTGCGCCAGCAGCAAGGGTTCGTCCAGGATTTCCTGCTTGAGCAATTCTCGGGGCCGGGCGAGTTCAACCTCGTGACCATTGTCGAATGGGAAGGGCAGGCCGCTGTCGACAAGGTCGTGCCGATCATCAAGGCTGCGCATGAGCGCAGCGGCTTCAATCCTCAGGAGACCATCGCGCGACTTGGCGTCAAGGCCGATATCGCCAACTATCAGCGGATTCCCGGGATGTAAGCTCTCTACGGCCAGCCGGCGCCCGGCGCAGTAGCGTCGACGCTGAGCACTTGGCCGGTACGGGCATCGCTGATCATATGTTCGAAGCCGCGCCATTCGGCGGCGACGATGAACAGCGCTTTTCCCTCGCTGCCGCCGAGCATGCAGGCAAAGCAGCCGCGGTCGACGTCGACGCTTTCGAGCATCGCGCCGCCCTCGCGCACCCGCACGCAATGCCGGTTCGGAACGTCGGCATACCAGGCCGCACCTTCGGCATCTAGGCAGATGCCATCGGGAAAACCGTTGCCGAGATCGGCCCAGACCCTCCGGTTGGAAAGGCCACCATCGGCAGCGATGTCGAAGGCGGTCAGCCGGTTTGCGTGGGACTCGGCAACGACCAGCGTCTTGTTGTCAGGCGTCACCGCCATGCCGTTGGCGAACGCGAGGTTCTCAGCCACCTGCTGAACCGAGCCATCAGGTGCAACTTGCACGATGGTGCCGGGGCCGAAATGCTGGCCGAGGGCCGGAGCAGGCCCACCGCCATTGACGTATATGTTGCCGCGCCCATCGACCACGATCTCGTTCCACGGGCTCTTCGAGAGGTGTCTCAGATCGGCATGGGTGACCAGCCTCCCGTCTGCCTCCTGCCTGAGGACCAGCCCCTCGCAGCCGGAGACGACAAGCAGGCGCCCGTCCGGCAGCCAGTCAATGGAATAGGGCAGGGTGGCCGGCACGGTGAGCGCGATCTCGCTGTTGCCTAGGGCGTCAACGGCGATGATCTGGCCTGTGCCCCAGTTGCAGAACCACAGCCGGCCATCGTGCCAGCGCGGCGACTCGCCGAAGGCCAAGCCGTTCATCACCACTTGCACTTGCCTAGCTGCTGATTTCTGCATGGGCCGAGAACCTCCGGGTTTGCGCAAATCGTCATGGCCGGAAGGCCGATGAGAGGCGCTGTCTTGCCAAGGACGGGCGAGAGTGCTGCGTTCCGACAATCGCAATGAACATTTCCGGTTGATCACTTCGGCAGTCCGGATTCTGCTAACGGCATCCTGAAACGGCGGCGACCGCCACCCCCGAGCGCTCTCATTGTCGCGTTGCGACCGCGGGGTGTTTCCGCTATTGAGGCCGGACTTGGAACCAAGGTTGCCCTCATCCCATGAGCCTCGTTGACACGATCAAGAATGCGTTCGTTCCGATCCATCGCGAGGGTTATCCCTTTATCGCTGCGTTCGGCGCGGCGACGCTCTTTCTTGGCTACTTCTCCTCGACCCTGTTCTGGATCGGTCTCATCCTGACGGCCTGGTGCGCCTATTTCTTCCGCGATCCCGAGCGTGTCACGCCGATCGATGACCGGCTGGTTGTCAGCCCGGCCGACGGCATCGTCTCGGCGGTTGGCCCGGCCGTGCCGCCGCGCGAGCTTGGCCTCGGCGGCGGTGAAATGACCCGCATCTCGGTGTTCATGAACGTCTTTTCCTGCCACGTGAACCGCTCTCCGGTGCGTGGCCGCATTTCCAGGATCGAGCATCGGCCAGGAAAATTCCTCAACGCCGAGCTCGACAAGGCAAGCACCGAGAACGAGCGCAACGGGCTGGTCATCGAAAGCCCCAATGGAACGGTCGCCGCGGTGCAGATTGCCGGCCTGGTGGCGCGGCGCATCGTCTGCTGGGCCGAGCCCGGCGGCGCCATCGGCACCGGCCAGCGCTTCGGGCTGATCCGCTTTGGCTCGCGCGTCGATGTATTCCTGCCCTCGACCGCGACGCCGCGTGTCGCCGTCGGCCAGACCGCGGTTGGCGGTGAGACGGTGCTGGCGGAATTCGGCGGCGTTGCCGCAACGCCGCTCGTGCGGATCTCCTGACCGGTGGCCCCGCCGTTCAAGAAATTCGAGGCGCATGGCGGCGGTGGCCCGCGCATTCGCGAAATCCCGATGCGCATGGTGCTGCCCAATCTGGTCACGGTGCTCGCCATCTGCGCCGGCCTGTCCGGTATTCGCTTCGGCTTCGAGGGCCGCTTCGAGCCAGCGGTGGTGATGGTGCTGCTCGCCGCCTTCCTCGATGGTATCGACGGCCGTCTGGCGCGAATGCTGAAGGCGACTTCCAAATTCGGCGCCCAGATGGATTCGCTGGCGGATATCGTCAATTTCGGCGTGGCACCGGCGCTGGTGCTCTATGCCTTTCTGCTCGACAGGGCAGGTTCGCCGGGCTGGATCGCCGCGCTGCTGTTCACCATCGCCTGTGGGATGAGGCTTGCCCGTTTCAACGTGCTCGACGAAGAACTCGACCGTCCGCAGTGGCAGACCGAATATTTCGTCGGCGTGCCGGCGCCGGCGGGTGCGGTGCTGGTGATGCTGCCGCTCTATCTGTTCTTCCTCAGGCTTGGGCTTGAACCCAGCCGCCTGGCAGCCTTCATTGCCACCGGCTTTACAATATTGGTGGCGTTCCTGCTGGTCAGCAGACTGCCCGTCTATTCCGGCAAGAGCGTCAGGATACCGGGCGACAGGGTGCTGCCGATCATCCTCGCAGTCGTCCTCTACGTCCTGCTTTTGATGACCTATCCCTGGTATACGCTGACGGCCTCGGTTGCCGGCTATCTGGTCTTCTTGCCGTTCAGCGTGCGCGCCTATTCGAGACGCGCCAAGCGCGAAGGCGAGAAGGTGCCGTCCTCGGATATTGGCTGACAGATTTGGTGCCAGTTCGCGTTGCGCCTGGCAGTGCATGATTCCGAAAAGGGTCGTCCGTTTAGACTCAGGATCGGCTCACACAGCGCGCGGCGCTGTGGAATGCACCTCAAAAACCCCGTTTTCGGAACTTGCTGGGCGGCTAGACCGTTTGTGTTTGGTAGGTCCGTCTGAGCGGCTGCTCGTGGTACGTCGTGTACGTCGCGCAAGCTGCCGCATCGGGCGCAGAACCATCGGAAACGAGGAGAAATGGCTGTCATCCTCATCGGCGTGTTACTGACTGTCGCCGGCCTCGTCTATATGGCGGTAGCAGCCATCATGCGCGGGCGGCTTAGTGAACCGGCCGCTGTCTCCACCGCGCCGGACAGTCCGACGCCTAATCTCGCAACACCAGGTCCGACCCTGGAGCCGCGGCGGCGCGGGCTCCGTTTTCTCGGCCTGTCGCAGAACTGGCCGGGCCTGCTGATGATGGCCGTCGGGGCCATTCTGCTGTTGTCGGTGGTGGTCTTCTAATGCATTCGCGCAAAAGTGTGCAGCGGTTTTGCGATAACGGCATGCATAAAAGCAAGAATCTAAAGCGCGTCGCACAAGGCCGGTCGAACGCGACGCGCTTTAGAGTTCTCGACAGCAAACCTCAGGCGGCTGCGCTCAGTCCCAGCCTCTCGAGTGCCAGCTTTCTAGTCGAGACATAGTCGGTCTTGCCGGAGCCCAGTACAGGGATCTCCTCGACCTTGACGATGTCGTTCGGCACCATCAGTTCGGCCGCGCCGGCTTTTTTGCCGAATTCGCGCAATTCGTGGGGATCGGCATTGTCGGCGGTGGTGACCAGAACGAGGCGCTCGCCGCGCCGCTTGTCCGGCACCGCTACCACGGCGTGATGCTCTTCCGGCCACAGCGACTGCACCAGCATCTCGACCGCACCAAGCGATACCATCTCGCCGGCTATCTTGGCGAAGCGCTTGGCGCGGCCGCGAATGGTGATGAAGCCTTCGCGATCGACCGAAATGATATCGCCGGTGTCGTGCCAGCCTTCGAGCGGCTGCAGCTCGCCAGGCCGGTCGCCGGTCATGTAGCCCATCATCAGGTTCGGCCCGTCGAGCCACAGCCGGCCGGCGTCGCTGATGCCTTCGACCGGTTCGAGTTTCATGCGCATGGCCGGCAGCAGCCGCCCGACCGTTCCATCGCGGCCGTGGATGGCGGTGTTGACGGCAACCACTGGTGCGGCCTCGGTCAAGCCAAAACCTTCGATGATCTCGGCCTGGAAGCGCTCGCGGTAAACCCGGCGCGTCTCCGGCTTCACCGCCTCGGCACCGGCCACGACGAAGCGCAGGCTGGAAAAATCGCCGTCCTTGGCGGTGCGGGCATAGTTGGCGAGGAACGTGTCGGTGCCGAACATCACCGTCGGCCGGACCTTGCGCGCCACCTCCGGAATAAGTTTGTAGTGGAGCGGTGACGGGTAGAGGAACAGCTTTACTCCGGTGACCAGCGGCAGGATGGTGCCGCCGGTCAGCCCGAACGAGTGGAACACCGGCAGCACGTTGAGCAGGATATCGGCCGGCGAGATGGTGATGCGAGCTTCCGCCTGCATCGCATTGGCAAGAAGGTTCCGGTGCGACAGCACCACGGCCTTGGGCGTGCCTTCCGAGCCGGAGGTGAACAGGATCACCGCCGGCTTGGCTGCATCCTGGCGCTGCAACGGCCAGCGCCACAGCAAGCCGGCTGCGGCCTTGTCCAGCACGGTCACGCTTGCGCGGACATCCTCCAGCCACAGCAGTTTCGCCCCGCCCTTTTCCACCGCCTCGACGATGTCGGCGAGGTTGGCCTTTTCGACAAAGGCGCGTGAGGAGACCACGGTTCGGATCATCGTCGTGCGGACGGCGGCGGTGACGCTGGCCGGGCCGGCGGTATAGTTGATCATTGCTGCCACCCGCGCAGCCGACAAAAGTCCGACGAACGACAGCACGACGCCATTGGCGTTGGGCAGGAGCAGCCCAACCGCTTCGCCCGGCGCTGTTATTGCCTCGAACCGTCGGCCCAAAACCCTGGCGCCGATGAACATTTTCCGGTAGCTCAGGGGACCGCCAATGACATCCTCGATTATTGGGTGCGAAGCGCCAACACGGTCGGCCGCATCGCGCATGGCGAGGAACAGCCCTCGGTCGAGATCACTGCCGAAAAGCCTGGCCTCGGCGAAGCGATCAAACAGCGCATTGGTGTTGGAGGCCTGATCTGGGTTCCGCGCCACCAGCTCGGCGATGGTCATCGGCTCCAGCGCGCTGATCGACAGCTGCGGAAACCAATGGCGCGGCGCCTTGTCCGCCGGCGTCAGCGAGGCCGGCAGGCTGCGTGCGCCGGCAACGAAGACCGGCACGATACGGGCGTCGGCCTGCATGGCGATACGGGTGATGGCGCGAAACAACCGAAACGACTTGACGTCTGGCTCGACCGCATCCGGCAGGTAAACGGCGAGCCGGCCCTTGCCCTTCAGCACCCGCACCAATCTGCGGCTGACGAAGACATGCTCGGCGTTGAAGGCGATGGTGCGGCCGAGCTCGCGCCACGGCTCCAGCCACGGCGATCTGGCCGAAGCCTGGTCGAGGATGTGCAGCGTGTCCTCCGGCAGCAGCGACAGCATCAGCGCCGGCTCGATGCGTGACTGATGCCAGATGACATAGATGACCGGGGTCACCGACCTGCGCGCAATCTTGATGCGCTCGTCGCTGATCCGGTAGGCGAGCTTGAACGGCACGTAGAGCAGCGCCTGGCTCAAACGCAGGCCGAGGCGGAACTTCTCCACCACGCCGATCAGCAGCCAGGCCGCGACAAGACCCGCAAGCAGCGCCAGTGTCAGGATCATCGCCGCATCTCCCAACGATCTCACGTCACGGCTCTTCAGTGGCCGCTTCGGGTGAGAACCTAGCCGAAGTTGGATCAACGTCAATGCGGCTCCATTTTTCCTTCTCTCCTATGTTTGATTCGGCTCGGCTGCCTATCGCAGCTACGCCGCTTTCATCCTTCCGCTGATGAAGCGGAATTCCTGCGTCTTGCCGCCAAAGCCATAGGCGGCCGCAGGCACTTCATGCACGAGGGCGTAGCTTTCCTCATGCACCTTACCCAGCAGCCGGCCGAATGCCGCGAAAATTGCCTGCAGATACGCCTCCAGTTCGAGCTTGGTGTTGGTGCCGTCGACAACCTTGATGTCGAGCCAGGCCGTGTTGGTGCCATGCTCGGCCAGCGACTTGCCGCCGGCGAACCAGTGCTCGGGGTCGTGATAGGAAATGGCAACAGCTGTGATCGTCGCGTCCTTGCGCAGATGCGTGGCCGTCAGTTCGGTCACTTCCTTGGCAATGGCGGCGGACAAAGCGGCATCGGGCTTGCCGGTAACGCTGACATTGATGATCGGCATATTTCTTCTCCTCGGTTTCAAGCGGCGCCTCTTCGCCGTCGAGAAAATCATGCCATCATCCTTTGATCAAAAAAAATCGAATTGTTTTTGATAAACACTTTGATAGTATCGAATTGTGCAGATGTTCGATCCCGACCTCCTCAAAACTTTCCTCGCTTTCGTCGATGGCGGTTCCCTGGCGCGGGCCGCGTCGATCGTCGGTCGCTCGCCGTCCGCAGTGACCGCGCAGATGCAGCGGCTGGAGGATGTTGTCGGCGAACCGCTGCTGGTGCCACAGGGGCGAGGGCGCGGCCTGACGCCGGCAGGCGAGGATCTGATCGTTCACGCGCGTCGCATCCTTGCCGCGCACCGCGAGGCGTGGCTGGCCCTCAAAGGCGCGCACGCCGACGGGCGCGTCGCCATCGGCACCACGCAGGATTTCGCCGACAGCGGCTTGCCGCAGCTTCTCAGGGCTTTTGCTGTCAGCCATCCGCGCGTCAGGATCGAACTGCGCGTCGGCCGTTCCGCCGAACTGGCGCAGGCTTTGCAGGCCGGCACCCTTGATCTGGCCATTGCCATGCGGCAGGTGCCGACACTGGACGAGGTCGGTGTGCTCAAGGAACCAATGATCTGGCTTTGCTCACAGAACGGGCTGGCCACCCGCCACGACGAACTGCCCTTGGCGCTGCTCGATCCCCATTGCGGGTTTCGCGAAGCGGCGACCAGTGCACTCGATGCGGCCGGCCGTCGCTACCGCATTGCTGCCGGCAGTGCCAGCCTTGCCGGCCTGCGCACGGCGGTGCACGCCGGCATCGCCTTGACGTTGAGGACGGCGCGCTTCGCTCATTCCGGCATCGTCGAGGCGCCGCGCGATCTTGATCTGCCGCCGGTGCCGGTCGCCGAATTCGCCGTCCGCTTGCGTGAGGATGCCGACCGGCCGGCGCAGGATCTGGCCGCGTTGTTCAGCGGCAACCTGGCCTTGGCCAATTGAGCCAGCAAAGAAAAAGCCGACCTTGCGGTCGGCTTCTGAGTAGGACGGGCCGAGGGGTTTGGGGGGACTTGGGGTGGCCCGTCGCAGCCATAATGCCTGAGCCCTATGATGGTTCCATGACTTTTCAAATTAATTTTCAGGACCGGATTTCTCGTGATCGGACCACCAACTCGCGCTCGGACGCGGCGAGGATTGGTCATGCATCCGCTGCGCGCTGCCTGGCCATCAGCCAGTCGCGGCCGGCGTGAGCGAACACCGCGCAAAGCACGATGGCGCCACCGACCATGCTGGCTGCCGGCGGGATCTCCGCCAGGAACAGGAAGGCAAACAGGATCGCGAATGGCACTTCAGCTGAACCCAGCAATCCGGACTCGGCCGCCGGAATAAGCCGAGTGCCCTCCGTCCACAGGATCGAAGCCAGCGCGAACGAGGCGCCGAAGGTGGCTAGAAGCACAGCGTCCCTGGCCGAGACAGCCAGCGGATCGGCGACGAACCAGCCGAGCACGAACAGAAGGAATGCCGACACCGCACCCGCCCACACCACCGGCGTGTCGTGGAAGGCGCGCACCATGATCATGTAGAGCGCGCTGCCGATCGTCATCAGCAGCGCCAGCCCGTCGCCGAACAAATGGCCGGTGCCGAAGCCGGACCAGACCATGATTGCCACACCGCATAGTGACACAGCAGCGGCGGCAAGCGTCTGCAGCCGGAACGGCTCGTGGACCAACAGGAGGGCCAGCAGCGCGGTGACGAACGGGGCCGTGGCATAGATGATCGCGACATTGGCGACAAACGTGAACTTGAACGCCGAGATAAAGGCGATGCTCGCGAGCGCGCCCTCGATCGCCAGCAGCCAGCCTCGCCAGCCGAGCCGCAAGCTGTCGCGACCGCCGCAGCGCTGGCGGCGCCATAGGACATAGAGGCTGATCAGGATCGAGCCGACGAAGCCGCGCCAGCAGGTAATGGTCAGCGGGTCGGCATGGATCGATTTGGTCAGCACGCCGGTGAGGCCGAAAACGGCCGCCGATGCCGAGACCAGGATGATGCCGAGGGTACGCTCGCGGGCGCTTTCCACTGTGCATGGCATGTCCAGCGATCCCGTCATCTCACCAGCCTGCGCTGCCCCTTCCTGACACCATAGTGTCAGCTTGAGGCGTCCTGCATCGAAAACAGCAAGTAGGCAGCCCCGGTGAACAGGATTCCGGCAAGAACCCGTTCGCGGGTTTCCACGATGGCGATGTCGGCCATATGTCCGGCGGCCTTACGAATGTGTTGCGAGAGACGGTGTGAAGGCGTTGGATGCTCGCCGTATCGTCAGACTATACGGGCGAAACCCTGCCAAGCGCTACGCCAGTGGAGACTTGCGTTTGGGCAGGCGGCATCGCCGTTAGGCAGCGAAGCCAGGCAACTACTATGGGAGAGAAACGAAATGGACGCGATTGCATTGAAGGCCATGCAGGCGCCGCTGAAGGTGGCCTATCGCGACGACGCCTCGCGCGCGCTGATTACTCTCCGCGCCAAAGGCTCGATCGACGACCAATCGATCGCCTGCAAGGTCGAGACAGGCAGGGCGATCGCCATTGCCGGGCTGCATCCGGCGACCGGCGGCACCGGGCTCGAACTCTGCTCCGGCGACATGCTGCTGGAGGCACTGGTGGCTTGCGCCGGCGTCACGCTGAAGGCTGTAGCGACGGCGCTGGAATTCAAGCTTGGGGCCGCCACGGTGGAAGCCGAAGGCGACCTAGACTTTCGCGGCACGCTTGGCGTGGCAAAGGATGCGCCGGTTGGCTTCCGCGCCATCCGGCTGACATTTGGCCTCGACACCGACGAGCCGCAGGAGCGCATCGATGCGCTGCTCAAGCTGACCGAGCGCTACTGCGTCGTGTTCCAGACCATCAGCCAGAAGCCGGAGCTGACGGTAAGCGCGCGACGCTGACGATCTCCCCCCTTGAGGGGGAGATGTCGCCGAAGGCGACAGAGCGGTTGTCTCGCGTGAAGCGCCAACCGCTGCAGCAGGCCGAGCCCGGTCGGACCAACCCCCGCTGGCCTGTCGGCCATCTCCCCCTCAAGGGGGGAGATCACGCTGTCCTACTGCGCCGACGGCTCCTCGGCGTCGCCCTCGTCGGCGAAGGGCGAGGCGCTCGGCACGCACTGCACCGACCAGCCGGCCGGCGTCGGTTGCTTCTGGTATTCGGTTATGGCGAAGGCGCACTGTTCGCGGGTGTCGAATGTGCTGGGCAGCACGACCATGCCGCCTTGCGGGCCGGCGATCACCAGATACCAGACTAACGCTACGCTCGGTGTCGCCATGAGTATTTCCTCGCTCTGCTTGTTTTGGGAGTCGCACGATCCTAGCAACTCCGGCCCAGCGGCGAAAGCTGGGCCAAAGCGCGGCGTTAAGCCACGGCATCACAGCCACGTGATGGCGGGTCGTTTTGGTTCAGTTCACCGCAAAACAATAGAACAGGCCGTCGCCGCCGGTGCCCTTCAGCGCTTCCTGGCTGCAGCCACCGCGTGACGCATGCGAGGAATTCCACGATTTGGCGGCTGCCGAATCATCGAGGCCGGTACGATCGTGATGACCCATCATCGCCACACCTTATGCTCCGCTCAGCGTCCAGTCGCCGCAGGTCTGGTCGGCTATTTTCGTGCCATCCGGCTTGGAGCCGGTCAACACGTCGTGCCGGTTGGGCGTGTCGCCGCGGCCGTTGACCATTTGGCCCTTTTCGTCGAGTGCCGTCTGTCTGCGACGACGCGGCGCCGATTACTGCAAGCAGCGCGGCGGCAGTCAAGAGAAGCAGCCTCCGCATATGGTCCTCCGTTTCTCGAATTGTGGCACCCGAACAACGTTGGTGCCGGCGCAATTCTTCCGGCAAAATGCGATATGTGGCTACTCCGGCTGCCGGTAGGCGACAAAGCGATTGTGCTTGGCCTGGAAGATCAGCCCGGTCTCCTTGAGCGTAGGGCTGGCCAGCGGCACGATACGCTTGGCGATCTCCGAAGGGTGCGGCAGTGTTTCAGGATCCTCGCCGGGTACGGCCTGCGCCCGCATCGCGGTGCGCGTTGCCCCGGGATCGGCGGCATTGACCCTGAGCGGCAGGTTTTCGGTCTCATGCGCCCATGAACGCGTCATGGCCTCGACCGCCGCCTTCGACGCCGCATAAGGCGCCCAGAAGGCGCGTGCGGAGTGGGCAAGGCTGGAGCTCAGCACGATAGCACGGCCGGCATCGGAAAGCCTGAGCAGCGGGTCGACCGAGCGGATCAGCCGCCATGTTGCGGTGACGTTGATGGTCATCACCTTCTCGAAGGTCTTGGCCTCGACATGGCCGATCGGGGCGATGACGCCGAGCACAGCGGCGTTGGCGACCAGTATGTCGAGCTTGCCCCAGCGCTCGTGGATGGCGCCGCCCAGCCGGTCGATCCCCGCCATGTCGGCAAGATCGAGCGGTACCAGCGTCGCCTGTCCGCCACCTGCCTTGATCTGGTCGTCGAGTTCTTCCAACCCGCCGACGGTGCGAGCAACCGCAATCACATGCGCACCGGCCGCGGCAAGCTCCCTGGCGACGAAATAGCCGATACCGCGCGAGGCGCCGGTGACGACCGCAACGCGGCCGGAGAGATCGAGGGGAGGGGTCATGAGCTATTCTTGGGTTGCTGGTCTAAGAACGACAGCTGAATGAAGGCAATCAATTGTTTGGCGGAATCCTCGTCAAGAGGGGCAAAAACCGTTGCATCACCACCAATGGCTTTGACGACGACATACTTGTCCTGAGTCTCCCTCGCCTCTCTAGCTTGGCAAAAAAGAAATCCATTACCGAGAGGCGTATCGATATCGACCTCAGATCTAATCTGATCTTTGAGCAAGGATTTTGCAAATGAGAGTGAATCCTTGAGGGCTTGCCATAAGCCTCGTCGAGCGCTCATGTCTTACCCCCGTCCGGATCGGAATTCTAAGACCCGCCGGCCGCTAACAGCGACAGCGTGCGCACATTGTCGGAGCCTTCGAAGTCGGCAAGCCGGGTCGGATACTGGCCGGTGAAGCAGGCGTCGCAGAATTGCGGCTGCTCGTTGTCGCGGCCGGCCTCGCCGACGGCGCGGTAGAGCCCGTCGATCGACAGGAAGCCGAGCGAATCGACGCGGATGAACTCGGCCATCTCCTCCACCGACATGCGCGACGCCAGCAGCTTCGACTTTTCCGGTGTGTCGACGCCGTAAAAGCAGGAGGCGCGCGTCGGCGGCGAAGCGATGCGCATATGCACTTCCTTGGCGCCGGCATCGCGCACCATCTGGACGATCTTCTGGCTGGTGGTGCCGCGCACGATCGAATCGTCCACCAGCACCACGCGCTTGCCTTCGATCATGCGGCGGTTGGCGTTGTGCTTGAGCTTGACACCCATGTGGCGGATCGAATCGCCGGGCTGGATGAAGGTGCGGCCAACATAGTGATTGCGGATGATGCCGAGCTCGAACGGAATGCCCGCGGCCTGCGAAAAGCCGATCGCCGCCGGCGTGCCCGAATCCGGCACCGGCACGACGATGTCGGCCTCGACCGGACTTTCCTGCGCCAGCTCGGCGCCGATGCGCTTGCGCACTTCATAGACGTTGCGGCCTTCGACCGACGAATCCGGCCGCGCGAAATAGACATATTCGAAGATGCAGAAGCGGGTCTTCTGCGGCTCGAACGGGAACAGGCTTTCGATGCCCTTGCTGGTGACGACGACCATTTCGCCAGGCTTCAGGTCGCGCACGAAACGCGCACCGATAATATCGAGCGCGCAGGTCTCGGAGGCGAGAATCCAGGCGCCGTCGAGATCGCCGAGCACCAGCGGGCGGATGCCGAGCGGGTCGCGGCACCCGATCATCTTCTTGGACGTCATCGCCACCAGCGAGAAGGCGCCTTCGACTTGGCGCACCGCATCGATGAAGCGCGAATTCAGGTCGCGCTCCTTGCTGGTGGCAACCAGGTGGAGGAGCGTTTCGGTGTCGGAGGTGGAAGAGAAGATGGCGCCTTGCTTCTGCAGGGCGCGCTGAACGGTCATGGCGTTGGTGAGATTGCCGTTATGGGCGACGGCAAAGCCGCCATCGGCAAGTTCGGCGAAGAAAGGCTGGATATTGCGCAGACCGGCGCCGCCGGTGGTGGCATAGCGTGTGTGGCCGATGGCACGGTTGCCTTGCAGGCTGTCGATGACACGCTGCTTAGTAAAGGTGTCGCCGATCAGGCCGACATGGCGTTCGACATGGAATTGGGTGCCGTCATAGGAAACGATGCCGGCCGCTTCCTGGCCTCGATGCTGCAACGCATGCAGACCGAGCGTTACGATGGCTGCGGCGTCCTGCCGGCCGAAAATGCCGAACACGCCGCATTCGTCGTGGAAATGGTCGTCGGCTTCGGCGGAAAGCACGTCGTCTGCGTCTGCCACTGAGGCTGCCATTGGGGCTCAAGCTCCGCTAAAGTCGCCATATAAGGTCATAGCGCATCGAAAGCAACGCACGTCGTGCGGCGTTCACATGATCGACAGTCTTGAGCCTCGCAAGTCTGTCGAAATCAGTTTGCCGGCGCCGGGTTTGCAGGTGCCGGCGTCGCGGGCGCATTGTCGGCCGGCGGCACATCGCTGTCGTCGGGTGCCGGAGCAGTGGCGTCGTCGCCGGCGGCAGGGGCTTCCGCTGCAGGCGCGTCGGGGGCCAGAGGCGTCTCGGTGGCCGGCTGATTCGGATTGAGCTTGTTGAGGATGGCGTTTTCCGGATCCTCGGGCAGCAGGCTTTCGAGCTTGGCGCCGATCGATTCGAGCAATGGCTTTGACTTGGCGTTGGCAATCCAGCCCGGAGCCTTGGCGCCGGCCAACCAATTGAAGAAAAGCAGCGCGACAGCGACGACCAGGATGCCGCGCGCCGCGCCATAGAGGAAGCCAAGTGTACGATCGAGCGCGCCGATCCTGGAATCGATGATCCAGTCGGCGAGCTTCATGGTGATGACCGAAACGACGATCAGCGCGACAATGAAGACGATACCGGCGGCCGCCGCCATGGCGGCCTTTTCGTTGTCGACATAGGGCTGAATGTAAGGCAGCACCGGCTTGTAGAAGAAGAAGGCGGCGGCCGCGGCGGCTGCCCAGGAGATGATCGACAGGATCTCGCGCGAAAAGCCGCGAACCATAGCGAGCATCGCCGAGACCAGGGTGAAGCCGACGAGAATTCCGTCAAGCAGCGTAATCGGCATGTTTTTCGCCCCACTCCGATCTCTTTTTCACGACTCGACGAGCCGCATCACTCTTGCTCGTCGGCGCGGCTGCGCCGAGAGCCGGCTATGCGCGCCACGAGATCGGCAAGCTCGGTGGGCTGGAAAGCGCCGGCTCCGATCCCCCCGACCTCATTACCACCAACAAGTTCCTCGCTGCCCAAGGGCAGAACCGCGCGTCCGAAACCCAGCTTTTCGGCTTCCTTGAGGCGCTGCTGCGCATGCGCAACCGGCCTCACCGCACCCGAAAGGCTGATTTCGCCGAAATAGACGCAATCGGCGGGAAGGGCAAGACCGGTGAGCGAGGAAACCAGTGCCGCCGCCACCGCCAGGTCGGCCGCCGGCTCCGAAATGCGGTAGCCGCCGGCAACGTTGAGATAGACGTCGTGCGTGCCGAAGCGGACGCCGCAATGGGCTTCCAGAACCGCCAGGATCATCGACAGCCGGGCACCGTCCCAGCCGACGACGGCGCGGCGCGGTGTGCCCAGCGTCGATGGCGCCACCAGCGCCTGGATCTCGACCAGCACCGGCCGTGTGCCTTCCATGCCGGCGAAAACCGCGGCACCCGGCGACTTCGCATGGCGCTCACCGAGGAAAAGCTCGGACGGGTTGGCGACTTCCCGCAAGCCCTTGTCCGACATTTCGAAGACGCCGATCTCATCGGTTGGCCCGAATCGATTCTTGACCGTGCGCAGGATGCGGTAGTGGTGGCCGCCTTCGCCTTCGAAATAGAGCACCGCGTCGACCATGTGCTCGACAACGCGTGGGCCGGCGATCTGGCCCTCCTTGGTGACGTGGCCGACCAGAACGATCGCCGCCCCTGTGGACTTTGCGTAGCGGATCATCGCCTGGGCGGCGGCGCGCACCTGGGTCACCGTGCCGGGCGCCGAATCGGCCATGTCGGTCCACAGCGTCTGGATCGAATCGAGAATGACCAAATCCGGCCGCTTGCCATCGGCGATGGTGGCGAGGATGTCCTCGACATTGGTCTCGGCGGCGAGCTCGACCGGGGTGTCGGCGACGCCGAGCCGCTGGGCGCGCAGCCTGATCTGAGCGACGGCTTCTTCACCCGAGACATAGACGATGCGGTGGCCCTTTGCCGCCAGTGCGGCTGCGGCCTGGGTGAGCAGCGTTGACTTGCCGATGCCGGGATCGCCGCCGACCAGCAGCGCGGAGCCGCGCACGAAGCCGCCGCCGGTGGCGCGGTCGAGCTCGCCGATGCCGGAGACGATGCGCGGCGCGTCCTCGATATCGCCGGACAGGCTGGTCAGCACCACCGCGCGGCCCTTGCGGGCGTTGCGCGTATTGGCCGGGCCGGAGCCGATACCGCCTGACGTACCTTCCTCGACCAGCGTGTTCCACTCGCCGCAGGCATCGCATTTGCCGGCCCAGCGCTGATGCACCGATCCGCAATTCTGACAGATGAACTGGATACGGGACTTGGCCATCAGGCGCGGCCTGCGGCAATTAAAAGACAGGTCGGCGGGACAGCGCCCCCCTCTGTCCTGCCGGACATCTCCCCCTCAAGGGGGGAGATTGGCAGCTCCGATATTGCCGTACATCTAGCAGCATTGACGATTGCCGAAAGCCGAAATGACATCCGATCTCCCCCCTTGAGGGGGAGATGTCCGGCAGGACAGAGGGGGGTGCGAAGGAATGAGACCTGTATCAAGAGGTCACTCGAACCGATCCGGCAAATGATGCTCTTCCGCAAGGTCCGAGAAGCGCGTGAATTCGCCCTGGAAGGCGAGGCTGACCGATCCCGTTGGGCCGTGGCGCTGTTTGGCGACGATGACCTCGGCCTTACCGCGCATCTCGTTCATCTCGTGTTCCCATTTGATGTATTCGTCGGTGCCCGGCTTCGGCTCGCGGTTCTTCAGATAATATTCCTCGCGGTAGACGAACAGCACTACGTCGGCGTCCTGCTCGATGGAGCCCGATTCGCGCAGATCCGAAAGCTGCGGGCGCTTGTCGTCGCGGCTCTCGACCTGGCGCGACAGCTGCGACAGCGCGATGATCGGCACCGCCAGCTCCTTGGCTAGTGCCTTGAGGCCGGTGGTGATCTCGGTGATTTCCTGGACGCGGTTTTGCGAGGATTTCGCGCTCGATCCCTGCATCAGCTGGATATAGTCGATAACGATGACGTCGAGGCCGCGCTGGCGCTTCAGGCGACGCGCGCGGGCCGACAGCTGAGCGATGGAAATGCCGCCGGTCTGGTCGATGAACAGCGGGATTTTCTGCATTGTCTGCGAGCAGGCGACCAGCTTTTCGAAATCCATCTCGCTGATCTCGCCGCGCCGGATTTTCGACGACGGGATTTCCGTCTGTTCGGAAATAATGCGGGTGGCCAGCTGTTCGGATGACATTTCGAGCGAAAAGAAGCCGACGACGCCGCCATTGGCCGCCTTGAACGAGCCGTCCGCCTGCTGCGCCGGGACATAGGCCTCGGCGATGTTGAAGGCGATATTGGTGGCGAGCGAGGTCTTGCCCATGCCGGGGCGGCCGGCAATGATGATCAGGTCGGACGACTGCAGGCCGCCCATGCGGCGGTCGAGATCGCGCAAGCCGGTAGCAACGCCCGACAAATGCCCGTCGCGCATATAAGCCGCATTGGCCATGTCGACGGCGGTCTTGACGGCATCGGTGAAGCTCTCGAAGCCGCCATCGTAGCGGCCGGTTTCGGCCAATTCGAACAGGCGCCGCTCGGCATCCTCGATCTGGTCGGAGGGCGACATGTCGACCGGCGCGTCATAGGCGATGTTGACCATGTCCTCGCCGACAGTGATTAGCGCGCGCCGCGTCGCCAGATCGTAGATGGCGCGGCCATAGTCGGTGGCGTTGACGACGGTGACGGCCTCGACCGCCAACCGCACGACATATTGCGCCACCGTCATGTCGCCGACCTTCTCGTCGGCCGGCAGGAAGGTCTTCAGCGTGATCGGCGTCGCGATCTTGCCCATGCGGATGAGCTCGGCCGCGACCTCGAAGATCTTTCTATGCAGCGGCTCGTAGAAATGGCCGGGCTTCAGGAAGTCGGAGACGCGATAGAAGGCATCGTTGTTGACCAGTATGGCGCCGAGCAGCGCCTGCTCGGCCTCGATATTGTTCGGCGCCTCGCGATAGAGCGGTGTTTCCGCCACGCCGAATTTTCGTGCTGCCTCTGCCATGATGTCCCCGGTCCTGATCCCCGTCTCTCGATATCAGAACGAGACAAGTCGGTGATGACTTATCTGCATCAGTCCCCAACCAACCAACTTTGATGCCCGCGATTCACAGCCAGGATCTTTCGGTGGAAAGAATCTCGATTGACTCGAATCAAGATGGCGAGCCTAGCCGTTCTCAGGCGAGAACAAAACAGGAAAATAGCTGCCGGTCATTCCGGCAAGGCATCACCCCAATCCAGTCGCCGCGTGGCCTTGAACGTCTCGCCGTCGCGCTTGGTGAACAGTCGCTCGGCAGCACCCCCATCCTGTTCGCAAAGCTTCAGCAAGACCTTGCCGGAGCCCGACTTCGGCGGTGCGATCACTCGCGCTCGAGGCGGAGCGGCCGGATGGCGGGAGGCCGCGACAAAGATGAATTTCTCGTCCTCCCACGGCACCTCGGCATCCTTGGCCAGACGGTGTAGGCGCGAGCGGGCGACGCGGCGGGCGAAATGGCACCAGTCGGGGGCGACGAGCGGACAGGGCGCCTCATGCGGGCAGGGCGCAAGCACGTGCGCGCCCGCCTCGATCAGCTGCCGCCGCACGGCAAGAATACGCTGCCAGCCGGCCGGCGTGCCCGGCTCGACCACCAGCAGCGTGTCTGCGGTCAGCTGCCAGAGCCGGTCGACGAGTTTTGCCAGCGATGCCGGCGCGATCTCATCCAGCACATAGGCTGAAGTCACCAGCTCGGCCGGCTCCAGATCGACCAGGTCGATGGTGATGTCGCCGGTCCGCCAGGCGGTCCTGGCCGTGATCGCATCCGCGGCAAGTGCTTCGCCGACCCTTCGTACCGCGGCGCCGGCCTCGAGTAGCACCGCCTGTTCGAGATCGGGCCAGAGATTGATTGTGGCCCAAAGCACCGTGCCAGGGCCGGCGCCGACATCGAGCAAGGTCTTCGGAGCATAGTCGGGCCGAGACTCGCCCACCGCATCGAGGCTGGCGCGAACGGCCGCATAGGTCGCCGGTAGCCGCGTTGCCAGATAGGCCTTCACCGCCATGTCTTCGGCCATGTGCAGGCGACCGTCGCGCAACTCGGCGCGGTAGCGGTCCGACAGCGTCTTTGCCGCTTGCTTAAGCATCGGCAACGGCACCTGTTCGAGAAGGCGGTCGACGCCTTGTCTAAGCGGGATGGGCAGTTCCATCGCTTAGGCAGTCCGAGGTACGAGCAGAATGACCGAGGCGCCAACGATGCAGATCGCGGCACCGGCAAGATCCCAGCGGTCGGGGTGCACGCCTTCCGCCAGCCACAGCCAGACCAGCGAGGCGGCAATGTAGATGCCGCCATAGGCGGCATAGGCCCGGCCCGCCGCACTGGCGTCGACCAGCGCCAGCAGCCACGCAAATAGCACCAGCGAGACGAGACCGGGCGCCAACCACAGTGGCGACTTGTCCAGCCGCCACCACGCCCAGAACGAAAAGCAGCCGGCGATCTCGGCAAGTGCGGCGGCGACGTAGAGGAGGTAGGTCATGAAAAAAGGTCCCGCGTTGACGAGACCTTTTTCAGCGTGCCAGCCGGCAATGGCAAGCGGCAATGGTGCAATCGCAGGCAGTCTACTCCGGATCCGCCACCTTGCGGCGGCGAGTGGGCTTGGCCGCAGAAGCCTTTTCACGACGTCCAAGATCGCGCATCTCCAGCGCCTTCTCGCAACTGGCCATGTAGTCGCGCGTCATCGGCAGCGTGTCGTTCTTCTTGGCAATCTGGATTTGGAAAATCACCAGATCCTGCCAGCGGAAAGCGGCTTCCGAGGCGGCAAGATAGAACTCCCACATGCGGCAGAAGCGCTCGTCATAAATCGCCTTGGCCTTGTCGCGGTTGGCGGCGAAGCGCTCGCCCCAATGCTTTAGCGTCTCCGCATAATGCAGCCGCAGGACCTCGATATCGGTGACGACGAGCCCCGATTTCTCGATGGCCGGCATCACTTCGGAGAGCGACGGGATGTAGCCGCCCGGGAAGATGTACTTGCGGATGAAGGCGCTGGTTGCCCACGGCACGCCGGAGCGGCCGATCGTGTGCAGCAGCATGACGCCGTCCGGCTTCAGCAGCGTCGCCGACTTGTCGAAGAAGGTGCGGAAATGATTGACGCCGACATGCTCGAACATGCCGACCGAGACGATGCGGTCGAAACGCTCATTGAGCTCGCGATAGTCCTTGATGTCGAAATGCACCCGGTTTTGCAGGCCTTGCGCATGGGCGCGGTCGGTGGCGACGCCGTGCTGCTCGGTCGACAGCGTCACGCCTTGCACGTCGACGTCGAACGCCTTGGCTAGATAGAGCCCAAGCCCACCCCAGCCGGAGCCGATATCAAGAACCGTCTGGCCGGCCTTCAGCCTGAGCTTGGCGGCGATATGGCGCTTCTTGGCCGCTTGTGCCTCGTCGAGCGTCATATCCGGCTGCTCGAAATAGGCGCAGGAATATTGCATGTCCTCATCGAGGAAGAGGCGGTAGAGGTCGCCCGACAGATCGTAATGGCGCTGCACGTTGCGGCGCGCCCGCGACGCCGTGTTGATCTGCTGCAGGCGCCGGAAGGCGTGGCGCAGACCTTCGATCGCCTTCGACCAGGTGGCATCGATACCGCCGCTGCCCATGTTCTGGAAGGCAATCCGCATCACCCCCAGCACGCCGCCCTCGAGAATGTCGAGTTCACCGTCCATGTAGGCTTCCGGCACCGCCAGCATCGGATCGAAGGTTATTGCGCGCTCGGCATGCCTTGTCTTGATGTGCATGTGCACCGGCTCGCCGCTGCCGTCACCGAAAGTCACCATCGAGCCTTGCGGCCCTGTCACCTTGAGATTGCCTATGCGGACCAGGCGGTCGAGAACGCGTTTCAGCAGAATATTCATGACCAATTGTCCCCTCTCGGCCAGACATGCTGTCCTATTCTGCATCAAGATATAGGGGTTCGAAAAGTTCCATTTGGCATAAAAATGCCCGGGTACGAGGCCCGGGCATTGGTCCAGAATAGCGATTAGCCGGCGAATGCCGACGAATGACGATCAGCCGTTGTCTTCGCCGCCTTCGAACTCCGCATTCGGATCGAAGAAGTTTTCCGGCCGCACATTATCGTTGATGTCCTCGCCGTAGATGGCTTCGGCGGTGGTCAGTGTTTCGCCCTTGGCCTGGCGCTCGGCTTCGTCGGCCGTGCGGGCAATGTTGAGCGTGATGGTAACCTCGACTTCCGGGTGCAGCGCGATCGCCACATTGGTGACGCCGATGGTCTTGATTGGCTGGTTGAGCAGGATCTGGTTGCGGTTGACCGAAAAACCTTCCGCCGTCACCAACTCGGCGATGTCGCGCGTCGAGACCGAACCATAAAGCTGACCGGTCTCGCCGGCCGAGCGCACGGCGATGAAGCTCTTGCCGTCGAGCTTTTCTGCAATCTGCGCGGCTTCGGACTTGCGCTCCAGGTTGCGGGCTTCGAGCTGGGCCCGCTGTCCCTCGAACTTCTTCTTGTTAGCTTCGTTGGCGCGTAGCGCCTTGCCTTGCGGCAGCAGGAAATTGCGGGCGAACCCGTCCTTGACCTTGACGGTGTCGCCCATCTGGCCGAGGCGGGAGACGCGTTCGAGAAGAATGACTTCCATGGTTTTGTTCCTTCGGTTGGGCACCTATCCTCAGGATCGGCGCCGAATTGTCTGGAACAGGTCAGGAAGCTGGGGCGTCGTCGCCTGTGTCGCTGTCCTGCCTGTCGCGGCAGTTAGGATCTCTTGTCGAAATCCAACCCGGGATTTGGTGTTCGATCCGGCTACGCCCGTCGTGGCCGGTGAAAAAGCGGGCGGCGAACCGCCCGCCTGAAGTGTTAGCGGACCACGTAGGGCAGCAGGCCGAGGAAGCGGGCGCGCTTGATCGCCTTGGCGAGTTCGCGCTGCTTCTTCTGGCTGACGGCGGTGATACGCGATGGCACGATCTTGCCGCGCTCGGAGATGTAGCGCTGCAGAAGCCGCACGTCCTTGTAGTCGATCTTCGGCGCGTTGGCGCCGGAGAACGGGCAAGTCTTGCGGCGACGGTGGAAGGGGCGCCGGGTTGGGATCTGGTTGATGTCGACCATTATTCTGCGGCTCCTTCAAAGCCTTCGCGCGGACGGCGCGGGCCACGATCGGCACCGCCATCGCCGAAGCTGCGCGGCGGACGATCACCACGGTCACCGCGATCGCGGTCGCCGAATGAGCGCGGGCCACGATCGCCACGGTCGCGATCGCCGAAGCCGCCGCGTTCCGAGCGCTCTTCGCGCTTCTGCATCATTGCCGACGGACCCTCCTCATGCGCATCGACCTTGATGGTCAGGAAACGCAGTACGTCCTCGGACAGGCCCATCTGGCGCTCCATTTCATTGAGCGCGGCCGGCGGGCAGGTGATGTCCATGAGTGTATAATATGCCTTCCGGTTCTTGTTGACCCGGTAGGTGAGGGACTTCAGTCCCCAGTTCTCGACCCGGCCGACGGACCCGCCATTCGCGGTGATGACGCCCTTGTACTGTTCGACAAGCGCATCGACCTGCTGCTGCGAGAGGTCCTGCCGGGCAAGAAACACATGTTCGTATAGAGCCATAGTGTTCGTGCCTTTCTTCGTTTCTCTCCCGGTTCCCGGCGGCAAAAGCCTCTGCAACTTCTCTGACCCGCAATCCTTGCGAAGGCGGGGAAGAAAGGAGCATGACGAGACGGTCGAGAGCGGAGACACGGGAGGCGGAAGCGCTTCTGGCTTCACACGAAGGTTTCGAAAAACCTCCGGCCCTCCGTTCAGCCCCCAGCAAGGACCGGCAGATTGCGGGCGTCTATACAGGAATTTGACCGCAAAGCAAGGCCAAACGACAGGGCAAACGGCCCTACCGTCCCAGAGCGCCACGGGCCTCGATGGCAAGGCTTACGGATTTCCTGAAACCGGACCTTAACCACCATGCGAAGTTCCAGCACCGGCGGGCGTGGCGGCAACCCGTCGTTCATCATGCCGATGCAAAAGCAAACAGTCTGCGCGAGGTCGGCAGCAAGGCGGTTTTGGGGACAAAAATGCTTTTCGACAAATTCTGCCGTTCGAAGAGCGGCAACTTTGCCCTGATGCTGGCGTTCGGGCTGCCTGCGGTTCTGACCGCCGTCGCCTTTGCTGTGGACGTGTCCACCTTGATGAGGGCCAAGGTCAGCTTGCAGAACGCGCTCGATGCCGCGAACCTTGCATCTTCGCATCTCGGCGACATCGAGGCTTCGCGCAAGGACGTCTTCGACCGCTACTTCCAGACCAATGTCGCCGGCCACAGCGAGTTGAGGAACGCCGAAGCGACGCTTACCGTGGAAAGGGGCCTCAATTACATCCAGACAAAGGCTGTCGCCATGGCGGACGTCAATTTGAACTTCGCCTTCCTGTTCGGCAACGACAAGCGCATCACCGTCGATGCCGGCGCCGTCGAATCGACCAATCAGCTCGAAGTCGTGCTAGTGCTCGACAATACCGGGTCGATGGCCAGCAACGATCGCATCGGCGCATTGCGGACGGCGGCGACGGCCCTGATCGATATGCTCGAAGCGGCGAAGTCGCCGACGCGCAGCGTACGTGTCGCGGTGGTGCCGTTCGTCACCGCCGTCAACGTCAAGGGCGAGGACTACGATCCGGCCTGGATCGACATGGCCGGCAAATCGCCGAACAATGGCGCCAATTTCCCCTTGGTCGGCGGCAAGCGCGTCAACCATATGGACCTGTTCAAGCAATTGGGCGTCGAATGGAGAGGCTGCGTCGAAGCGCGGCCCGGAACCAACAATGTTTCCGACATTTCGCCCGACCAAAACAAACCGGACACCCTGTTCGTACCCTATTTCGCGCCGGACGATCCAGGTAACGCTAAAAATCCAACCAGCTCCTACGGCAATTCAGCGACCGGCTACAACAATTCCTATCTCGACGATACCGTTGTCACCGTGCTTCCCGGCCTCACCAGCGACATGGCGAAGTACAGTGTTTCGACGATGAAGCTGATCAACGACAAGAGAGGCCCACTGACTATCGGCCCAAACCGGGCCTGTCCGACGCCGATAGTGCCGCTGACCGATGATTTCGACAAATTGCGGAAGGCCGTCGGTGAGATGATCGAATGGAACGGCTCGGGGACCAATGTTTCGGAAGGCTTGTCATGGGGGATGCGGGTGCTCTCGCCGGAACCGCCTTACAGCGACGGCGCGCCGTTCAGGGCGTCAGGCACGACCAAAACGGTGCTGCTGCTCACCGACGGCGAGAATGTTGTCTATGGCGCGAAGGATACGCCACAGAAGTCGGACTATGGCTCCTACGGATTCCTGGCCTCGGGTCGGTTTGGATCCAGCGACCAGACCGCGGCTGCGCGCAATGTCGACGATTGGACAACCAATGTATGCAACACATTGAAGAAGCAGGACGTGCAGATCTTCACAGTGCTGCTGCAGGCCGACACCGCAGCCAACCGCAAGCTCTACGAGGCCTGCGCATCGTCGCCGTCGGATTATTACCCGACCAACGACGTCAGTCAGCTCGAAAGCGTCTTCCTGAAAATCGGAAGCTCGATTTCGCAGCTGCACTTGACGAACTGAACGACGTCGGCCGCTCTCCCGCCGCCGCTGCTCAACTCGTGTGTGCAGCCACTTTGCCTGTGGTTTCGGGGAAGAAATCGGGCGCCGCATGGCGCTTGCCGAACATCATGTCGTATTGCAGCAGACGGAAGTCGCGGATTGCCGGATCGATCTCTTTCTGACGCGACCAATCGGGGGTGGCGTCGCCCCCCGGTGCCAAAAGCAAATTGCGGTCGATAACGCGGTAGCGCTCTCGCAACTGTCCGAGGAAGCCGGTGTAATAGGGATGGCTGATGCCGGCTGTCTTCAGGATATGGTAGGGCAGGAAGGACGGGCTGACGGCGCCCAGATCCTCGGCCGGGCCGCTGCGATTCGACCAGACGATCAGCGGCGTCTGGTGGTGCAGCAGCATCTGGTCGGCCGCCTCCTTGCGCGGCGCAACATTGTCCTTCAGGAAGCCGGTCTCGACGTAGACCGGCCCAAGTGGCGGCAGATGGTCGCCGAAGAACGCGATGACGGTCGGCCGCTCGCGTTTCTTCGCCCATTCGATCAGCCGCTCGAGGCCGCGGTCCGCGTCGGAAGAGCCTTCGGCATAGCTCAACAGCGATTCACGCGCCCATTGGCTGATCGGCGCCTGCACCTTGTGGGTCGGATTGTTATAGCGATACGGCTCATACGGCCCGTGGTTCTGCAGGCTGACGGCGAAAAAGAAGACCGGCTCGGCGCTGGTATCGGCTTCGTGGATGATCTCGTCGGTCATCGCAGCGTCCGACGCGAGCGGTCCGCGCTTCTGCATGGGCGGCAACGTCTCCTCGGACTTGAAGTCGTTGAAGCCGAAATCGGCATAGACGGCCCCCCGGTTCCAGAACCAGTTAGTGCCGGGATGGATAGCGCGCGCCCGGTAGCCTTGACTTTTCAGGAATGTCGCCAGCGAGGGAGTCGGTGTCCGCACATATTGCTGGTAGGGAATGCTGCCCGCCGGTAGGAAGGCGTTGGAAAAGCCGGTCAGGGCCTCGAACTCAATGTTGGCCGTCATGCCGCCGAACTCGGGCGAGAACATGTAACCCGTGCGCAGTGCCCGCACATTGGGGATAGGGTCGGGCGTGATGGTGACGCCGGGTAGCTTGGTCGGATCCCAGAAGGATTCGCTCATGACGACGATGATGTCGGGCTTCTCGGCGGGTACCGAAGCCGTCACCTGCGGTTTGCCGATCGCTTCGATCGCCTTGCCGGAATAGCCGGGCGGCGCCGAGACATGCGCCATCGGGACGTTCAGCGCGAAGGCGAGCGCAAAACCGTTCGAGGCATAGTTTTCCTTCTGGTCCCACATGATCGGGATGATCTGCAGCCGGTCGCGTGTCCACGAGAAAGTGGCATAGTCCATGATGGAGACGAAGAAGGCGATCAGCGGCACCGTCAGCGTCAGCCGGGCAAGGCGGCCCTTGTGGCTGAGTGCCGGAACGCGGCGGCGCCATAGCCGCCAGCCATAGACGAGCAGCGACAGCCCGCCGACGATGCCGATCGCCAGGGCAATGGCGGTTCCCGGGCGATCGCGTACCAGAAGCGGCATCAGTGCCACAATCTGCCGGGAATAGAGGAAATCGGTCGGATAGAGCGGATCGCCGAGATACAGCGACTTCTGGTGGCCGACGAACGCCAGCGACAATGTCAGCGGCGCGACGATCATCAGGCTCTGATGACTGCGGCCGAGCACGGCGTCGAGGCCGATGAGGATCAGCGCAAAAATGATGATCGTGGTCCAGCCGGGTTTGAAAGGCTGCAGAAAGAAATCAATGGTGCCGGCAAAGTTGCCGCGCACGATCAGTTCGATGGCAAACACAAGGATGGCCGCAGCCAGCAAGCTGATAAGGCCATAGCGGATGACAGGCCATTTGCGCGCCGGCAGATAGCCGGTCGACGGATCGCCTTCAAGAAACTGGGGCGCCGCCTCGGCTGCGCTCTGCTTGGTCTTTGCCACTTCAATAGTTCCCCGGCCCACAACAAAAGCGTCACTCGATTGTCATCGAACTGTCACGCAAAGCCTAGCGCCTGCGGCGGAAATAAGAAGAGCCAGCAAACAAATCGTGAGCGGTTTTCATCATGAGTGATCGCCAAAAAGCCTGCCGAAACAGGCACTCGGCCGATATTACGCGATCAAGGTTGGACTTGACTTGGCCGCACGCCTTGCGTCACAGGCAACGTGAACCAGCAGCTGGGAGCCGCCGATGGCCATCGCATTCACCTTTCCGGGGCAGGGCAGCCAGGCTGTCGGCATGGGCAAGGACCTCGCCGATACCTTTGTGGAATCGCGGCGGATCTTCGAGGAAGTTGACGACGCGCTCGGCGAAAACCTATCGAAGCTGATCTGGGAAGGCCCGGAAGAGACGCTGACGCTGACCGCCAACGCCCAGCCGGCGCTGATGGCGGTGTCGCTTGCCGCAATCCGGGCGCTGGAGGCGCGCGGCTTCTCCCTGAACGGCAAGGTCACCTATGTCGCCGGCCACTCGCTCGGCGAATATTCGGCACTTGCGGCCGCAGGTTTCGTTTCGGTCGCCGACGCCGCCCGGCTATTGCGCATCCGCGGCAATGCCATGCAGGCGGCTGTGCCGGCCGGCGAGGGCGCCATGGCGGCGATCATCGGGCTGGAGCAGGCCGACGTCGAAGCCGCTTGCGCAGAGGCCGCCCAGGGCGCCGCCAAAGATCGCGCACAAGCCTTGGTTTGCCAGATCGCCAATGACAATGGCGGCGGCCAGCTGGTGATCTCCGGCGCTAGGCCAGCGGTCGAACTGGCGGCGAGGCTATGCACGGAGAAGGGCGCCAAGCGGGCGCTGATGCTGCAGGTCTCGGCGCCCTTCCATTCGGCATTGATGAAGCCTGCGGCCGAGATCATGCGGGAGGCGCTGGCCGCCGTGACGAAGAGTGCGCCGGTCGTGCCGCTGGTCTCCAATGTTACGGTGACCCCGACGAGCGATCCCGACGAGATCGCCCGCCGACTCGTCGAACAGGTGATCGGGCGCGTGCGCTGGCGCGAAACGGTGGAGTGGTTCGGCAGCAACGGCGTTGCGACGCTTTACGAAGTGGGCGCCGGCAAGGTGCTGTCGGGGCTGGCCCGCCGCATCAACCGCGATATTGCCACCACTGCCATCGGATCCGCGGCGGATGTCGAGGCGGCGCTGGCGGCGCTTGCATAATCAACTGGCGATTTGACCCCGCTCCATGCGAAGGGTGTTCGCTCAGATCAGGAGGCAAGAATGTTCGAATTGACCGGCCGCAAGGCGCTCGTCACCGGTGCATCGGGAGGTATCGGCGAGGCGATCGCCCGCGTGCTGCACGGCCAGGGCGCCATCGTCGGCCTGCATGGCACACGTATCGAGAAACTGGAGGCGCTGGCCGCCGAACTAGGCGACCGGGTCAAGCTTTTCCCGGCCAATCTTTCCAACCGCGACGACGTCAAGGCGCTCGGCCAGAAGGCGGAGGCCGACCTCGAAGGCGTCGACATCCTCGTCAACAATGCCGGCATCACCAAGGACGGGTTGTTCGTACGCATGGCTGACGCCGACTGGGATAGCGTGCTCGAGGTCAACCTGACCGCCGTGTTCCGGCTGACCCGCGAGCTTACCCATCCGATGATGCGGCGCCGCCATGGCCGCATCATCAACATCACTTCAGTGGTTGGCGTCACCGGCAATCCCGGCCAGACCAACTACTGCGCCTCCAAAGCCGGTATGATCGGCTTTTCCAAATCGCTGGCGCAGGAGATCGCCACCCGCAATATCACCGTCAACTGCGTCGCCCCGGGCTTCATCGAATCGGCGATGACCGCCAAGCTCAACGACAAGCAGAAAGAGGCGATCATGGCGGCGATCCCGACCCGGCGCATGGGCACGGGCGCCGAAGTCGCCTCTGCCGTCGCCTACCTAGCTTCCAACGAGGCAGCCTACGTCACCGGCCAGACCATTCATGTGAATGGCGGCATGGCAATGATCTAACACTTGGGAAAACGCTTCATTCCGTCTTGGATGCACGGGATTTTTCGTGTAATGCCGCCCGCAACCCGGCGGTTCGGGCAAAAACCGGTCCTGTTCCGCTGCGTTTCCGGCAGGACCATCTTTCAGCTTGATTAGCGGCATTCTGCCCGCTAACGAAGACAGACAACCAAAAGACGAGGATGCCCAAATGAGTGACACCGCAGAGCGCGTCAAGAAGATCGTCATCGAGCACCTTGGCGTCGATGCCGAGAAGGTGACGGAGCAGGCGAGCTTCATCGATGATCTGGGCGCGGACAGCCTCGACACGGTCGAACTTGTCATGGCGTTCGAAGAAGAGTTCGGTGTCGAAATCCCGGACGACGCCGCCGAGACCATCCTGACTGTTGGCGATGCGGTGAAATACATCGACAAGGCCTCCGCCTGACGCTATTTGCAGTCATCACCGGGGAGGACCTGCGATGAGGCGTGTCGTCGTCACGGGCCTTGGGCTGCTTTCGCCGTTCGGCATGGGCTTCGAGCACAGCTGGAAGGAGCTTCTGACCGGCCGCAGCGCAGCCAAGCGCATCACCGAATTCGAGGTGGAAGACCTTGCCTGCAAGGTCGCCCACGTCATTCCGCGCGGTGACGGCTCCAATGCCACTTTCAATCCTGAAGCCGTTCTCGAGCCGAAGGAACTGCGCAAGATCGGCGACTTCATCCTGTACGGGATCGCGGCCGCCGACGAGGCACTCAAGGATTCCGGCTGGCAGCCGAAGACGCATGAGGAACAGTGCGCCACCGGCGTGCTGATCGGTTCGGGCATCGGCGGCATCGAAGGCATCGCCGAGAATGCGATGATCCTCAAGGAACGCGGTCCGCGCCGCATCAGCCCATTCTTCATCCCTGGCCAGATCATCAACCTCGTCTCCGGTCAGGTCTCGATCCGGCATGGGCTGAAAGGCCCCAACCATGCCGTCGTCACCGCTTGCTCGACCGGTGCGCACGCCATCGGCGATGCCGCCCGGCTGATCATCTGGGGCGATGCCGACGTTATGGTCGCAGGCGGCGCCGAAGCGCCGGTGACGAGACTGTCGATCGCCGGGTTCGCCGCTTGCCGCGCGCTCTCCACCGAGCGCAACGACGCGCCACAAACGGCCTCACGCCCCTATGATCGCGATCGCGACGGCTTCGTCATGGGCGAGGGCGCCGGTGTTGTCGTGCTCGAGGAGCTCGAACACGCCAAGGCCCGCGGCGCCAAGATCTATGCCGAGGTCACCGGCTACGGTCTGACCGGTGACGCCTATCACATCACCGCGCCTGCCGAAGACGGCGACGGCGCTTTCCGTTGCATGACTGCGGCGCTGAACCGGGCGAAGCTGACGCCGGCCGATGTCGACTACATCAACGCGCACGGCACCTCGACCATGGCCGATACGATCGAACTCGGCGCCGTCGAGCGGCTGGTCGGCAACGCCGCCTCGAAGATATCGATGTCGTCGACCAAATCGTCGATTGGCCACCTGCTGGGCGCGGCTGGCGCTGCCGAGGCGATCTTTTCGATCCTCGCCATTCGCGACAACATCGCGCCGCCGACCATCAATCTTGACAATCCGGAGCGCGAAACGGCGATCGACCTGGTGCCGCACAAGCCGCGGGCCCGGCAGATCGACGTGGCGCTGTCCAACTCCTTCGGCTTCGGTGGCACCAACGCCTCGCTCGTCTTCCAGCGCTACAATGGCTGACCGCTCTGCCGGTTTCCGTCTGCCGTCAATTTTGCCATATTCGCCCCTACTCTGCCCGAGGGGATTCGTCGCAAGATCAAATGGTAGGGCGCTATGAACACAAATCCGGCCGATAACGGGGAATTCGGGCAACGGGCAGCAACGCCCGGCCCGATCGTGCCGAAGACGGCCAGTGAGGCGTTGCGGCCCGAGGCCGGCACGCCGCCGCCGAAGCGCTCGCGTGCCTCGCGCAGCCAGTTCGTCGTGTTCATGAACTTCGTCATCTCTTCGGTGATGCTGATGGTGCTGGCGGCAGGCGTTGCGCTGTATTTCGGCAAGCAGGAGTTCAACGAGCCCGGCCCGTCGGCCAATGGCGACACTTTCCTGGTCAAGCCGAATAGCGGCGTCCAGGAGATCGCCGACCAGCTTGAGCGGCGAGGGCTGATCAGCGACGCCCGCATTTTCCGCCTTGGCGTACGCGCCTTCGGCAATGATTCCGCCCTGAAGGCCGGCGAATACGAGATCAAGCCGCAGGCGTCGATGCACGATATCATGGAACTGCTGAAGAGCGGCAAGTCGGTGATGTATTCGCTGACTATCCCCGAGGGGCTGACGGTCGCGCAGGCGCTGCAACGGATTGCCGAGCAGGACGCGCTGACCGGCGATATGCCGTCGACCACTCCACCTGAGGGCAGCCTCGCCACCGACACGCTGCGTTTCACCCGCGGCGCAACACGCCAGCAGATGGTCGACAAGCTTCTGGCCGACCAGAAGAAGCTGGTCGACGAGGTCTGGCAGCGCCGAGCGCCGGATTTGCCGATCGCCAACGTTGAGGATTTTGTCACCCTAGCCTCTATCGTCGAGAAGGAGACCGGCAAGGGCGATGAACGCTCGCGCGTAGCCGCCGTCTTCCTCAACCGGCTGGCCAAGGGTATGCGGCTGCAGTCGGACCCGACCATCATCTACGGCCTGTTCGGCGGCAAGGGCAAACCCATCGACCGCCCGATCTATCAGTCGGACATCCAGAAGCCGACGCCCTACAACACCTATCTGATCAACGGCTTACCGCCGACGCCGATCGCCAATCCCGGCCGTGCGGCGCTGGAGGCAGTCGCTAATCCGTCGAAGACCAGCGATCTCTACTTCGTCGCCGACGGCACCGGCGGGCACGTCTTTGCCTCGACGCTCGATGAGCATAACGAGAATGTCGCTCGCTACCGGGCACTGCTGAAAAAGCAGGCGCAGGACGCCGCCAAGGCCGGGGCAACCAATACCGGAGCCGACACGCCGGCGGGAGCCATCGTTGACGATGCGGGCGCCACCGCCGCCCAGTAGGGCCGGACGCCATCAGGTTGGCCCTGTGCATGTCCGGGTGGATGTGCAAGGGCTGCTATGGCATTGAAATTCACATGATCCTGTCCGGAGAAAATCGCTCCGGCTTGAGGGGCATTCGGCAAAGGGACGCACGGCTACATGAACTTGCAGAGCATGACCGGTTTTGCGCGCAGTGTCGCCGAACACGACGGCACTTCGATTGCCTGGGAAGCCAAGTCCGTCAACGGCAAAAGCGTCGAGGTCAGGCTGCGGCTGCCGCAAGGTTTCGACCGGCTGGAGCCGGCCGTCCGGCAGACGGTGCAGAAGCGTTTTGCGCGCGGCAATTTCCAGATGACGCTGACCATTGGCCGCGCCGCCGGCGCGCAAGCGCAACCCGTGGTCAACGAGGCTTTCCTGAAGGATCTGGCGGGGTTGGCCAAGCGGCTGCAGGAGCAGTTCGGAGTAGCCCCTGCGGCGGCCGACGGGCTGCTTGCGCTGCGCGGCGTCCTCGACATTCCCGAAACCATCGAAACCGAAGAGGCGCGCAGTGCGCTCGATACCGCAATACTGTCGGCGCTGGAAGCAGCACTGAACGGGCTGCACCAGGCGCGCCAGGGCGAAGGTGCGGCACTTCGTTCCCTGCTGTCCGGCCATATCGACGCCATCGAGGCGCTGACGCTGCGGGCCGAGGCCGATCCATCACGCGAACCGGCCACGATCCGCGAAAGGCTCGCCGAGCAGATCCGCCTGTTGATGGACGCGTCTGCCAACCTGGACGCCAGCCGGCTGCATATGGAAGCGGCGTTCCTGGCCACCAAGGCCGACATACGCGAGGAAATCGACCGGCTGAAGACGCACGTGGTGTCGGGGCGGGCACTGCTCGCCGGAGGTGGGGCCATCGGCCGCAAGCTCGATTTCCTGGCACAGGAATTCAACCGCGAATCGAATACGCTGTGTTCCAAGTCGAATGCTGCCGCGGTCACCGCCATCGGGCTGGAACTGAAGGCGGTCGTCGACCAGTTTCGCGAACAGGTCCAGAATCTGGAATGATCCCGATGCCAAGCCACATGACTGCCAAGCCCCATGACCGCTAGGGATGTGGGTTCCCGCATTCGGCGCCGCGGGCTGATGCTGGTCTTGTCGTCGCCGTCAGGCGCCGGCAAATCGACGATTGCGCGCAATCTGCTGGAGAGCGATTCCAGCCTGGAATTGTCGGTCTCGGTCACCACGCGGCCACGCCGCGGCAGCGAGATCGAGGGCGTCCATTACCACTTCCGTACCATGCGCGAGTTCGAGCGGCTGCGCGATTCCGATGCGCTGCTCGAATGGGCGGAGGTGCACGGCAATTGCTACGCGACGCCGCGCGAGCCGGCTGAACAGGCGCTGGCCGAAGGCCGCGACATGCTGTTCGACATCGACTGGCAAGGCGCTCAGCAGCTCAAGGAGAAGATGCGCGCCGACATCGTCTCGATATTCATCCTGCCGCCATCGATGAAGGAATTGAAGGCGCGGCTGAAGCGTCGCGCCGAGGACCAGGAAGCGGTGATCGAGACGCGGCTCAAGAACGCCCGCAACGAGATCGAGCACTGGAAGGAATATGATTTCGTCATCGTCAACGACGATCTCGACCGCGCTTTCGCCGAGGTGCGCGGCATCGTCACCGCCGAACGGCTCAGACGCGATCGCCGGCCTGGCCTGTTCGATTTCGTTTCGGGGCTGCTCGACGAGAAGACGGATTGATCAAGGCGTTATCCCCTCGACCAGGATCAGATTGCGGCTGAGCGCGGCGTCGCGCAGTTCCAATGCCGCGGCATATTCGGCGGAGCGGTACCAACGCCGCGCCGTGTCCATGTCGGGGAATTCCACGATGATCAGCGGCCGGGGAGACCAGTCGCCTTCCAACCTTTCCACCTCGCCGCCGCGTACCAGATAGCGCCCGCCATGCTGGGCGATGGAGGCAGCCGCGCGGGCGCGATAGGCTTCGATAGCCTCTGCGTCACGGATCGTGACGTCGGAAATGACATAGGCGGCCACTGTTTGTCTCCGGGCAGGGTTTGTCCGGCTATCTATGCCATGAGAGCGGAAATTCCACGCGGACGCTTCCCGGCATCACACCGCGTTGGTCAGGCGAACGAATTCCTCGACGCTGAGCGTCTCCGCACGCCTGGTCGGATCGATGCCGGCGCGGGTGAGCAGTGCCTCGCCGCCGAGGCTTTTCACGCTCTGCCGCAGCATTTTCCGGCGCTGGCCGAATGCCGCTTCGGTGACGTGGCTGAGCCGTTTCACCTCTGCCGGCAAGGGGTTGGCGCGCGGCACAAGATGCACCACAGAGGACGTCACCTTGGGTGGCGGCGTGAACGCCTGCGGCGGTACGTCGAAGGCAATCCTCGCCTCCGTCCGCCAGCCGGCCAGCACGCCGAGCCGACCATAGGCCTCGCTGCCGGGGCTGGCTGCAATGCGTTCGGCGACCTCGCGCTGGAACATCAGCGTCATCGATGTGTAGAACGGCGGCCACTCGGTAACGGTCAGCCAGCGGATCAGCAATTCGGTGCCGATATTGTAGGGCAGGTTGGCAACGATTTTCGCCGACCCGCCGCTTCCCGGCACTCCTTTTGCAAGCGCTGCAAAATCAGCTTTCAGCGCATCGCCGGCTACGATCTCGAGCCGACCCGGATAGTGGTTCGCGATCTCGGTCAAGGCCGCCAGGCAGCGCTCGTCGCGCTCGATCGCGACGACCCGCCGGGCGCCGTTGAGGAGCAGGGCCCGAGTCAGCCCGCCCGGACCGGGACCGACCTCGATAACCGTAACGTCGCTCAGGTCGCCGGCGGTTCGCGCAATCTTGCTTGTCAGGTTAAGGTCGTGCAGAAAATTCTGGCCCAGCGCCTTTTTCGCCTGCAGCCCATGGCGCTCGATCACCTCGCGCAGTGGCGGCAGGCCGTCTATGCTCATCGGGCTGGGCTCATCAGGCGGGCTCATCGGGTTAAGGCCATCGAATTTGGCTGATTGGGCTCAGGGCCTACGGCCTTTTCCCGGTATCGGCAAGAACGCGAGCGAGTTTCAGCGCTGCAATCAGGCTGCCGGCACGGGCGATGCCCTTGCCGGCGATGTCGAAGGCGGTGCCGTGGTCGGGCGAGGTGCGGACGAAGGGCAGGCCGAGCGTGACGTTGACCGCCTCGTCAAACGCCAGCGCCTTGGCCGGGATCAGCGCCTGGTCGTGATACATACAGAGCGCCACGTCGTAGCCGGCGCGGGCGCGAGCATGAAACAGCGTGTCGGCCGGCAATGGCCCGAAGGCGTCGATCCCTTCCTGCCTCAGCCGGTCGACCGCCGGGCGCACGATCCGCTCGTCTTCGGTGCCCATCGTGCCGCCTTCGCCGGCATGCGGGTTGAGGCCGGCAATGGCGAGCCGCGGCTTGGCAATTCCGAAGCGGTTCGCAAGGTCGGCGGCGGTGATGCGGCCGGTAGCGACGATAAGGTCCGTCGTCAGCGCTTTCGGCACCTCGGCCAGCGCGATGTGGATGGTGACCGGCACGGTCCGCAGGTCCGGTCCGGCAAGCAGCATCACAGGCGTCACTTCGGTGCCGGTGTGAAGCGATGCCAGATGCGCCAGATATTCGGTGTGGCCGGGAAAGCGAAAGCCGGCGTCGTAGAGCGGCTTCTTGGCAATGGGGCAGGTGACGACCGCGGCAGCGCGGCCGGCCAGGCAGTCGGCAACGGCGCGGTCGATCGCCTCGATGATGCCGGCGGCGTTGGCTGGATCCGGGCGGCCGGGACTGTCGACGAAACGGGCAGCAAGCGCCACCACCGGCAGCGCGCGCGAAAACACCCCCGGCGCTAACGCCGGCGTCGTCTCGGCAATCGCGATATCGGTGCCGAGCCTGTGCGCCCGCGCGGCAATCAGTGCCGGATCGGCAAGGAGATAAAAAGACGGAACGCCAGCGCTATCGCGGGCCTGCCAAGCAGCGATGGCGATGTCCGGCCCCACGCCGGACGGATCGCCGACGCTCAACGCCAGCGGAAGCTCTGCGTCAGGCACGGCGCTTCGACTTCAGCGCTCGATTATGCGGGCTTTCTTCCGCAACTCCTCGACATATTTCTTCGAGAGTTCGTCGGCGTTCTTGTCGTTCGAACCTTCACTCTGGAACACCATCTGCGCGGCTTTGTCGTCTGACACTTCGCGCGACGAGCAGATGCCGATGAATTCGACACCGCGGTCGGTTTCGCGCGTCGTGGTGGCGCCGCCGACCTTTGTAGCCTTTATCTGCTCGGCCCAGTCCGCCGGCAATTGGGGCGCCAGCACCCGGCCGAGATCGCGAACGGTGACATCGATCAGGCCCTTGGCGAATTCGCGCGTGGTGTTGCAGCCGTTGAAGCGGGCGCGCATGGCGTCGGCTTCGCGTTTGCGCTTGGCCAGCGTGGCGGTTCGCTCGGCGGCCGGCACCACGAAGATGACCTGCTGCAGCATGTACTCTGTGGCGCTCGGTTTGCTGCCGCCTTTTTCGAGCATGCGCTTGACGAGGTCCTGCTCGCTCATTGCGCCGCCACCGTCTCCGGAACGGGAACGCGCGGTCAGCGCCTGGTTCCAGGCCATCTGCGCCCGGATAAAGTCCTTGAAATGCTCCTTGGTGACGCCGGATTGCGCCATCGCGCCGTCAAGCTGCTTGAGCGGCATCTTGTTGCTGGTGGCGAAACGCTGATAAGCGGCATCGACCTGCGCGTCGCTGATGCGGATGCCGAGCCGCCGGGCTTCGGCCAGGCGCAGCGTCTGGTCGATCATTTCCTGGCCGGCATCGCCCTTTCTGTGCTGCAGGCGCAGGAAAGCGGCCCGATGCTGGATGTCGCCGGTGGTTATCGGTATATTGTTGACGACGTATTTGATCTCGGTGGCGAAAACTGGCCGCGTCACCGCGGTGGTCGAGAACGCCACCAGCAGCGCGAACCCTGCCGAAAAGAGGTATTTCCTCATCGAAAGCATCCCAATTCCATCCCGATTCGGCCCAACCTATCCCAGTTCAGGCCGTCAAACTTCGTGCCTGCTCTATGCGGCGAAACAATGTCGTCCGCCAGCCGCCCCGTTGCCGACCGCTGCCCGTTATTGAATGGTGTCGATGGAGCGTTGCGACGAGCCGAAATCGCCGAGCGTGCGGAACGACAGGTTGAAGCCGACGTTCTGCGATACTTCTTTGGTGTTCAGGTCACGTCTTTCCGAAAACGTCATCAAATAGGTAAAGCACGAATCACTATAGGCAAAGCCGACCCCGTCCTTAACCAGAACGCTCTGCTCCAGATCATACGTGCCGGTGCCAAAGACGCGCCAATTCTCGGCAAGATGTGTCGAGGCGCCGAGCGTAACCTCATGGCGATCGGTCGAGAAGCCATAGAGCGGCTGCGCCTGGATGAAGGCGTATTTGGCGCTCAGCGATACCGGCAGGCCTGAAAAGGCGGCCTTTACCTCAGCGCGGCGGATCTCGAAGCTTTGCTCGTCGAAACGGCCGCTGACCGAGCCGGAAAACCCGCTGGGGCTGTTGAAGCCGACAAGGCCGACATAGTCGGAGGTTGCAGTTTCAAGACCCGAATAGGCGCCGACATTGACCAGGTCCGGCGTGCCGAACGAGTTCTGGCCGCCGAGCTGGTAGGATTGGCCGAACACCGCATTGGTGCCCCAGCCATTGTCATATGCGCCGGAATAGCGCAGCCCGACATTGGCGCGTGTGCCGCCTTCCATGCGGTCATAGCCCGAGAATTTGTCGCGCTCGAACAGCGTCGTGGCGTCGAAGACGAAGCTCTGGGCGTCCTCGTTGGGGACCGCCAGCCCGCCGACATATTGCTCGTTCGGACGCATGAATACCTGCGCCATCGGTTCGAAGACATGGCTGGAACTGGTCATCGAAAACAGCACCGGCCAGCGCATCTCAAGGCCGGCGGTCGCCATGTAGCGGGCAAGCGATGAACGCATATCGTCCTCGACGCCGAGATTGGTCGCCATCTGGTTGATGGCGTCGAGCGAGGCCGAGGAGGCGTTGACGTAGCCGGCGTCGCCGCGCAGCGCCAGGAGCGGTGTCAGCAGAAGCCCGCCATCGGTGGTGAAGGTGCGCTTCCATTCGGCTTCCGCGGTAAGGCGGCCGGATTGACCGTCGATGCCGCGGACGTTGTTGACGGACGAAGGGATGCCCGAATTTGCAAGAGCCGTATCGAGCCTGTCGCGGTCAATGACCCGCGCGTTGACGTCGAACGACAGCTGCCCGCCGGCCACCGGCATGTCGGGGATATAGGCGTAGTCGAGCGAGGGCAGCACCCAGGGCTGCTTGGCGGCGCGTGCAGTCGGATCGCTGGCGAGCGTGTCTTCCTGAACCTCGAAGTGCATGGCGCGCACGTCGAAGTAATTGCGATCGTTGAGCCCCGTCAGGTACACCTCGGAGCGGTGCACGCTATCGTTGAAGCCATCGATGTCGTAGGTGCGCGCGAAATTCTTGTCGCTCTGCAGCAGGATGTCCCAGCCGAAGTCCCAGCGCGGGTTGATGGCGAACTGGCCCTGGGTGCCCATCATGCCGCGGAACCTGTTCGGGTCGCCTTCGGTACCCGAATTCACGTTGTGGCCATTGTCGTCGATGAAGGCGTCGGGATTCTCCTGCCGGATGCCCGCAATCTTCAGGCTGTACTGACCGTTGTTGAAGCGCTGCCTCCACTCGGCCTCACCAAGGAAACCTTGCTTGGTATAGCCGCTGCCAGTGACAGTGAGATCGTAGGTCGGCGAGAGCGCGAAATAATAGGGGACTTTAACACCGACGCCGAGATCGCTCTTGTAGGCGACGCCGGGGATCAGGAAGCCGCTCTTGCGCTTGACCGTCGGGTCGGCGATCTCGAAAGCCGGCAGATAGGCCAGCGGAAAGCCGAAGAACTCGAAATTCGAGTTCTCGAAGCGAACCGTCTTCTTCTCGCCGTTCCAGATGATCTTCCTGGCCTTGATACGCCAGGTCGGCGCTTTGTCGGGCTTGTCCTCGCACGGCTCGCAGGCGGTGTAGACGCCATTGTGGAACGTCGTCAGCACGCCGCCCATGCGCTCCGCGCTTTCGGCGGCGAAATACGCCTTGTCTATGGTCTCGACCCGCAGCGCGTTGACGAAGCCGTCGGCGAAATCGTCAGTGATGTCGGCATGCTGCGAATAGATTTTGGTGCCGTCGCTATTGACGAGTTCGACATTGCCGCTGGCGACGAGGCGTTTGGTGTTGCGGTTGTATTCGACCCGCTGGGCGACCAGACGGTTGCCGCCGTAGTCGATCTGGACGCCGCCGACGGCCGTCACGGTCTGCTTGTCGTTGTCGTAGACCAGCGTATCGGCTGCCAGCAGCATCTGCGTGCCGCTCGGAACCTTCGTTGCCAGCTCACCGACGTCCTGGGCAAAAGCCGGAGCAACCGGGGCGGCGCTGGCAAGCAGGCACGCCAAGGCGCTCGCCGCAGAGAGGCGTGCCAAACCGGCGTGCCTATGGCTGCGCAAAACCGCCTCCCTCACTAGCCGTCTTCCTTGTATAGCAGGAATGTCACCCCGAAGAACATAGCCACGACAACCGGCACCCAAGCCGCTACGGCCGTGGGTACGAATCCCGCTACGCCGAATGCCTTGACCAGCACCGAAACGACATAAAGCAGAAAGCCGGCCACGATGCCACCCAGAATCATCGTTGCCGACTGCCCCATCCTCGCAAATCGCATTGATACCGTTGCCGCAATCAGTGTCATCGCGACAAGCAGGAAGGGCAGCGCAATCAGGGAATTGAACTGCATGGCGAAGGCATTTGCCTTGAGGCCGAAGGAGCGGGCCACTTCGATCTTGCCGGGCAGATCGTAGAAGGGAATGGTCTCAGGGCGCGCCAACCGCTCTTGCACGAATTCCGGCTTGAGATTGGTCGGCAGCCGATCGCTGGGTAACGACTGGATGGTACCGTCCCGGAACACCTTGACGTCCTGCAATTCCCAGTAGCCGTCCCGCAAAAAGGCGCGCGCCGCATCCTTGCGCTCGATGATGTCGCCTTGCGGGCTGAAGCTGAAGAAGACCGCGTCGGCCATCTCCAGGCCTTGATTGAGAATGGCGCGCGCGCCGATGATGGTGTCGCCGGCGTTGGTTTTCTGCCTGATCCAGGGCGCAGCATCGGCCGAGACGCTGTTCGACTTGCCCGAACGGAGCTGGGTCTCGATCTCCTCGGACCAGGAATAGGCGTGCGCGGCTACCGGATTGATGACGCCGACCGACAAGGCTCCAAACAGCAGCGCCCCGATGCAGCACGGCAGCAGGAATTGCCATGCGGAAACCCCGGCGGAACGGGCAATGACCAATTCATATTTGCGGTTGAGCGACACCAACGTCGCCATCGCCGAGAACAGGCCGACGAACGGCACCGTCTGCAGCATGATCATCGGCATCCTGAGCCCCGAAATGGCGAACGCAGTTGCGTAGGTGAAGCCCGGCACGCCGGTCGTGCGGCCGGAAAGCTCGGTGAAATCGATCAGGAACACCAGCGCCAAGAGGCCGATGAAGAACCAGATGGTGATCGTCACATAGCGAAAGAAGAAGTACCGACCCAGAGTCCAGCCCATCAGCCGGCCCCCTGTCCGGATGCGCCACGCCTGGCAAAACGGAGCTTGATGGCGCTCCAGCCGTCACTGAAGCGGCCGGCAAGATTGGTTATCCAATCGGCCCAGGCAACCGGCAGTTCCATGGTCCGGTTGGACACGATGAACCAGATGGCGATCGCCGATGCGACGATCGGGACGCCGTAGACCATATAGGCATATTGCGGCACCTTGTCGGCCTTGCCGGCGGCAAAGAACCCGAGCCAGCGCACGAACAGTGCGATCGCGATTGCCGTGATCAGCGGGTGCACACGCGCCTCGCGATGCGAGCGCGCATCTCCGGCAACGGCGAGCGCGATCAGCGCGAAGACGAGCGAATAGGACCACTCGGAAAAACGCTGGTTGAGCTCGGCCAGGTACCTGTTCGGCTTTTGCTGGTACATCTTGTCGTTCGGACTGGGATTGAGCAGATACTGGGTCGTCCGGTCCTTCGGCAAGAGCAGGATGTCAGATGATGCCGACATGAAAGCGGACAAGTCGAAGGCGTAGGAGGTGAACCGGATCACCGAGAGGTCGCCAGTCATGGTTTTGCGATGGATGACGCCGTCATTCATCATCAGCACCTTCTCGTCGCCGCGTTCGATGATGCTGCCGGTCTTGGCGTAGTAGATGAGATTGACGCCTTCTTCGCGCGAATCGGCGACAAAGATGCCGCCGAGACGGTTGTCGGGAAGCCGTTCGCCAACCTGCAGGAACAGGCCGTCATCGATCTTACGGAAGGTGCCTTCCTGGATGATCAACGACAACAGATCGGCACGCGACGACGCAATCAACTCGCGGTTCTTCTGGCGTGCGTAAGGGTCGACGCCATTGTCGACGGCGAAGGAAAAAACGCTGGCTGCAAGTGCCAGAAGCATGATCGGCCTGACGATGGTCCAGCGTGAAGCGCCGGCGGCATTGATGACGGCCAGCTCCGAATCCGAATTCATCACGCTGAGGATCTGGGCGACCGCGACCACCAGGGCGAACGGCACGACAATCGGAACGATCGTCGGGATGATCAGCGCTGCGACTTCGAAGAAGGTGAGGGCCGACTGACCGCTATCGGTGACGAGGTCGATGCGGGCGAGCACCTGAGTCGTCCAGACGATCGCCAGCGTCCAGACGAGCGCCAGCGCGAATACCGCGAAAGCACGGCGCATGATGTAACGTTCAACGACCTTCATGAAGGCTTTTCTCGGCGATTTCGAACGGCATCATGCCTTGGAACAAGGTAGTCGTCCGGCGCCGGCTGCACAACTGGCTCAGTTTGGCGGTTCGATCTGGGTTCTGTCCCGGATCGCAAAATCCGCTGGGCCGGAGTGTCGGCGGCAATGGATAAGAAAGAGCGAACATTGTTGGTTAACAACAGGTTGCGGCGGGAAGCGGGGCCGTGCCGCGACGAATCGTGGATGGTTCGATATCGCATATGGGAGCGATTTCGGCCAAAGTCTTGTCAAATGCGGCAAAACGACCAAATGTCGCGCCGGTCGCGACCGCCGCGACATGATAAGACGGGTCAGGATCTGTCGAGCCCCAGCATGGAAGCGGAAAAATTGCGCGATCAAACCGGTCGGGAAACCGTCTTTGACGGCGCGATCGTGGTCGGCGCCGGCGCGGCCGGCCTTGCCGCCGCCCACGCCTTGATGAAGGCCGGCGTACCGACGCTCGTCCTGGAAAAGGAGAGCCGGCTTGCCGAACCCTGGCATCGGCGGCACCAGCGGCTGCACCTCAATACGCATCGCGATCTCTCGACGCTGCCCGGCGTCGGCTATCCCGCAGGCACCCCGGCTTTTCCGCATAAATCGGCCGTCATTCGCCATCTGAACGATTTCAGCCAGGCGCATGGTCTGCCGGTCGCATTCGGCGTTGCCGTTGAAGAGATCACGTTCGACGGCGATCACTGGACCGTGCGGACGAACTCCGGACGTCGTCTGGCGCGTCATGTCGTCGTCGCCACCGGGCGCGACCGGCAGCCGTTTATTCCCGCGTGGAAAGGCATGAAGGATTTTGCAGGCCGGATTATCCATTCGGCCGATTTTGGCGAGGCGAAGGACTACGTCGGCAAAAAGGTGCTGGTCGTCGGAGCCGGCAATTCGGGGTTCGATGCACTCAATCATCTTGCGAATGCAGATGCCCAAAGCATCTGGCTGTCGGCCCGCAACGGCCCGTCGCTGCTGCCGAAACGCATCGGCAAGGTCGCCGTCCACAGGCTTTCACCGTTAATGGCGAGCTTGCCGGTGCGGCTGGCCGATGCGGTGATGGCGACAACCCAGCGCCTGGTTTTCGGCGACTTGACGAAATTTGGGCTTCCGCCGGCTCCCACAGGCGGTGCGAGCCGTCTGAGCGCCGACTACACCGCGATCGCAGCCGATGACGGCGCGGTTCGCGCCATCAAGGCAGGCACGATCGTGGTGCTGCCACCATTGCGGGAATTTACCCAAGACGGCATCGTATTGAATGACGGCAGGTTGATCACGCCCGATATCGTCATTGCAGCGACCGGCTATCGCACCGGTCTGGAGCAGATGGTCGGCAAGCTCGGCGTTCTCGACGGCAAGGGCGTTCCGCTTTTCAACGGCGGCGATGCCGATCCGAAATTGCCCGGCCTGTGGTTTACCGGCATGCGGCCGAGCATTCGCGGTTGTTTCGCCAACGCCCGCATTCAGGCCAGGACGATAGCGGCGCGGATTGTCAAGCAGCGATAATGAGCCGGACTATGCCGACTGTTCCGCCCGCAATAGACACGCCTTGTTGAAACGTGCTCAAACCGAAAGGTCAATGGTCATGACGCCAGTCAGCATTCGCTACATGGTCGATGATGTCGCCGCCTCGATCGACTTCTACTGTGGACATCTGGGCTTCGCTGTTGAACAGGACGCGCGACCGGCTTTCGCTTCCGTCACACGCGGCGCTTTACGGCTCCTTCTAAGCGGACCCGGCAGTTCGGGTGCACGGGCGATGCCGGATGGCCGGCAGCCGGTGCCGGGAGGTTGGAATCGCATCCTGTTGGTGGTGCCGGACCTGAAAGAAGAGGTTGCGCACCTCAAGAGTGCTGGACTTGTCTTTCGCAACGATATCATAACGGGCGTCGGCGGTTCCCAGACGCTGCTCGAAGACCCATCGGGCAATGTCATCGAGCTGTTTCAACCCGCCGCTCACTGACGAACGTTTCTCGCGATAATCCAACGCACTTCCCCGAAAGCAGGACATGATGAATTCGAGACCCTCGATCGCCTTCGCCAAATTCGCCGCGCCCAAAAAGGGCAGCGTTTTCGTTCTGGTGGCCGACGAGGGCGGCCTCAGCGATGCCGCCAGGGCTTGCGATCCGGCAAAGACCCTCGAGCGGGCTTTTCCGGTCGCCGACTTCATCGGCAAATTCGCCAGCCTGGTCGAAGTGCTGGCACCGGAAGGGACATCGCTCGAGCGGCTGGTGGCGGTCGGTGCCGGCAAGGGTTCCAATCTCGATGATTACGCCTGGCTGAAGCTCGGCGGCACGATTGCCGCGTCCTTTCGCAAGGCAACCGAAGTGGCCGTCGTGCTCGATCTTCCCGGTGCGGCCGTCAGCGGCAGGCAAGCCGTTCAGCTTGCAGCGGGCATCCTGCTGCGCAGCTATTCCTTCGACAAGTACAAGACCAAAAAGAACAATGGTGACGACAAGCGCGAGCCAAAAAAGCCGGTCAAGGTGACTATTCACACCGCCGATCCGGCAGCTGCAAAGAAGGCCTTCGCCGATGAAGCGGCGGTGATCGACGGCGTCTTGCTGGCGCGCGATTTGGTCAATGAACCGGCCAATGTTTTGGGACCGGTGGAATTCGCCGCCCGCATCGCCGAACTGGAGGCGCTCGGCGTCACGGTCGAGATCCTGGCCGAGAAGGAGATGAAGAAGCTCGGCATGGGTTCGCTGCTGGGCGTAGCGCAGGGTTCGCCGCGTGGCGCCCGCATCGCGGTCATGCGGTGGGACGGCGGCAAGGCCAAGGAAAGCCCGGTCGCCTTCGTCGGCAAGGGCGTCACCTTCGACACCGGCGGCAATTCGATCAAGCCGGCGTCGGGCATGGAGGACATGAAGGGCGACATGGGCGGCGCTGCTGCCGTCACCGGGCTGATGCACGCGCTGGCCGCGCGCAAGGCGAAGGTCAATGTCGTCGGCATTGTCGGGCTGGTTGAAAACGCCGTCGACGGCCACGCTCAGCGACCGGGCGACATTGTCACCTCGATGTCGGGCCAGACTATCGAAGTGCTCAATACCGACGCCGAGGGCCGCCTGGTGCTGGCCGATGCGCTCTGGTACTGCAACGACCGCTTCCAGCCGAAATTCATGATCAATCTGGCGACGCTGACCGGCGCCATCATGGTCGCGCTCGGCCAGCATTATGCCGGCCTGTTCTCCAACAATGACGAGTTGGCGGACCGGCTGACGGCGGCCGGACAGGCGACGCAGGAGCGGGTGTGGCGCATGCCGCTCGGTGCCGAATACGACAAGCTGATCGATTCCAAGAATGCTGACATGAAGAACATCGGCGGCCGCCATGGCGGCGCCATCATCGCCGCGCAGTTCCTGCAGCGCTTCGTCAAGGACACGCCCTGGGCGCATCTCGACATCGCCGGCACCGCGATGGGCGCGCCTTCCAACGAGATCAACCAGTCATGGGCTTCCGGCTTCGGCGTCAGGCTGCTCGACCGGCTGGTGCGCGATCATTACGAGCAATGAGCGGCTGGGGCGGGACTCCGACAATGTAGACTGAACGCATGGCCGAGATTCTGTTTTATCACCTGACCGAATCGACGCTGGAGGATGCGCTGCCCGGCCTCCTGGAGCGCAGTGTCGATCGCGGTTGGCGCGCCGTGGTGCAGACCGGCACCGAGGAACGGCGCGACGCGCTGGACCAGCATCTGTGGACTTTCCGGGACGATTCATTCCTGGCCCACGCAACGGATCGCGAAGCCCATCCCGCCGAGCAGCCGGTGCTTCTGACCGTCGGCCCCGACAATCCGAACCAGGCGCAGATACGCTTCCTGGTCGATGGGGCGGCGCCGCCGGAGCTTGGCGGCTACCAGCGCGCCGTGTTCCTGTTCGACGGCCACGATGCAGCCCAGCTAGAGGCGGCACGCACGCATTGGAAGACAATGAAGGAGGCCGGCCACACCGTGACCTACTGGCAGCAAACGCCTGACCGGCGCTGGGAACGCAAGGCTTAGAGAATTTGCCGGCAAGGGAATCACTGGCGCCGCAAGAGTGCGATGACAAAAAGATGGACCGCCGGCTATTCAGAAGACCGGAGCAAGCTCGATGCCGCCCGATGAACGAACGCCAGGCATGCCGATAGATGCCGCACTTGTTCGCCGGCTGATTGCCGCGCAGTTCCCCAAATGGGCGGACCTGCCGGTAGAGACGGTCGAGCCTGGCGGCTGGGACAACCGCACGTTCCGGCTGGGCGACAGCATGTCGGTGCGGCTGCCGAGCGCTGCCGCCTATGTCGCCCAGGTCGAGAAGGAGCATCGCTGGCTGCCCCGCCTGGCGCCTCACCTGCCTCTGCCGATACCCGTGCCGCTGGCCAAAGGCGCGCCCGGGGAAGGCTATCCATGGCCTTGGTCCGTCTATCGCTGGCTTGGCGGCAGACCGGCGGCTGGTGGACTGATTGCCGATCTTACCGAGTTCGCCCGTTCGCTGGCCGGCTTTCTGGTTGCGCTCTACCGGATCGACGCTGCCGATGGGCCACCGGCAGGGCAGCATAATTTCCACCGCGGTGGCCGGCTTTCGGTCTACGACGCCGAGACCCGAGCCGCGCTCTCGGCGCTCGGCGGCCGCATCGACAAGGCCGCCGCCGAGGCCGTGTGGGCGACGGCCCTTTCCGCGCGAAGGCAAGGGCCGCCGGTCTGGGTCCATGGCGACGTCGCCTCGGGCAATCTGCTCGTCGAAGATGGCAAGCTCTACGCGGTCGTCGATTTCGGTAGTTCGGCTATCGGCGATCCTGCCTGTGATCTGGTGATCGCGTGGACGGAATTTTACGGCGAGAGCCGTCAGGCGTTCCGCGACGCCATTGCCCTTGACGAGCACAGCTGGGCGCGCGCACGGGGCTGGGCGTTGTGGAAGGCGCTGATCGTCGCTTCGGGACATGACGGCAACCAGCGCGAGGCGGAAAAATCGTGGCGGGTCATCAATGAGGTGCTGGCGGATCACACAAACAGTCGGAGCGGGAAGGCTAATTCAGTCTGAACGCGTCCCGCTCTAATAACGAAAGCATTACTGCCCGCCCATCTCCTTCCTGAACGTATCGAAATCGACCTGCATGCCGTTGAAGATGGTGCTCCAATGGCGGGTCAGCGCTGAAACGGCGACCGCCTCCTGGATCTCCTCGTCGGTGGCGCCGGCGCGCTTGGCGTCCTGCGTGTCCGACCAGATACAGTAGTTGCACGGGATTTGCGCCGCCACCGCCAGCGAGATCAGCGACTTGACCTTCGGCGGCAGCGCCGTCTTGTCGCTGAGCTGGATGGCCTTGACCTCGGCCCATGCACCGGGCAGACCGGCTTTCGGGAACTGCTTTACGAAACCGGGCACCCCGCCCATGGTCGACTGGATGTCCTTGACGGTCGCGTCATACTCATCGGCATAAGAAGGAGCTGCAGCCAGGGTCAGCACACAGGTGGCGGCGAGCAGGCAGGCGCGGCGGATGGAAGAATGCGTTGATGAAAGAGTACGATAGGCAGACATGACATTCTCCTCTGGCGTTTGTTTGCCTTACGGTGTAAGGTAATGTCAAAATGAACCTTACAGCGTAAGTTGTCAAGCGGCACCATGGACACATCGATCAAAAAAAAGCGACTGCGCGGCCGGCTGTCTTGCGAGATGATCGAGGATGCGGCTTTGAAGGTTATCGAGAGCGAGGGCCTCGCCGGGTTTTCGATGCGCAAGCTGGCGGCAGAACTCGGCTGCGAAGCCATGAGCATCTATCACCACTTTCCTTCGGTGGCGCATCTCTTCGAAGCCTTGGTGGATCGGCTGATCGGCTCCCTCGAAATGCCCGACGCGGACCTCCCTTGGCGACAAAGGTTACGCATTGCCGTGCAGGATTTCCGCCGCGTCGCGCGTGAGCACCCGGCCTTTGCCACGTTCCTTGTAACCTACCGGATGAATTCGCCGACGTGTCTCACTTGGCTGAACGGCATCCTTGGCCTGTTCGAGGCCGGCGGCTTCCGACCGGAACTGGGTGCGCGGCTGTTCCGCACCACCGGCTATTATCTGATGGGTGCCATCCTCGACGAGACTGCCGGCTATGCAAAGGGGCCTTCGGCCGTGAGCACCGTCAGCGATGAGCAACTGGCGCAGGATTTTCCAAAAGTAGCTGCGGCGGGGCGTTATTTCGGCACCGCCGAATTCGACCGGACGTTTGATCTCGGCCTTGACATGCTCCTGGACGAAATGGAGCGCGCCCGCGACGGCGCCAACGCGCCGAATACCGGGTCTTGACCTCATGCGCTCTCTGTTCGCCCTGATCCTGCTCATCGGTACCGGCATCGGCGTCGTCTACCCCTGGGCGATGACCAACTTCTCCGGCCGTGAGATCGGCACCTGGCGGGTGTATGACCAGGGCCGGTTCAAGCCGGTGACGGTACCCCTGAGCGCACGCGACGGGCCGCTACGCGTGCTGGTCGATCTTACGGCAAGAGCCGAGCGCATCGTCTCGCAGCAGCGCACTGTGTTGACCCTCACTGCCGCCACCGGCGGCAGGACGGTGCTCGCCTCGACGCTGCAGTTCAATCACTCCGACAATCCGCGCCAGGTCAGCCCGCAACTGCCGGACAGGATCTTTCGCGACGAGGCCGGCCTGATCCCGACCGTTACCCCTGGTTCCTACATCTTCACCGTCGGTCCGGGCGACGCCGAAGGCATTCCGATGCGGGCCGTCGATCTCGTCCTGCGCTCGGGTGCCGGCGAGGTCGACCGCCGGGCGCGCCCGGTCGGTTTTTCCCTGATGGCGGCCGGCCTGGTCGGGCTGGTGCTGGCATTCCGTTTCGGCGGCCGCCGGCCGGAAAATCCAAACTCGCAGCCGCCACCGCCGCGCTGGGGCAGGGGCTCCAATTGAACTATCGCCACGCCTACCATGCCGGGAACTTCGCCGATGTCGTCAAGCATGTCGTGCTCAGTCGGCTGATCGAATATCTGAAGCAGAAGGACAAGGCGTTTCGGGTCATCGACACCCATGCCGGGATCGGTCGCTACGATCTGTCCTCGACCGAAGCGCAAAAGACCGGCGAATGGCAAGGCGGCATCGGCCGGCTCGTCGATGCGGCCCTCGATGCGCCGGCGGCGGCACTGCTGTCACCGTATCTTGAAGCCGTAAATTCGCTCAATCCGGACGGCGGCGTGAAAAAATACCCGGGTTCGCCGCTGATCGCCCGGCACCTGATGCGCAAGCAGGACCGGCTGTCGGCAGTCGAACTGCACCCTAAGGATGTCGTCAGGCTGAAGGCGCTGTTCGACGGTGACTTCCAGACCCGGGTGATCGAGCTCGACGGCTGGCTGGCGCTCGGCGCGCATCTGCCGCCAAAGGAAAAGCGCGGCCTCGTGCTCATCGATCCGCCTTTCGAGGAAGAGGGCGAGTTCGGTCGCTTGGTCGACGGGCTGCAAAGAGCCCATCGGCGCTGGCCAGGAGGGATTTACGCGCTGTGGTATCCGCTCAAGGACCGCAGGGCGGTCGCCGCCTTCCGCAAGGCGCTGAAGCAGACGGGCATTTCGAAGCTGCTCGACATCGGTTTTGAGATCAGGCCGGACGCCGTCGAGCCGAGCCTCGACGGCTGCGGCATGGTGGTGGTCAATCCGCCCTTCACGCTGGAAGGCGAGTTACGGACGCTGCTGCCGGCGCTGCACCGGCTGCTTGCACTTGAGCAGCCGTCGCATTGGACGCTGGACTGGCTGGCGGGAGAGTAGTTTGAGGCGCGGCCCTGCCGTTCCGTCAGCGCAACCATCGTCACCACAACCACGGTCGCTACAACCGCTTGACCGCGCGTCAGCGAATCCGCACAGTGCACGCAGTCGACCTTGAGAGGCTGCCATGACTCGCTTCGCCCAATCCGCCCTTGCCGCACTGCTCGCCTTTTGCACGCCGCTGGCCGCGCCTCTTGGCGTCACCCAGGCAGTCCAGGCGGCCGACCTTGCAATCTATACCGACGAGGATAGCGGCGTCTGCGGCGAGGCCTGGGTGCTGAACAAGATCACCGACCGCTTCTCCTATCAGGTGCATCACGTGCCGCATCTGCCCGATGTGCAGATCGTCGACTTCCAGCGCATCCACCAGCATCGCTATCTGCCGGCCGACGACACCTGGCCGATCGGCCGCCGTTATTGCGGCGCCACCGTCAGCCTCTCCGACGGCGGCGCCCGCACCATCTGGTACCTGATCGAGGAAGGCCAGGGTTTTGCCTCGATCGGCGACAATGTCGAATTCTGCGTCTCGGGCTTCGACCGCTGGATGGTCTACAACGGCCGCTGCCGCGTCCTGCGCTGATCGCGCACTCGCTGATTCCGACTTTTTAGCACCGGCCACCTGATCGACCGTCACCGTTTCCATGCGGCGCAGCATTCGCGGGAAGCGCGATCTGCTGTCACGAGTTTGCGGGGAAACAGCACCACATGGATTCGCTTGTTTATACTGTTGCTCTCGGCGCGGTCGTTGCAGGCTTCGTCCAGGGGCTTTCCGGGTTCGCTTTCAGCCTGGTTGCCATGTCGATTTGGGTTTGGACCGTGGAGCCCCAGCTTGCTGCTGCCATGGCGGTCTTTGGGGCGCTCACCGGTCAGATCATCGCTGCCGTCACCGTCCGCCGGGGTTTCGATCTCAGGCTTCTGCTGCCCTTCCTGATCGGCGGGACCATAGGGATTCCGGTCGGTGTCGCCATCCTGCCCTTGCTGGATGTGCAGTTGTTCAAGCTGGTCTTCGGCGCGCTGCTGGTCGTTTGGTGTCCCTTGATGCTCTTTGCGCGTCGCCTCCCTCCCATCACGGTCGGGGGTCCTGTTGCAGACGGTGCAATAGGTCTGGTCGGCGGCATCATGGGTGGACTTGGCGGCTTCACCGGCCCGGTTCCAACGCTGTGGTGCGTGCTGCGCCAATGGGAAAAGGACAGGCAGCGTATTGTCATCCAGAATTTCAACCTTGTGACCCTCTCCATGACGATGGCCGCCTATCTTGCGGCCGGAAAGATCAAGCTCGAAATGCTGCCGATGTTTGCCGTCGTCGCGCCGGCGATGTTGATACCGACACTCCTTGGCGCGAGACTCTACATCGGCGTTAGCGAGGCGACTTTTCGAAAGATCGTCCTCACACTCTTGGCCGCATCAGGTGCGGCATTGTTGGCATCGTCCTTGCCGCACCTCATAAGCCGGGTTTGAACGACACACAGAAATCCCGACTTCCGCCGTGCCATGCGCTATCGACCGATGCGGCCTGCTCCCGATAGGTAGGCGCAGATCAGGTCGACGAGTTGCTTTTGCAGCTCCGGCGCGGCGAGCATGTTCCGGCGTGCCGCATTGTGGATCACACCTCGATCGCTGACGACAGCACGCGCGCCACGGTCTGCATGTCGGCGCCTTTCCTTGGCTTGCGATAAGTGGCGACAGCAGTCGCATAGTGATTGAGGTATTGCGCCTGGAACGAAGCATGGGCGGCCCTGGAGCCGCGATCGCCCGGCGTCTCGTCGAGCAGCACCTGGTGTAGTGTCGGGTGAATGCTGTGCGCCGCGATCATGCCGCGCACCAGCTCCTGCGCGAATTTCCTGAGCGGCTTTTGGTCTTCCGCCGAATCGCGAATGACCGACAGCACATGATCGAAGTGACGGCGCCGGACGGCAGCGAGCAGGGAAAGCTTGTCGGGAAAATACTGGTAGAGCGTGCCGATGCTTACACCTGCTGTCTCGGCAACCTTGTTGGTGGTGAAGCCGGCCCACCCCAGCCCGCTCAGAACATGAGCCGCCGCCTCGATGATCGCCTCGACGGTTGCTCTGGAACGCGCCTGGCGCGGCTGTTTGCGCATGCGCGGATGCGGTTTTGCAATGCGAGTAGACACGTTCGCCCATTCTCCTGAAAATATAAACAACATACTCGCATTTCCGGAAAAGGACACCGACCATGAATGCGCTCGCTCTGCTTCGCAGCCTGTTTGCCTATCAGGCCTGGGCCAATGACGAACTGCTGGAAAAGCTCGCGAGTCTCGACCCGCATGTTCACGGCAAGGAACGGCAGGCCGTGATACGGCTCGTCGATCACAGCCATGTGGTGTCGCGGATATTCTCGGCGCACCTGGTTGACGCAAGCCATGGCTACTCCGCCGACACCACCGAGGACACGCCGGCGTTCGACGAACTTCGCGCCGCGGTCGCAGCGACCGATCGCTGGTATCTCGATTATCTCGAAACCGTTTCGTCGCGGCAGCTGTCCGAGCCCGTCGCATTCGTGTTCACCGACGGGGATAAGGCATTGATGTCGCGACAGGAAATGCTGACCCACGTCGTACTGCACGGCGGCTATCATCGCGGTGAAGCGGGGCGCATCCTGGCGCAGATTTCGGTCATGCCGCCATGGGATACCTTCGCCGTCCATCTCCACAGGGCCGAGCCTTCGCGCCGGCTGCAGATAGGCCGTGAGCCGCTCGGCGCCTGAACGGCCAAGCGCTTTCGATCACGGTCGGCTCGACCGGATCTATCGACGGATATCCTGTCCTTCAGAAATGCGAGCTGTCTGCTTACTTTCATCGCGTCGTGCAAGATAGTGCAGCGGCGTGCTCGTCGCGTTGCTTCCTACTTACCTGTAGTTTATCGTTTCGGACAAGACGAGGCGGGCGACCGCCTTCGCTCTTGACAATGTTCGCGCCGAGCGTCGGACGTTGAAGCGCAAAGCTGGTCGAACAGGTCATGAGCTTGACGAGAAGACCGGTCGAGATAGAGCGACCAGAATTTCTGTCGCAGAACTTCGCTGCGGGACACAAAGATTCGCAGCCGATTTTTGCGCGGGTAAAATGGTCGCGCGCTCGCCGTAACCGAAACTTAAGCTACAAAAATCATTCTAATGCTTCGCTGGCTAGCAAGCCGCGAGTCAGATATGCAATGCGCGCCGGGTCAATAACGGCCGTCGGCACAACGGAAGGGGCATGATATGGCTAAGCAGTCATCCAAAGCGCCGGCATCCAAGGCACCGGCAAAGTCACCGGCAAAGAAAGCACCGGCAAAAGCAGCCGCGGCAAAGGCCGCAACTGCTGTGAAGAAAGCAGCACCCGCGGCCAAAGCGAAGGCCGCTGCGCCTAAGGCAAAAGCAGCGCCGGCCAAAAAGCCGGCCGCCAAGGCCGCGGCAAAACCAGCCGTGAAGAAAGCAGCACCGGCCAAGGCAAAAGCAGCACCGGCCAAGGCCAAGGCTGCACCGGCAAAGAAGGCGGCACCGGCCAAGAAGCCGGCTGCAAAGGCCGCGGCGAAGCCCGCTGCGAAGAAGGCAGCACCGGCAAAGGCCGCCGCTGCGAAATCTTCTGCAGCAGTGAAGAAAGCAGCGCCCGCGGCCAAGCCGAAGGCAGCGCCCGCAAAGGCGAAGGCCAAGAAGTAGTCGCGGTCCTGCTGTCGCAGGGGACAGTACTCAAGACAGCCAGGGCGGGATGCCGGACAGGCGCCTCGCTTCTTGGTTGACAGTCGGGCAGGACCAGAAAGAGGCGGGAGGAAGACGTCTTTTCGCAGCTCCCAGGACTTCGCCATGCGGCGAAGTCCGGTGGGATATTCGTGGCTGCCAAAACCAACCTTCGGTGCAAGGCCGAGTTGGTAGTTGCTCGGATCTGGATTGTCCGACCTGCTCGCGTCTGCCGCCGCACCTCCGGCTCATCGCATCCGAACGCGAGACTATGGCTGCACGCTGGCGGCGCGGTTTTCCGCCTCTGGCCGTTGATGAACCCTGCATGATCGGTCAACAGTGCCACGCACGAGCCCCTGTCGGAATCGATTTTCGGTAAGGGTCATGCGCGAAGTCACAATGCTACCGCGTCCTTTTGCGCGTCCAACAGGACGTATGGAGCTGTAGCCGACAAACAGGAATCGACAATGCCCAGACTGCTCTACGCGTCTACTTCCCCCTATAGTTCCAAGGTGCGCATGGCAGCACTTCATGCCCGCATTGCGGTCGATCTCGTGCCGATAAAGACCGAGGAAAGGCCGGCCGAACTGATCGGCGCCAATCCGCTCGGCAAGATCCCGGTGCTGGTGCTCGATGACGGCCGCTCGGTCCACGACAGCCGCGCCATCACCCAGCATCTCAACCGGATGTCGAAGAACGCATTGTTTCCGCGCAATCCCGACAAGCGCCTTGAGGCGGAGGTGCTGGAGGCATTGGCCGACGGCATCTGCGACTGCGCGCTGTCGATGGTCTATGAGCGGCGCACACGGCCGGAAGAGATGGTCTACCAGCCTTGGCTCGAGCGCCAGTGGACGAAGATTTCGGCCGCGCTCGATCTGCTCAACGCGAACCCGCCGAAGCTGCCGAAGAAAATCACCCTCGGCCAGATCGCACTGCGCGCCTGCCTCGGCTATCTCTCGCTGCGCTTCGCTGGAAAATGGGAAAAGGGCCGCGGCCGGCTGACGCGCTGGGCGGCACGCTTCGACGAGAAATTCCCGGAGCTGAAGCCCGCCATCCCGGCTTGAGGACAAGCGGTCTCAACCGATGCCAACAAAAAAAGCCGGGCGCGAGGCCCGGCTTTTTCGTGTCGTGGCTTGGACGACTTAGAACTTCATACCGACGCCGAAGGTGACGCGATTGTCGGTCGACTTGACCTTGCCGATACCGTCGAAGTCCTTCCTGCCGAAGTCCGTGTAACGATACTCGACACGGCCGAACACATTGTCGGTGATCTTGATGTCGGTACCCACGCCGGCTGTCCAGCCAAACTGGGTGTTGGTGTCGCTGACGCCGGCCGCTTCTATCTTCTGGTTCTTCAGCGCGCCACCGGCGGTGCCGTAGAGCAGGATGTCCGGGGTGACAGCGTAGCCGAGACGGGCACGCAGCGAACCCTCGAAGCCGCCCTTGGCCTCGATGCCGGCATCGTCGCCCTTGACGCCGTTATAGCCGATATCGGCTTCGGCACCGTAGACGAAGTTCTCCTGCTGCCAGTTGTAGCCGCCGAAGACGCCGCCGACAAAACCCTTGGTGTCAACGTCGACGCCAATGTCTTTGGCTTTGGCATGGCCAGCGAAGCCGTAGCCGACGCTCACACCGGCATAGGGACCGGCCCAGGATGCGACCGGAAGTTCTGCGATCGGGGCAGGTGCCGGCGGCTCTTCCTGAACCACGTCCGCGGCATAGGCGGTTCCGCCGAGGGCGAACAGCCCAAACGCCACCGCGAGCGGTCGCGCAAATTTAAGATTGGCTTGCATTGTTCTTTACTCCTTAAGCCACAGGACACAGGCTTGTTTTTTCATGAGCGCCCTCAACCCGTCCGGGGGGTGAAACGGATCCGGCGTTCAACGGTTCCAAATGTCGTGTCGAAATGCGGCTGAAGCGAACCTGAACTTGGGTCATTACCTGGCACGAATGAGGCAGAACCTTGACGTTGCATCTTCGCAACAGCGAATGTCAGCAGGTTCGCCGTGCTGCACTGCACACGGCTTGGTGTAAGGGCTCCAGCGCCCTATATTGCGGGCGGGCTGGCCCGAATTCCGGTCGAGCCAAAACGCCCACCGGCCACTTTGCCACAATCCTGCCCCAGGTGGAAATGGGATTTAACGCTTGGCGGGCCATAATTTGCCGGCGCGATCCCGGCAGGTCGGAATCGGCATCGGATTAAGGATTGACAGATGAGCAAGGTCGCCGCGACGGCACTGGTGACGGGCGGGGCGAAGCGGATCGGCAGGGCGATCGTCGAAGATCTTGCCGCGCATGGTTTTGCCGTCGCCATTCATTGCAATCGCTCGCTGGCCGAGGCGGAGGAACTGGCGGCCCAGATCACCAGTGGTCATTTTGGTCGACATGGCCGGGCCGCAGTGATTGCTGCCGACCTGACCGAGATGGACGCCGTCGGCGACCTGGTCGGTCGCGCGGCGGCGGCGCTCGGGCCGGTGTCGCTGCTGGTCAACAACGCCTCGCTGTTCGAGCACGACAGCGTTGAGGATTTCGACTGGCCGGCCTGGGATCGCCATTTCGCCATGCATGTCAAGGCGCCGGCGCTGTTGGCGCAGACTTTCGCCCGGGCCTTGCCGCAGAACAGTGAGGGGCTGATCGTCAACATGATCGATCAGCGCGTCTGGCGACCGACGCCGCGTTATTTTTCCTATGCGCTGTCGAAGTCGACCTTGTGGGCGGCGACCGAGATGATGGCGCAGGCGCTGGGTCCCCGCATCCGTGTCAACGCCATTGGTCCTGGCCCGACCTTGAAGAACACGCGCCAGCACGACAGCGATTTCGATGCCCAGATTGCCGGGCTGATCCTGAAACGCGGCCCGGAATTGCCGGAATTCGGTGCCACTATCCGTTATCTCTGGGCGGCACGCTCGGTCACCGGCCAGATGATCGCGCTTGACGGCGGCCAGCATCTTGCATGGCAGACGCCCGATGTGACAGGCATGACGGAATGAGCCCCATGGACCAGAAACAAAAAACGCGCGGTGGCGCCGACGACCTGCCGCCCGAAATCGACCTCGAGGACGAGGCGGCCGAGGAAGTCGTCGAGCCTGCAGCCAGCGGTCCGGACGTTACCTTCACCGCCATCGACTGGACCCCGCATGCCGGCGACGCCGACGGCATGGTCGGCGCCGAGGTGATCCAGACGCTGGTAAAGCGGCTGCCCAATGCGCCCGGCGTCTACCGCATGATGAATGCCGCCGGCGACGTGCTCTATGTCGGCAAGGCACGCAGCCTGAAGAAGCGGGTCACCAGCTACGCGCAAGGCCGGTTCCACACCAGCCGCATCGGCCGCATGGTGCGCGAGACGTCGACCATGGAGTTCGTCGTCACCCGTACCGAGATCGAAGCGCTGCTGCTTGAAGCCAACCTCATCAAGCGCTTGCGGCCACGCTTCAACGTGCTGATGCGCGACGACAAGTCGTTCCCCTATATCCTATTGACCGGCGATCATGTCTCGCCCGGTATTTACAAGCACCGCGGCGCGCGCTCGCGCAAGGGCGATTATTTCGGCCCCTTCGCCTCGGCCGGCGCAGTTGGCCGTACCATCAACTCGCTGCAGCGCGCCTTCCTGCTCAGGAGCTGCACCGACTCCTTCTACGAGAACCGCACCCGGCCTTGCCTTTTGTTCCAGATCAAGCGCTGCGCCGGCCCGTGCACCGGCGAAATCTCGCACGGCGACTATGCAAGGCTTGTCGCCGAGGCGAAGGATTTTCTCTCCGGCCGCAGCCAGAAGGTGAAGACGGAGATCTCCGCCGCCATGCAGCAGGCTTCGGAGAACCTCGATTTCGAACGCGCCGCCATCTATCGCGATCGGCTGGCGGCGCTGTCGCATGTGCAGAGCCATCAAGGCATCAATCCGCAGACCGTCGACGAGGCCGATGTCTTCGCCATCCATCAGGAGGGCGGCCAGGTCTGCATCCAGGTGTTCTTCTTCCGCACCGGCCAGAACTGGGGCAACCGCGCCTATTTTCCCAAGGCCGATCCGGCGCTCGAAGCCGGCGAGGTGCTGGGATCGTTCCTGGCGCAGTTCTACGACGACAAGCCGACGCCGCGCACCATCCTGTTGTCGCATGGCGTCGAGGACCAGGACTTGCTGGCGGAGGCCCTCTCCACCCGCGCCGGCCGCAAGGTGTCGATCTCCGTGCCGCAGCGCGGCGAGAAGAAGGACCTGACCGACAACGCGCGGCAGAACGCGCGCGAGGCGCTCGGCCGGCGGCTCGCCGAAACCTCGACCCAGGCGCGGCTGCTCACTGGCTTTGCCGAGACCTTCGGCGTGGAAAAACCGCCGGTGCGCATCGAGGTCTATGACAACTCGCACATCATGGGCACCAACGCCGTCGGCGCCATGGTCGTCGCCGGGCCGGAAGGTTTTGTGAAGAACCAGTATCGAAAGTTCAACATCCGCTCGACCGAGATCACGCCGGGCGACGATTTCGGCATGATGCGCGAGGTGATGCAGCGGCGCTTCTCGCGGCTGTTGAAGGAACATGGCGATGCCCCGCAAACCGAGGGCGCGGACGAGGCGGGCCCTACCGGACCGGGCGACGATATCGAGGACGCCGGCGGCTTCCCCGCCTGGCCCGACGTCATCCTCATCGACGGCGGCCAAGGGCAGATGACGGCGGTGCGCAAGATCCTCGCCGATCTCGGCATCGAGGACCGCGTCGTGGCCATCGGCATCGCCAAGGGTCAGGACCGTGATGCAGGCCGCGAACGCTTCTTCGTCAAGGGCAAGGCCCCATTCTCGCTGCCCGTACGCGATCCGGTCCTCTATTTCGTCCAGCGGCTGCGCGACGAGGTCCATCGTTTCGCCATCGGTTCGCACCGCGCCCGCCGCAAGAAGGAGATGGTCAAGAGCCCGCTCGACGAGATCAGCGGCATCGGCCCCGGCCGCAAGCGCGCGCTGCTGATGCATTTTGGTACGGCCAAGGCGGTCAGCCGCGCCGCCGTCGAGGACCTGGTCAAGGTCGACGGCATTTCCGAGCAGGTGGCGAAATTGGTCTACAATCATTTTCACGAGAGCTAAGACGTATTGCCGACATTTCGGCTGGCTAATCGATTCTGGCCTGTTGACCCCCCACATTCGCTTCTGATTTGACTAAGCAGGCAGAAAGAGTTCCCAAAACATGGCTCAGCGCGCATTCAACCTGCCCAACATGCTCACTTATGCCCGCATCCTGGCGGTGCCGCTGGTGGTGCTGTGCTTCTTCCTGGAAGGCCATCTGAAATCGAGCGACTTCGCGCGCTGGTCGGCGCTCATCATTTTCCTGCTCGCCTCGATCACCGATTACTTCGACGGCTATCTGGCGCGCGCCTGGCAGCAGACCTCCAACATCGGCAAGATGCTCGACCCGATCGCCGACAAGCTGCTGGTCGCCACTTGCCTGCTGCTGCTTGCCGCCGACACCGACCGCCATGCCGGCATCGCCGGCTGGTCGCTATGGGCGGCGATCATCATCCTGTGCCGCGAGATCCTGGTCTCGGGCCTGCGCGAATATCTGGCGGCCCTGAAGGTTTCGGTGCCGGTGACGCAGTTGGCCAAATGGAAGACCACCATCCAGATGATCGCCATCGCCTTCCTGCTTGCAGGTCCCGCCGGCGACAAGATCTTCCCGCTGACCACCCAGACCGGGCTGGTGCTGCTGTGGATCGCAGCCCTGGTGACGCTCTACACCGGCTACGACTATTTCCGCGCCGGCCTCAAGCACATCATGGATGAATAAAATGTCGACCAAGCTCATCTATTTCGCCTGGGTGCGCGAGCGGATCGGCAGACCGGAGGAAGAGGTCGAACTGCCGGCCGGCATCGAAACGGTCGCCGACCTGTTGCGCTGGCTGAAATCGCGCGGCGAAGAGTACGAGAACGCGCTGCAATATCCTGACGTGATCCGCGTCGCCATCAATCAGGAACATGTCGAGCACCGCGAGAAGATTGCCGGCGCGCGCGAGATCGCGCTGTTCCCGCCGATGACCGGTGGCTGAACCATGTCCGCGGTGGTGCCGGTCGTGCGCATCCAGGCGGAGGATTTCGACGTCGCCGCCGAGATCGCCAGGCTGACCAGGGGTCGCAACGACATCGGCGCTGTGGTGACCTTCTCCGGCCTTTGCCGCGACGAGCAAGGCAGGCTCTCCGCGCTCGAGCTCGAACATTATCCCGGCATGGCGGAAGCCGAGATATCCCGCATCGCCGGCGAGGCAATCGAGCGCTGGCCACTGCAGGGGCTCACCGCGATCCATCGCCACGGCAAGATCGCGCCCGGCGAAAACATCGTGCTGGTAGTGGCGGCTTCCGCCCACCGGCAGGCGGCGTTCGAGGCCGCGAATTTCCTGATGGACTATTTGAAATCACGGGCGCCGTTCTGGAAAAAGGAACACCATAGCGACGGTTCCGAAGGCGGCTGGGTCGACGCCAAGGAGGCAGACGACAAGGCGGCGAGCCGCTGGAAGCAGCCGCCGTCCAAATAAATCCCTGCGACAGCCATCCCATACCCGGCCAGCCATTCATTGACCGCAATCCTGCGAGACCCTTCGCCGGAAGGGGAGCAGGATCATGCTGGACAGGATTGCCGAGTTCTTCATCTTCGGACTGGTGCCGCTGGCCGTCGGCATCCTGGCCATTCCGGATCATTCCGCGGCTGCCGAAAAGACCCTCAAGGGCGAGGTGATGTATCGCGAGCGCATCGCGCTGCCGCCCAATGCCGTGCTTTCCGTGCAGCTTGCCGACGTGTCGCTGGCCGACGCGCCGGCCGCAATCATCGGTGAGCGCAAGGTGGTGCCGGCCGGCCAGGTGCCGATCAAGTTCGAGATCAGCTTCGATCCGCAGGTGATCCGGCCTGATATGACCTACGCGCTGCAGGCGCGCATCACTGTCGACGACCGGCTGCTGTTCGTCACAGATGCGCGCCACCAGGTCGACCCGCTCAGCGACGCGCCACAGACCATCATGCTGAAAATGGCGGCGCCGAGCGATGCGCCGGCGGCAGCTTCGGTGTTCGGCCAAAGCTGGCTGGTCGAATATATCGACGGTGTCGGCGTGATTGCCGAGCCGCGGGCGACATTCCGGATCAGCGAAGCCGGCAAGGCCGGCGGCAGCGGCCCTTGCAACGTCTATTTCGCCACTGCCAAGGTAGACGGCTCGATGATCGCCATCAGCGACATCGGCTCGACCTTCAAGGCCTGCGCGCCTCAGGTCATGGCCGAGGAAAAGGCGCTGTTCGAGGCGCTGGCCAAAGCGGCATCCTACCACGTCGACGCCGGCAAGCTTGTCATCATTGACAGCGGCGGCCGCGACATTCTGCGCTTCAACGCCGCGAGCTAGCGCATCACCCAAGCCGATTACTCTCTGCGGCAGCTGCATGCCGATCACATTGTGTTTCAGCGGGAATAGGCCGGGCAGAGGGCGCGTTAGTTCCACATAAGATGGCGGGTAAGGCAAAAGGGACGTTGTCCCTTCGTTGAAGCCGCCAGAATGGCTGCGGCTCGTTCTGGCCTTAACTCAAAGGAGTCCAGACATGAAAACGCACACGCTTATCCTTGCCGCCACCGGTGCATCGCTCCTTGCCTTTACCGGCCTTGCCAAGGCGGACGACCATCTCGTCAATGCTCTTGACCACGGTCTCAAAGCGGACAGCCAACCGTTCCAGACCAACAAGGCCGGCCATAGCGGCGATCTCGCACCGGGGCAGGGCAGCCCGTTTTCAGGTGAAGAGACCAAGACCCCGTCCACCGACACGGAAGCGGCGAACGAACATGCGAACGTGAAGGAACGCGAGGCGAAATAGACTGACAGAACCCGCCGCTAGGGGGCGGCGGGCGACATGTATCGGGCGACGACGCCGCATCTCATGCGATATTTCGTCAATTCGTCGCGAGTTTGAATACCGCGCCGTAGTGATAGGGCGGCAAATCAACCAGCTCGGCGAGCTTGAACCCGCTCGCTTCCACCGACGCGGTGGTCTGTTCGGGTGACAGCCTCAGCTCGGTCTTTGGCCCGCGCGGCTCGCCCAGGACCGTGGTCTGCTCGCGCGGATACTGGTGCCAGTTGACGATGGCAAAACGACCGGCAGGGCCAAGCGTCGCGCGCACGGCGCGGGCAAGCCGCGGCCGATCCGGAACGCCGTGGAAAGCGTTGGCGATAAAGACGAAGTCGACGGCTTGAGGCACCAGCCTGGCAAGTTCATAGGCGTCGCCCGCCAAAAACTCGCAATTGCCCGCGCCTCCTTCGGCCAGCCGCCGCCTGGCGACTTCGAGCAGATCGGCATCAATGTCGATGGCGATCACATGACGGGCGACCCTGGCGATTGGCAACGTGAACCAGCCGTCGCCGCAGCAGAGATCGACCACGTCCATGCCGGGCTTCATTCCCACCGCCGTCAACACCCCGGCAGGGTCGGGCCACAACGCTTCCCACCAGCCGCCGGTCGGCATTTCGGTGCCTTGGAAGAAACCGGGAATGGTGCTGGTCATGGCCTGGTCGGCTCCATTGTCGGGACCGCGTTTGATCCGCCCCTCCGAGCTTAACGCACCCGTAACCCGTCGAGGAGCCTGAAGCTGAAAATGTCCGCCACTGCATGTCGCGCAAAAGTGTGCAGCGGTTTTGCGATAACGACATGCATCAAGACAAGAAACCTAAAGCGCGTCGCAGGAGGCCGGTCGAACGCGACGCGCTTTAGCAAAAAAGGCCGGCGTTGCGCCGGCCTCTTTTATGGGGTTCGGGATGCCGGCTCAGCCGACGATCTCGGTGTCCGAGAACCAGTATTTGATCTCCTGCGCGGCGGTTTCCGGCGCATCGGAACCATGCACGGAATTCTCGCCGATCGACAGCGCGTGCAGCTTGCGGATGGTGCCTTCGGCTGCGCTTGCCGGATTGGTGGCGCCCATCACTTCGCGGTTCTTGGCAATGGCGTTCTCGCCTTCCAGCACCTGCACGACTGTCGGGCCCGACGACATGGACTCGACCAGCTCGCCGAAGAACGGACGCTCCTTGTGGACGGCATAGAAACCTTCCGCCTCGCGGCGGCTCATCCACACCCGGCGCGAAGCGACGACGCGCAGGCCGGCATCTTCCAGTATCTTGGTGATAGCGCCGGTGAGATTGCGACGGGTCGCGTCCGGCTTGATCATGGAAAAGGTGCGTTCGAGCGCCATGAGATCGTCCTTGTGATGGAGAGTGGAAATGAGGGTGGCGGGCTCTATACAAGCCGCCCGCCGCCTTGCCAAGGGGAGGCCGGCGCGATGGTTCCTCCTCCCCCGATAGCCCCGAACACGTTCGTGCACGCTGGTGGCGCGAGAACGTGGCGCATATGGGCCGGTCGGAGGTACCCGAGCTGACCGGCGTGTCAGTTCCCCGCATTGCCGATTTCGAAACCGGCGAGAATCGGACGACGAAGACGCCGATCGCCGAGGCGACCATGCGGCGCTACCGTATGGCCTGTGCGGCAGTCACGCTCAGGCCGGCTTATGTTAGCCAGAGCGAACAGAACGTGATTCCGCAGGGATGGAAAACGCGTACAAGGCAGCGAAGGTGACTGTCATTATAGCCACCACAACGAAGACCCAGCCGCAAAGGTCCCACATTGAGGTAATCATGCTCTGAACGACCCTGCTGCGCGGCCAGGAAAGGAACAAGCGCGATCCGTAGCAAACGAGGGCGAGCACGAGTGTCATCACCAGCAGGTTTTTAGTTGTCCGCAGCTTGTAGGAGCCATCCCACGATTTTCCGATAAGAACGACCACAATCGAAAGGAACACGGAGAGAGCGAGTGCCGTATTGACGAGCGCGTGCGGTACGTCCGGGCGCAGGATAGCGGTGCCTTTGAATAGGTTAACCCATGGTTCTGCAAACGTCAGCGCGATGCTGGGCGTTATACTGAATATGAATTCAAAAGCCTTTTTCACTGCTCAGGCCCGAACATCGGCATAGGAATGGAACCAACAACGCGGTTATCAGAGGAGATAAACTCATAGAAAGCTGTAGCAGGAACCAAATTCGTATTAGAATTGAAAACCGTAAATACAATATTGCCTTTAGATCCGAGCGGTGTAATTTCCTTATTATAGTCGAAAAAAGCTTTATAATACGATTCTGGTGCTGTCACAAATATTGGCCGCACTCGGATAGCGTCAGGGTTTCCGTCGGGTCTGTCTTTGTATTTTTGCGCGCTGTACGTGAAGAAACTTTCGAACGCACCATCGATCGGGGAGATTCCGATCACCCCATTGATTTCAAGCATAGTCTCGCGGGGCTTGTCCGGATTGCTTGGAAAAAACACCCGCACCTGGTCACTGTAGCCGTCCTCCGGTATGCCGGGCTTGGCCAACTCAGGACCGCCCAAGGTGTTTGCTACAGTACACGGGTTGTCTTTGGCGTTTTCGTCTTCGTCAGCGGCCGAGCCTATGAACTGGGCCCCCGCGTAGTCACCGAGATTGCCATATTTGATGCAGCCGTTGACCGGCCTAGGATTGAGATCGTTGCTCATCCGCCGTTCGGTTGCCACATCATCTGAGGGTACATATGTGCCCGTTGGGCCGGCGACATGCCAAGTGACAAGTAGGTCGGAATCGCGATCAAAATTCCCAACACAGGACACGTATCGGCGCAGCTTGCCGCTTTCCTCGACCCACGAGTTGGTGACAAAATTGAAGTTGCCGACATGGTGCTCTTGTCGGGTTTCGCCTGTAGGGCAGTCTGCTGCATTAGACGGCGACGCAAATAAGACAAGCGACCCCAGTAGTAGAGCTAAGGTTGTATGTTGGATGATTTGCATTAATCCCCCCAAAATACTGAGTTCGCCAGCGAACTCCATCAGTCAACTCGAAGTGCGGAAGATATTCAAGGGATCGTTTGACGTCGCCCGTGTCTGGCATAGAACGACGGCATGACGAGCATTCTTGACCGATTCAGAAAACCAAATGTCCGACTATTCACCTCTCTCACATTCGCTCATAATGAAGTCGAGCGAATGTACCAAAACGTCAAATGCTGCAAGCCTAAGGATCTCTAGATGCCGCGGGGAAGCTCCCTCTCTAGCCTCACTCATCCGGTCCAACATCTGTTTCAGTACTTTGAAGCCATCCGGTGTCTGACAGTACAGTTTTCGATCAGGGAACTTCTGCTTAGCTGTCCTGTATTCATTCGAGGCCGACCATACCCTCTCACTGATAGCCGGAAAAGTGTATGAATTCGTTGAGAGCTTTATGAACATGCTTGAATCGGCTTCTTTGCCACGAAATATCAGAGCACGCGATCCGACCGCTGGATACATTCGCTCAAAGCCCTCGATCTGAGCGTCAATAAGTTTGTCGTATTCGCCTGTGGCCATGATCTTGGTCTGCTCGCCGATGAACTTGGCCGTTTTCTGCGCCTCCTCAGCCTGGCCCTTAGCGACGTCACGGTTTAGCTCAAACTCCCGCCTCGTTAGCTTCAGTTCCCTTCGCTGAAGGGCCAACTCTTGGGATTGGACCATGGTGGCAATAAATAGCCAAAGGAATGCGAGAGGCGCGAACATCCCGGCCATCGCGTCCGCGAATTCATTCAGCTGCAAGCCGGATTTGATTTGAACGAGGCTTTCTGGACCTGATCTGAGGATCACCCACCCTACAGCCCCGAAATAGATGGCCGTGAAGAAAAACCCGATCCGAACCCAGCTGAAAGCTTTACCCTCATCGCGGTCAACCACTTCCATTTAGCCCCACCACGGTCAGCTCTTTGCTGGCCCTTGCCCCGCCTCCTACTACGTATAGCACCTTGACATCATCGATGTCGAAACTCGTGTTTCGTGTAGTACTCTAGTTGAGAAACGTACAAATCAGGCAACGACATCGGCCAATGAGGGAGAGCGATAGCGCTTGAAGTCCTTGCTGATGAGAACGTTGTTCACTCGACCGCCGACGAGATCCAGCGACAGTTGCCGGTCATCGTGGCCGAGGCTTGCGGCCGTCATCGATGCGCACAACGATAAGTGCCAGGCCGATCGCTTCTAGCCACAGCCGCAGCGTCATCGGGCCATGCCGCCGCTCATCTTTTTGTTGAGCATCGGATTTTCCAAAAACCGGTACTCACTTTGGATCCGACCGACTGGCCGCCCTATAGCGCGTCGTCGTCAGCCTGACCCAACGTCGTCATAACTGCATCTCGATCGTCAGGTTGGCCGTGTCGCCAGCCCCGAGGCCTTCGCGGACCCGCACCGCGGTCTTGATCGGCAAGAGCAGGCTGCCGGATTTCTTGTCGGGAAACAGCGATGTCCGCCATCTGGTCTGGCCGATGACGGCTTCCACGCCGAGCGAGCCCCAGGGCCGTGCCAGCCCCGTCATCGCCGTCTTGATCCATGCTCCAGGCTCCGGCGGCAGCGTCACGAAATGCCAGCCGCCCTTGCCCGGATAGACCCAGATCTCGGCCTGCACGTCGCAGCGAAACATTCAATGCCCTTCCTCAGATCAAGGCCGTCACGACTGGCATTGCCATGGTGTCTTGCTGGCAATGATGACGATCGGCGAAACCATCCCTGACGTCCACAGCCCTGCAGGGAGGAGTCATTCTTCCCCGCAAAGAGGATGGCAGCGCCGCCGTTGCACTACCGCCTTATCACGATCGAAGCGCGCCGGACCTCCCAGCCTTCCCGTTCCAGTTCCGGCACGCTGTGTTCCTCCGAGGGATAGCCGACGCAGAAATAGCCGATCAGCGTCCACTCCGCCGGCACGTCCATGATCGTCGCCACCTCGGCCGGATCGAGGATCGAGACCCAGCCCATGCCTATTCCTTCGGCGCGCGCCGCCAGCCACATCGTGTGGACCGCCATGACAGCGGAATAGTCTATGGTGGCTGGCATGGTCAGGCGGCCGAGCCCATGCCCTTGCTCGGTTGCGCGGTCGGCGAAAACCGCAAGCTGGCAGGGCGCCTCATTCAGGCCGGCAAGCTTCAGGCGCGAATACAGGGCGGCGCGTTCACCGCAAAAGCTTTGGAGTGCCTCCGCGTTGCAGCGCTCGAAGCAGGCCCTGACGGCGGCGCGGCATGCTTCGCTCTCGGCGACGACGAAGCGCCAGGGCTGGCTCAGCCCGACGGACGGTGCGGCGCTGGCAAGCTCGAGCAGCCGCTCCAGCGCTCCATCGGGGAGCGGCGTCGGCTTGAATCGCCTGACGTCGCGCCGCCACAGGAAGAGGTTGGCGAGCGCAGCGCGAAAATCGGCCGGGAAATCTGGGTTTGCGATCATGGCGCGCTGCCTTTGTTGTGATTGCCCGGTTCGCCGGATGTTCGTCTTGTTTGCTTCGATCCAGGCGCTGATGAGGCGCTTCAAGCGACACTTCGTCTACCCGCATTGTCGCATTTCGCCGGCTGGCAACTTGCAGCTAAGGCCGGACGACGTCCCTGCCGGTAACGCCGTTGGACCTCGATCGGCAAAACAAAACCCGCCTCGGCAGGCCGGGCGGGCGTCGGTGCGAATCATCACCATATCGAGATTAGTAGCATAGCTGCCGGCACAAAGCAAGAACAAAATGTGCCGCCGCCGATGAAAACTGCCGATTTCAACTCTCAAGGCGGGAGATCGCTGCGGCCGCAACCGTGCGGCCGAGGCCGCCATGCAGATCGAGGCATCGTTCGAACCATTGCGCCACGACATCGCCGTCGTCGAGCAGCCGGTAGGGCGTGGCGATGCGCGCCCATTGCAGCGCGCCGAAAACGATGTAGTCGGCAAACAGCGGCGACGGGCCGCCGATGAAGGGCTGATAGCCAAGCATCGAGCGGAGCGGCTCCAGCGAGGCGCGGAAGCCGGCGAGCCCGGCGTCGCGGGTGGCGTAAACCGCCTCCAGGGGCTTGCCGAAGCGCTGCTCGCGGTTCTGCCGGAAATAGGCGGCGTTCGCCTCGTCCTGCATGGCGTGCAGGTCCAGTATCGCAGCGGTGGTGACGTAGGGATGGATGGTCAGCTGCGACCAGCGTTCGATGAAGCGCGCCGTCGCCTTGCCGCCGTCGCCGGAAAACAATGTCGGGCGCTCAGGATAGGCCTCCTCGAGATAGAGCGCGATAGCGAAGGAATCGGCGACCACCGTCTCGCCGTCGCGGATCACCGGAACGAGCTTCGAGACGCCGCCTTCCACCTTCGGCACTTCGAGGAAACGGGTCGGCTCGCTGGCGATGTCGAGCCCTTTGTGGGCCAGCGCCATCGCCGCCTTCCAGCAATGTGGGCTGAATGGGCGGGCGGCGTCGCGTCCGACAAGGTCATAGAGCAGAATGGTCATTGGCGGCAGCGTCCTTGCAGTCTAACTATGGCCGAAACAGACCCGCGCGAAACAGGGTCTCGCAGGTCGAGAGAAGAATGAAACAGCATTTCAGGATGTTTGCGGCCTACAATCAATGGGCTAACGGCCGCATCTACGATGCCGCCGCCGATCTCGATGAGGAAGAGTTCGACCGCAATATCGGCGTCTTCTTCGGTTCGATGATGGGAACGCTCAACCACCTCCTGGCAGCCGACCGTATCTGGATGAAACGCTTCACCGGCGAGGGCGACGCGCCGGCAAGGCTCGACACGATCCTGCACCGCGCCTTGTCAGGCTTGCGGCTGGCGCGCGAGGCCGAGGACAAACGGATCATCGACTGGGTCGACGGCCTGAGCGACAAGGCGCTGTCGGGCCGCTTCTCCTACATGACCGTCTCGGATATGCGCACCGTCTCGCAGCGGCTGGCGCCGGCGCTCGACCACTTCTTCAACCACCAGACCCACCACCGCGGCCAGGCGCATGCGATCCTGACCATCCTGGGCAAGCCAAGCCTCGGACTGGACCTGACGATGTTCCAGCGCAGCGAGGAGGGCAGGGCTTTCGCCTGAACCTGGGGCGGCTGGTGACGCGGACGGTGGATAGAGGACGATCTGCCGAGATTGCAAAACGCGCCAAAACATTTTATGGAGCGGACGGTCGTGAGGGCGGCCGCTTCAGCAGCATTCAGCAGCAACAGCGAGAATTGGCACGCATGCCCAATGAACCCTTGCGCCTTGTGGCGTTCTTCGCCGTGGTCCTGGCGCTTCTCAACTCCGGTTATTATTTCCACCAGGGCGACATTGTCGCGACCATCTATTTCATGATCGGCGCCATTCTTGTGACCGCGGTCACCCGGATGAGCATCAGAAGGCAGCTGATTTAGGATCCGCCGGGCCAGCACTGATGACCGGAATCCGGCCGGCCATGATGACGAAGAGTCTTGTCAGGCGGCGTAGCCGCCGAGGCCCCGGGCGACCGGCTTGACCGAGACTGCCGGCTGGGCGGCCGGCCAGAGGATGCCTGCCGTCACGGCGAAGGTGATCAGGGCGTCGCGTGCCGCTTCGGCCGAGATATCGCCGGCACGTGCCGCCTCGCAGGCCTTTACCGCGGCGCCATAGCTCAGCCGGCGGCGCGAAGGCGGGAACTCGGTCAGGAATTCGTGCATCTCGGAGAACGAAGCGATCGTACGCTTGTAGCCGGCGCCAACAGTTAGGGCGACCGGGGTGGAAAACGTCCTGTCGTGCATTCTGGCCTCTCGAATGGGCGGAGGTCACGGCGGACGCCGTTCTCCGGTCTGGGGGTCGGGCAGAAACGCGGATCACGGCGCGAGGTTCCATGTTGCCGGGATTGTTTTTTCGCCGGCTCTGGGAGCGGTCGCCGGGCGAGCAGCGCCGACGTCGAGGCGGGTGCCTATTTCCACATGCCGCGCATGCGGGCGCCGAGGTCGACACGCACCTGCGGCTGGCGGCGCGGATCGTCTCTGGCCTGGACGCTGGACCATGCCACCTGCTCGAAGGCGCCGAGGATAGAGCGCGGGATGAAGCGCGTGCGCGAGGCATAGACATGGCGGTCGCCGCGCGCCGCCTGGCCGTGGACGAAAAAGCGATGCGGCATGACCAGGTGCAGGCTGTCCTTGGCCCGCGTCATCGCCACGTAGAGCAGCCGCCGCTCCTCGTCGACGTCCTCCTTGCTGCCGACGCCGAGATCGATCGGGATGCAGCCGTCGACGGTGTTGAGCACGAAGACGTTCTTCCACTCCTGGCCCTTGGCCGAATGGATCGTCGACAGGATCAGATAATCCTCGTCGCGGTGCGGCGGGCCGGCCTCGTCGCTGGTCGCGTCCGGCGGATCGAGTGTCAGCTCGGTGAGGAAGCGCTCGCGCGACGCATAGCCGGAAGCGATCTGCTCGAGCTGCAGGAGATCGGCCCGGCGCGTCGTTGCATCCTCGTGGATACGTTCCAGATGCGGCTCGTACCAGAGCCTGACCTGTTCGATGTCGGCCGGCCATTTTTGCGCGCCGGCGCGCAGGCCGCTATAGAGCGCGACAAAGCCCGGCCAGTCGTCGGCGGCACGCTGCGGCGGTCGATAGCGGGCAAGCCCCATCGTCTCGTCAAGCGAATTTGCCATGGTCTCGACGATCGCATTGGCGGCCGAAGGGCCGATGCCCGGCAGAAGTTGCAGCACGCGAAAGCCGGCGACGCGGTCGCGCGGGTTTTCGGCAAAGCGCAGTACGGCCAGCAAGTCCTTGACGTGAGCTGCATCGAGAAATTTCAGCCCGCCGAACTTGACGAAGGGGATGTTGCGGCGCGTCAGCTCGATCTCCAGCGGGCCGCTATGGTGGGAGGCGCGAAACAGCACCGCCTGTGCTTTGAGAACGGTGCCGGCCTCGCGTTCGGTGAGTATCGCCTGGCAGACATAGCTCGCCTGCTCGGTCTCGTCGCGCACGCTCACCAGCTTCGGCTTTTCCGCCGATTTGCGCTCGGTCCAGAGATTTTTGGTGAAACGTTCCGACGCTTCGCCGATCACCGCATTGGCTGCCGCCAGGATGGTCTCGGTCGAGCGGTAGTTGCGCTCCAGCATGACGACCTCGGCCGGCTGCGCGAACTGCTTCGGAAAATCCAGGATATTGCGCACTTCCGCGGCGCGGAACGAATAGATCGACTGCGCGTCGTCGCCGACCACCGTCAGCCCCGATCCGTCGGGCTTGAGCGCCGTCAGGATCGAGGCCTGCAGCCGGTTGGTGTCCTGGTATTCATCGACCAGCACATGGTCGAAACGTGCACCCAGATGCGCGGCGATTTCCGGCTCGCCGGCCATCTGCGCCCAGTAGAGCAGCAGGTCGTCGTAATCGAGCACGTTCTGCCCCTGCTTGGCCTCGACATATCGGGCGAACAATTGCTTCAGCTGTTCGGCCCAGCCGGCGCACCACGGGAACACCGAACCCAGCACCTCGCCGAGCGGCGCCTGTGCGTTGACGGCGCGCGAATAGATCGCAAGGCAGGTGCCCTTGGTCGGGAAGCGGGCTTCGGTCTTCGAAAACCCAAGCTCGTGGCGGGCGAGGTTCATCAGGTCGGCGGAATCCTCGCGATCGTGGATGGTGAAGGCCGGATCGAGACCGATCTCCAGCGCATAATCGCGCAGCAGCCTGGCGCCGATGCCGTGGAACGTGCCGGCCCAGCTCAGCGCATCGGTAATCACCGAGGCATCGCGCCCCAGCACCTCGCCGGCGATGCGCTCGACCCGCTTGGCCATTTCCGCTGCGGCACGGCGCGAAAATGTCATCAAAAGGATGCGGCGCGGGTCGGCACCCCTGACGATCAGATGCGCGACCCGGTGCGCCAGCGTGTTGGTCTTGCCGGAGCCGGCGCCGGCAATGACCAGCAACGGCCCGGCGATCTTGCCGTCGCCATGTTCGACGGCAAGCCGCTGCTCGGCGTTGAGCTTCGCCAGATAGGCGGGCTGGAAGGACGAATCACGGGCGGCGAGGTTCATCGCCCATCAAGCATCGTTTCTGCTTTGTTCGCAACGGTTTGCGGAGCCGGAATAGGGCTCGTGAACGAAGAAGCCTTGCGGGCAGGCCTGTCGACTAACGCTCGGGCTCGACGCCCATCCTTGCCGATTGCCGCCGCAGCGCCTCGCGATCGTCCTGTGGCGGTGGCAACAGCAGCGGATCGAAATCGTCGGGCACCTCGTCGATCACTTTCTTGGCGACGCGATAGGCAACATAGACGATTGCCCCGGCGATGAGCAGACGGATCATGCCTTCCTCCATTGATTGTGGAGCAACCGGAGACGCGGCATTTTGTTCCCAGGCCCCTTGGCGAATGCAGGAACGACACCGGCCGCGCAACCAAATCGCCGACGCCTCGTTGTCGGGCGAGAGGAGACTGCGATGAAAAAGCGCTCAATCCTGCTGCTTATGGCAGCTCTGACTGTTGCGGGTTGCGACAACAATATCCAGCCGACCAAGGCCACTGGCGACACGGTCGATCAGAACCCGCAGGTCGACAAGAATCCGGTGCCGAAGTCGACGACCGGCGGCGATCAGCCCGGCACGCCGCCGAAACAATGACCGCCTCAAATGGCGTCGATCGGGCAAGCGGCGCCGGTCAAGGAAGGTGGCCGGCGCCGCTTGGGAGGAAGCTGATGGCGCCGGCCAGGCGGAGATCAGGCCCGCCGCACATCCAAGGATAGCCGAGTCTTTCCGCAGCGTCATGGTCGATAGCGTACAGACGGCACGCCCCTGTGGACAAACCTGCCGGCCACAGCAGCGTTTGTTCATCACATAGTTCGTTCTTCCCATGGAACAAACCAAGCTGCTGCGTGTTTGGATGTCGATCGGACGCTCCCAAGGCCGCCGTTCACGAAAGAGCCCGCTCTCCTTGTCCCCCCTCAGGATAGCGGGTTCTTTTTGCGTTTTGCGGGAAGTCGCGGCGCGGCCGCTGACTTGCTTGCCGGTTTTCGCGGCTTATGCGGCGAACCGGGGCTCAAGCCCTTGCGAAGCATGGTTGTCCCGTGCAAAAGCCCGGCCATGCTGATCATCAACGACCTTTCGCTCCGCATGGCCGGACGCCTGCTTCTCGACCATGCCTCACTGACCTTGCCGGCCGGCAGCAAGGCCGGCCTTGTCGGCCGCAACGGCACCGGCAAGACGACCCTGTTCAAGGCGATCACCGGCGACCTCGCCTCCGAGACCGGCTCGATCAGCCTGCCCAAGAACACGCGCATCGGCCAGGTCGCGCAGGAAGCGCCGGGCACCGAGGAGCCGCTGATCGAGATCGTGCTCAAGGCCGACCTCGAACGGAGTGCGCTGCTCGAAGAGGAAAAGACGGCGGCCGACCCGCACCGCATCGCCGACATCCACATGCGGCTGGCCGATATCGATGCGCACTCGGCCGAGTCACGCGCGGCCACCATTCTCGCCGGCCTCGGCTTCGACGATGCCGCGCAGCGGCGCCCGGCCTCGTCCTTCTCCGGTGGCTGGCGCATGCGCGTCGCGCTGGCCGCCGTGTTGTTTGCCGAGCCCGATCTGCTGCTGCTCGACGAGCCGACCAATTATCTCGATCTCGAAGGCACGCTGTGGCTGGAAAACTACGTGTCGAAATACCCGCACACCGTGCTGCTGATTTCGCACGATCGCGACCTGCTCAACCGCGCCGTCAACTCGATCGTCCATCTCGACCAGAAGAAGCTGACCTTCTGGCGCGGCGGCTACGACCAGTTCGAGCGTCAATACACCGAGCAGCGCGAATTGCAGGAGAAGGGCCGCGTCAAGCAGGAAGCCGCGCGCAAGCACATGGAATCCTTCGTCGAGCGCTTCCGCGCCAAGGCGTCGAAGGCGAGGCAGGCGCAGTCGCGCATCAAGGCGTTGGAGAAGATGAAGCCGATCGCCGCGATCGTGAACGACACGGTGCGGCCGTTCTCCTTTCCGGAGCCGGTGAAGTCGGTGGCCTCGCCGATCATTGCGCTGAACAACGTCAACGTCGGCTACACCGAGGGCGAGCCGATCCTGAAGAAGATGACGCTGCGCATCGATGCCGACGATCGCATCGCGCTGCTCGGCGCCAACGGCAACGGCAAGTCGACTTTCGCCAAGCTTTTGGCCAGCCGGCTGAAGCCGGAGACCGGCAGCATGACGGTGGCGCCCGGGCTGAAGGTAGCAATCTTCGCCCAGCACCAGCTCGACGACCTCAGGCCCGACGAAAACGCCTATGAGCATGTCCGCCGGCTGATGCCGGAGGCGCCGGAATCCAAGGTGCGCGGCCGCGTCGCCCAGTTCGGCCTGACCACCGAAAAGATGAATACCGCCGCCAAGGATCTGTCTGGCGGCGAAAAGGCGCGGCTCCTGATGGGCCTGTCGGCCTTCGAGGGGCCGAACCTGTTCATCCTCGACGAGCCGACCAACCATCTTGATATCGACAGCCGTGAATCGCTGATCCATGCGCTGAACGATTTTCCCGGCGCGGTCATCCTGATCTCGCACGACCGCCATCTGCTCGAAGCGACCGCCGACCGGCTGTGGCTGGTCAAGGACGGCGCGGTTAATCCGTATGACGGCGATCTCGAGGATTACAAGACGCTGGTCACCGGCGTCTCCGGCGACCGCCGCGGCAAGCGCGAGGCGGACAAAGCCTCGAAGGCCGACCGCCGCCGCGATGCGGCCGCGCGCCGCGCCGCCTTCGAGCCGCTGGCCAAGGAAATCCGCGCCACCGAAGCGCTGATGGACCGCCTCCGCAAGCGCATCGACCTGATCGAGGACGAACTCGCCAACCCGGCCGTCTACGAAAAGGACCCCTCGACCGCGACAAGGCTGGCCAAGGAGCGCTCACAACTTGCGCAACAGCTGGCCGGCCATGAGGAAAAATGGCTGTCGATGTCGGCGGAGTACGAGGAAGGCACGGCGGAGTAGGAAGAGCGTAATCTCCCCGCTCGTGGGTTCCCGCCAGCCTGACAGCCATTTGGAGCCGCCGGTCGTTGGAGTTTGATCAAGAGCGAGTCACACCGACGACGTTGCGATCCTTCACGCCCCCCCTCTGTCCTGCCGGACATCTCCCCCACTTGGGGGGAGATTGGCTCGTCATCTGGCCCTACACCTGGTTGTCCAAAGCAGCTAGTTTGACCCCATGAATCAGCATGCCAAGCTCAAAATCGGCCATTCGGCCTGTCCGCATGATTGTCCGTCGACCTGCGCGCTCGAGGTCGAACTGCTCGATGAAAAGCGCATCGGCCGTGTCCATGGCGCCAAGGCCAACAGCTATACGGCCGGCGTCATCTGCGCCAAGGTCGCCCGTTACGCCGATCGCGTCCATCACCCCGACCGACTGCTGAAGCCGCTGATCCGAGCCGGCGGCAAGGGCGAGGGCGCCTGGAAGGAATCCAGCTGGGAGGCGGCGCTCGACCTCGTCGCCGAAAGGTTCATAGCCGCCGAGGCAAAATATGGCTCGGAGACGGTCTGGCCCTATTATTATGCCGGCACGATGGGGCTGGTGCAGCGCGACGGCATCGAGCGGCTCAGGCACGCCAAAAAATACTCCGGCTTCTTCGGTTCGATCTGCACCAATCTGGCCTGGACCGGCTGGATGATGGGCGCCGGCGCGCTGCGCGGCCCCGACCCGCGCGAAATGGCGAAGTCCGACTGCGTGGTGATCTGGGGCACCAACGCCGTGGTCACGCAGGTCAACGTCATGAGCCACGCCATCAAGGCGCGCAAGGAACGCGGCGCCAAGATCGTCGTCATCGACGTCTACGAAAATGCAACGATGAAGCAGGCCGATCTCGGCCTGGTGCTGAAGCCCGGCACCGACGGCGCGCTGGCCTGCGCGGTGATGCACGTGCTGTTCCGTGACGGCATGGCCGACCGCGCCTATCTAGAAAAATACACCGACGATCCGCACGGTCTGGAAGCGCATCTCAAGACGCGGACGCCGCAATGGGCCGCTGACATCACCGGGCTTTCCGTCGACGAAATCGAGGCCTTCGCCCGCCTCGTCGGCACGACGAAGAAGACCTATTTCCGCCTCGGCTACGGTTTTTCGCGGCAGCGCAACGGTTCGGTCAACATGCATGCCGCAGCCTCGATCGCGGCGGTCACCGGCTGCTGGCAGTATGAGGGAGGCGGCGCCTTCCATACCAATTCGGGCATCTTCAAGCTCAACCAGGAACTGCTCGAAGGCACGCGGATGCGCGACCCCGCGATCCGTCATCTCGACCATTCGCGCATCGGCCCGGTGCTGACCGGGGCTGAGGATGCGCTCTATGGCGGCCCGCCGGTGACGGCGCTGCTGATCCAGAACACCAATCCGGTCAATGTCGCGCCGGAGCAGCGGCTGGTGAAGCAAGGTTTTCTGCGCGACGATCTGTTTTCCTGCGTGCACGAGCAGTTCATGACCGACACCGCCAAGCTCGCCGATGTGGTGCTGCCGGCGACGATGTTTCTCGAGCATGACGACGTCTACAAGGGTGGCGGCAACCAGCACATCACACTCGGGCCGAAGCTGATCGACCCGCCGGAAGGCCCGCGCACCAACCATTTCGTCATCGAGGAGCTCGGCAAGCGCCTCGGTGTCGCCGATCGTCCGGGCTTCGGCCTGACAGAACAGCAGCACATCGATATCATCCTGGGCAAGCGCGGGCTGGGCAGCTTTTCGAGCCTGAAAGAGCAGAAATGGGTCGATTTGCAGCCGGATTTCGAGGCGGCGCATTTCCTCGACGGCTTCGGCCATGCCGACAAGAAGTTCCATTTTCGCGCCAACTGGACCGGGCAGGCAGCGCCCAACCGGCCGCCGAAAAGCATGGGCCTGTTCGGGCCTGTGCAGCGGCTGCCGGAATTTCCCGATCACGTCGACCTGATCGAGGTGGCGGACGCGGCGCACCCGTTCCGGCTGACCACCTCGCCGGCGCGCAATTTCCTCAATTCGACCTTTGCCGAAACGCCGGTGTCGCAGGCAAAAGAGCGCCGGCCGGAGCTGCTCGTGCATCCCGATGATGCGGCGGCACTCGGCGTCGCCGACGGTGGCCGCATCGAGGTCGGCAACCAGCGTGGCGAAGTGGTGCTGCACGCAAAACTGTTCGACGGCATCAAGCGCGGCGTCGTCGTCGCCGAAGGCATCTGGCCAAACAGCGCCCATGAGCGCGGCGAGGGCATCAACGTGCTGACCGGCGCCGATGCGCCAGCGCCCTATGGCGGCGCCGCCTTCCACGACAACAAGGTCTGGCTGCGCCCGGCGGATTGAGCGTCGGAACGATATCTCCATCCGGCCGTTTTCGCGTGGCGGGTGGAGGCATTGTCATGGCAGAAGTGTTGCCGGCGCCGGATCCCATCGGAAGGACACTGTCGTCCGGCGAACTCGTAACCACGATGTCCCACTTTCATCGCGCCGAGATTGCGCGCATGGCTGGGTGGCGTGACCGCCTGGACCGGACGAGCAACTGGGCGATAACCGTTGTCGCAGCCATGCTGTCCGTTTCGCTTTCGACAGCCAGCGCTCACCATGGCGTGTTGCTGTTTGCCATGCTGCTTGTTCTGCTGCTGCTGTGGATAGAGGCCCGCCGATATCGCTTCTTCGACTTCTATCGGGCTCGCGTGCGCCAGTTCGAACGGCACTATTTCGCGCAGATATTCTCGCCGCAGCCGGACTTCGCGTCCGATTGGCTGTTGATCGTCGGCGAGAGCCTGCGCGCGCCGAAATTCCTGATTTCGCAACGCGTGGCTTTGGCGCGCCGCCTGCGTCGCAATTACATTTACATGCTGCTGATTCTGCTGCTGGCCTGGATCCTCAAACTGTCGACCCCCAGTCTTCTGGCCGAAGGCGTCCGCATCGGCTTCGTCGGGTCGATGCGTGAGGCCGTCGCCAGTGCTGCCCTGGGTCCCGTTCCTGGTGGCGCCATCGTCGTGCTGGTCGCCGTCCTCTATGCAGGCCTGCTGGTGACAGCCTTTCTGACAGAGAGCGACGACGGCGAACTCTCCTTCGGTGACGTCCACGTCTAGCAACGCAACGCCCTGTCGCGCGTTGTTGGACACGTGCATTGGGCGATGGGGGTTTCATGGCTTGGCAGGCTCCGACACGTTCAAGCCTGACACTGCTGGTTTGCGCTTTCGTCCCCGCGGGCGCGGCCTGGGCAGCGGAGACGCTCGTTGTCGGTACCCGGGCCTCCGGCATGGGTGGTTCGGGCGAAGGCGCTTTCGTCGCCGAGATCGTGCTTCTGCTGCTTGTTGGGCGCGGCCTGGGCGAAGTGCTGCAGCGTTATGGCCAGCCGGCAATCATGGGCCAACTGATCGGCGGCATCCTGCTCGGTCCTTCGCTGTTCGGCTGGCTGTGGCCGTCGGCCCAGCACCTGATCTTTCCCAGTGATCCTGCGCAAAAGGGCATGATCGACGCCGTCTCGCAGCTCGGCATCCTGATGCTGCTTTTGCTGACCGGCATGGAGACGGACCTGCGGCTGGTGCGCCGGGTTGGCGCGGCCTGTTTTTCCATTTCGGCTACCGGCGTCGTGGTGCCCTTCATCTGCGGTTTCGCGCTGGCGCAGTTCCTGCCGGACGCATTGCTGGCTGACCCCACGCAACGTACCGTCGCCGGGCTGTTCCTGGGCACCGCGCTGTCGATCTCGTCGGTCAAGATCGTCGCCATGGTGGTGCGCGAGATGAACTTCATGCGCCGCAACCTCGGACAGGTGATTATTTCCTCGGCAATCATCGAGGACACGATCGGCTGGCTGGTCATCGCCGTAACCTTCGGCATCGCCACCAATGGCAGGCTGCAGCTCGTGCCGCTGGTGACCACCATCGCCGCCGTGGCACTGTTCATGGTGTTCTCCTTCACCATTGGCCGCCGTCTTGTCTTCACCTTGATCCGCTGGACCAACGATCAATTCCGCAGCGAGTTTGCGGTGATCACCATGATCCTCATCATCATGGGCGTGATGGCGCTGATCACCAACATGATAGGCGTCCATACCGTGCTGGGGGCGTTCGTCGCCGGTATCCTTGTCGGGGAATCGCCCATCCTCTCCAGCCATATCGAAGGCCAACTTCGCGGCGTCATCACCGCGCTGTTCATGCCGATCTTCTTCGGCATGGCGGGGCTTTCCGCCGATCTCACCGTGCTCGCCGATCCAACGCTTGCCATGCTGACGGGCGCTCTCGTGGTCATCGCCAGCATCGGCAAGTTTGGCGGCGCGTTCATCGGCGCCAAGCTCGCCGGCATGTCGTTCAAGGAAGCAATCGCCGTCGGCAGTGCCATGAACGCGCGCGGCTCGACCGAGGTGATCGTCGCCAGCATCGGCCTGTCGATGAACATCCTGTCGCACAATCTCTTCACCATGATCGTCACCATGGCCGTGATCACCACCTTGGCCATGCCGCCGATGCTGCGCTGGGCGCTCGGCCGGCTGCCGGTTGGGCACGACGAGCAACAGCGTGTCGAGCGCGAGGCGTTGGACGAATACGGCTTCATTTCCAGGCTGGAGCGGCTGCTGGTGCTGGTCGACGACAGCAGGATCGGCAAGTTCACTGCCTATCTCGCCGGACTGGTCGGCGGAGGCAGCGGCATGCCCACCACCTTGCTTCAGCCGAAGGACGGCCGAATTGACAGGCCAACCGACAGCAAAGGACAGGAGCGCACCCTGAAGGAAATCAAGAAGGGTGCAAAAAAAAGCGCCCGGGCGGTGAAACGGATTGAAGATACGCTTGTCGGCAAAGTCCACCTGACGGCCCGCACCGAATTGGAAGCCACCGGTGAGACGATCGCCGAAGAGGCCCGCAAGGGATACGGCCTGCTGCTGGTCGGGCTTGACAATGTGCTGACCGCCGATGGCGCCTTCGCGCCGGCCCTCAACGACATCGCCGGAGGATTTGACGGCCCGCTTTGCCTGGTCCTGAATGGTGGCAATGCTGCCGAAAAGATGCCGACTCTGAAGGCCGGCACCAGCATTCTCGTCCCCGTCAACGGTACCCAAGTGGCGCGTCGCGCCGCCGACTTGGCGCTGGCGCTGGCCCGTCCAAACCGGGCGCGGGTCAAGATACTTTACGTCTCGCAAACGGCAGCCAAGGGCCGCAGGTCGACATCGGTGTCGCATAGCCGCGAAGAGGCCGTCCTGAAAGACATCGCTGATCTGGCGGGCCGCTACGGCCTGCATATCGACACAGCGTTCCATACCCGCGTCACACCCGACAAGGCGATCACCCGGGAGGCGGCCAAAGGCGCGGCGATCGTCGTGATGGGCGTCACCCAACGTCCGGGTGAGGACCTGTTCTTCGGTGAAACCGCCGGCGCTGTTTTAGCCGCCTGCAACTGCCCCGTCGTGCTTCTGGCCAGCGCGCGGCCCAAGCACGACGCCGCTGGCGCTGAGCTGGCAGCGTGAATTTCACGGCGCATCGGTCAAGCGACAGCTGTCGATCAGGGCTTTGAAAGGACGTGAAAACGCTCGCGGCCATCTGCTGACCGGATTGGCGATCGAGCAGGCGTGCTGTTCTTCTTCTATGGCGCCGGCCACAGCGGCAAGTCGACCTTCGTCGACCTGCTATGCTTCATCCTCAGCGACTATGCGGCGACGCTATCGATCGACAGCTTTTCCCGCGACAACAAGCGCGGCGGCGAGGCGACGCCTGATCGCCGGCTGCCCGACGCGCGCCTGGTGGCGGCATTCGAGCAGGAAGCCGGCGCCAAGCTGAAGAACGCGCTGATCACGACGCTAACCTACGGTGAGAAGATCCCGGTGCGGGCCTGCACAAGGATTTCTTCGAGGTCGATCCGCACTTCACGATCATCCTGTCCGGCAACCAAAAACCACGCATCGACGACGATTCGGACGGCATCCGGCGCCGGTTCTTCCTGGTGCCGTGGGCGATCCAGATCGCCGAGCCGACACCGACCGGGCACTGCCGAGCAAGCTGCGCGCCGAGGCCTACGCGGTCTTTGCCTGGATGGTGGAAGGCGTGGTCGAATACCTCAATCTCGGGCGGATATTCCGCCGGGCGTGCGCGCCGCATCAAAACGAATACAGGCAGGAAAAGCGATGCGATCGGAACCTTCATCCGGCCCGCCTGCCATGTCACCGGCAATCCCGACGACAAGGAAAAACCGATCGACCTCTATCACGCCTTCGAAGTCGGCCGAGCGCAGCTTCGAGGGGCCGGATGGCCAGATGAAGCAATTCCAGAAGGCGCGATCAAACGGCGAGACCTTCTACCGCGGCATCGTTATCTGTACCGAATGGCAAAGCCAGGGCGATGAGCGGTGATGCTAAGAAGGCTGGCTCTTCAACATCCCAAGCTTATTCGCAAAGTCTTTAAGGATGAGCGTAGACGGCGAAATCTTTGCGAATATTTGTATCGTGCGAGAAAGAGTATCTTCATCGAGCTGCTCATTGCCGGATCGATAGATTTTCTTTCTGGTCTCATCGACAGCCAAGCATGCCCTTTCGATCACTTCGCAAGAGCCGGTCATCCGCACGTTAAAGAGTTCCCGAGCATCCTGAATCTGCCGTGTTTTCATGTGGCGATTGATGTTTGTCCAGCTATAGATAAACATTTTCACACCAGCTTCTTGTGTGGTTGCCTCCGCGTCCATCATTCGAGCGAAAGCCATATCGAGGTCTTTAGCCTCTTCCAAAAAAAGTGGAGCGAAAAATGCGGCCCTTTGGAATTTCAGTCGGCTAGAATCGGCCGTCATTTCGATCAGCTGATCGTGGCGCTTTTGTTGGCGATCTTCAGTCTTGTTCATCGCGTTTACGGTGATGAAGGCCGCAGCCACAGCAAGCGTCCCAGTGACGAGTGTTTGATAGTCGTAAAGCCATCTGGCTTGATGATCGAAATCGGACCAGGCCATGCCCGCGATGAATCCAATCACCGCCGTGGTGATGGCCACAAACCAAGCTTCATGTCTTTCCATTTCGGAAATCTCTCCGCCCGATCCTACCGTGCGGCCGGCCTTCGGCACCAGGTGCCGCATGCTGACTTGCAGTTCCGTGTGCTCCAGCATTCAGGCGGCATCATTTCCCCATCGCCTTGTCAATGACCTCAGTAAAGTTCGGCGGTTCAATACTATCGCTGCCATGTCCTGGCGGCGGTCTGCACAGAGCTTGAAGGATCAACGCGCGATCCTCTTTCGTTGCGGCTTGCTGCTCGATCATCTTGTAGTACGTCTCAATGATCGTGGCTCGCTGGCGGGCATCGTCCATCAGCAGCATGGATCTCATATTGAACCGGACCACGAGTCTAATCAGCCAAAAATAGAGCGCCAGCGGTATTGTGACGACTACCAACCGGCTAACTGTTGCAACAGTCAACACAACGGGATTTGTTACATTGCCTATTTCAATGCCCGCTGCCTCCGTCAGATGCTTCAGCAGCCTGATGACCGCGTCGTTGTCGTAAATAGCCCAGGCTGGCAGTCCTACCAGCAGAACAAACAGGACAAAGCCAGAAATCATAAGTGCCCACCAGGAGGCGCCCGCGCGATCGGTCCAATAAATCCTTACGCCTTGATAGGCAGATCTCGCTTTTGCCGCATCGAGGAAGCTGGAGAGCTTATCCTCCGCATCTTGCGTATTGGCGTCGATGGCTGCTTGGAACGCTTCGATCTGCCCGCTCAGATCCTTGGCCCGATTCTCAAATGCCCCTGCTTGCTTCGCGGCATTTTCTGCTGCTTCCAGTGCACCGTTTGCGCGTTCGGTCAAACTTTCAGTGGTTTCTCGAAGGTTATTAGAAGTCAGCGCTGCTTGGCTTCTTACATCGTCAATGAGGGTGTTAGATTTGGATGTGATCTCAGCCAACCTCTGAGCGATAATGCCTGTTCCGTCAAGCGGGGCATCTTCCACAACTCTCCAGGCGGCGTAACTGCCCAGCTCCCGGATAACGGCAAATGGCGTGTTGGTGGTACTCGGTTTCACAAATCGCCCCATCTCGTAAATGAGGCCCGCAGCGAAAGCTGCAGCGATGTCTTCAGAACTTTGTGGTCGAGATTTACCTATCTTCACAGCTTCGTCGAGCGAGTCATTGATAACAATCGGGATTTCAGAAAACAGAACGCTTCGGCCTTCAACTTCAAGCACTGTGGCAGGCGCAGTGGTTGTGGCGTGGTTGATCAAGCCATCCGTGAAATCCTTAAGGCTGCTATAGACATCGGTCTCATTATTTCTCAGGCGGATCATCCTTTCCGCAAAAGCCTGGGTAATTCCCTTATAGATCTCAGTCTGCTGCTGCGCGTAAAGAGAAGTTGCCTCGCGCGAATTTTGGCCACCAGGGTCGTAGCTGTTCATCTTCAGAATCGATCTGACGTCGTTATAAGTAATCGCGTCCACTCTGATTCCCCCTCAAGCGCTAAATACATGGTCTTTCAGGGCGCGATATTGCGCAAGTGGCAGAAAATTCTCTCCCTTCGGTGTCGCGCGGCGAGGCTCGGCATCGCGCTGTCGGCACTCCGGCAAGTGGCGGCAATGCCGGTCTCTCTTACTCGCCGCGCGATCAGCATTGCGAAAGGAACAGGAAACAGTACAAAGCGAACCGAACGGTTCGGTTCTGTTGACGGAGCGTATAGGAAGCGGTGGACGCCGGCTCAAAGAATGTTCGCGCGGCAAATCACCACTGACCGCATAACCAACTGAAAAGAAAGAAGAACATTGTGGCGCCAGGAGCTGCATGTCGAATTTCAAGCGGCCAATTTGGCGCACCCGTACAAAATTTTCGTGATTGGAAACGACAGACTTGCCGACCCATCTCGGGGTGGTCCGAGCGACGCGAATTCCTCCCGAGGCACGCCACTTGACGGACAGACCAAAGAACTACCGGAGTACCCGAAATGACCAAGCTCGCTCTTACCGCCGCCGCCATCCTCGTTGCCACCGGCACTGCTTTTGCCGGCAGCGACCATTATGGCTCGGACAATTTCAACCAGCCGGCCGCTGCTGCTGCCAACGTCGACAACACCTTCACCGGTTTGATCCGCAAGCCAGTTACTTCCGAGCATACCGGTGCCAAGACAACCTCCGAGTCGGTGGCGCCTGAATCCGGCCAAGGCATCTGGGGCCGCTGATTATCACGGCCCGCAACACAAAGAGCGGCGGGCTTGGCCCGCTACTCTTGCTGTCGCGTATCAACGGGCGTGTGCGCCGAATAGCATCCTGCGCCAATCGAATACTTTGATTTGCAGGTTTCATCTGTAGCCACAATCTCGGTTGCTGAAATCGTCCAGCAACGTGCACATCGGAAAAAGCCGGGTGCGTATTCGTCGGCGCGGACAGCGCTCTCATCTCGAATGCGTCGAAAGCAACGACAACTCACGAATGACCAGTACATTGGAGTACCTGAAATGACCAAGATTGCTCTTACCGTCGCCACCATCGTTCTCGTCGCCACGGGCAGCGCCTTTGCAGGCAGTGATCACTATGGTTCGGACGGCGTCAACCAGCCGGCCGCGCCTGTTGGCAACGCGCCTGTCGGCACCATCGACAGCGGGTTTACCGGTTCCATCCGCAAGCCGCTGACGGCCGAGCACAACGCCGTCGACACCGAGGCGACGACCCGGTTCGGCACGGATCAACCCGTAGTGCCCCAATCTGGCCGGGGCAACTGGGGCCGATAGTTCCTCAAACCCCGGAGCACGAAGAGCGGCGGGCTTGGCCCGCCGCTCTTGTTTGTGCGAAGCCGGGTTTGGCCGAAAGGTCGGCGATCCCCCGGCCTGTCAGGCAGTCCCTAGCGAAGATCCTTCGGCCAAATGCAGTGCGTCAGTCGGGCGCTGCCGAAGGTGAGACCGGTCCAATCGCCGTCGACGTCGAACCGAGCCAGGGCCGCGGTGGGGTATTTTTCCGCCAGCTTCTTCAGCGCCGCTTGGTCCGATCCAGCCCCGGCAAGCCCGCGCGCGAACTCCTCCAGCCCGGGATTGTGGCCAAGCACCAGCAGCGTTCCAGTCCCCGCCTTTACTTGCCGCACCTTGGCGAGGATGTCCGCCGCCGCTGCCTCGTAGAGCGCCTGGGAAAATTTGGCCTGCACCTTCGCCGGCAATTCCGCCGAGACGAGCCGCCACGTGTCGCGGGTGCGCAGCGCCGGCGACACCAGCGCCAGCTCCGGCAGCCAGCCGCGCCGGGCCAGTTCGCGCCCGACCAGTGGTGCTACCTTCAGCCCGCGCGCGGACAGCGGCCGGTCGACGTCGATGAGGTCGGGATCGTCCCAACTCGACTTGGCGTGACGCAGGAGCAGCAGTTGCTTCATGGATTCAACTCAAGTCCAAGGGATGTCGGGCTGAAAGTCTTTCCCATATCCGCCGCCATGTCTTGCACCTGTGACGGTATCAAAACTCGCCCAAAGTGCACCAAAGATGAACAGGCCTACACGCCGTTCATCTTTATCCCATCTGACCAAAATGTCTGCTTCAGTGATGGCCCAATCGCCCGATCGAACGTGAATTGCACCGACGACGGGACCTACTCGTCCGTCCTCGATCCGACAGAGATAAAAATATGCCGTGGCACTTTTCGGATCGTCCGTCTCGTCGTACTCGAAGACGCCGGCGAGATCACGCTTTGTCCGGATCGCGCTGTCGAAAACGTCCATTGATCTATTCTGTCATACCCCGACAATTTATTGGCCGTTTCTGCGGACCCTTACGGCGTTATCCGCGCCAGGTGCTCGAGATCGGTCTCTTCGCGCATCGGGTCGGGCGCGATCACCACCGACGTGGCGTTGTCGGCATCGTCGGCGAAGCGCGAAAACACCGTGCGGCCGCCTTCCATCCGCGCCTTGCCTTCGGCGACAAGGCCCAACGCCAGCGGATAAAGTTGGTGCTCGGCCTTGAGCACGCGCGCGGCCAGCGTGTCCTCATTGTCGCCGACCATCACCGGCACGGCGGCCTGGGCGATGATCGGCCCGTCATCCATGTCGAGCGTGACGAAATGCACCGTGCAGCCATGGATGCGCATGCCTGCGCGCAGCGCCCGCGCATGCGTATCCAGCCCCTTGAAGGCAGGCAGCAGGGCAGGGTGGATATTGATCATGCGGCCCTGCCACTTCTCCACGAAGCGCGCGCCGAGGATGCGCATATAGCCGGCCAGCGCGACGATCTCGGCGCCGAACGACAAGAGGGCCGCATCGATCGCCTCGTCATGGGCTTCCTTGCTGGCATAGTCGGAGCGCGAAATCACTCTGGTGGCGATGCCGCGCGCCGCGGCGATGCCAAGGCCGGCGGCATTGGCGCGGTCGGAGATGACGCCGACGATCTCGGCCGGATAGGCCGGGTTGCTCGCCGCCGCAACCAGCGCCGTCATGTTGGAGCCGCGCCCCGAGATCAGTACGACCGTCCGTTTCCTGGTCATAGGCCAATCGAGCCCCGATAGATGACGCCGGCATCGCGGCGCGGCACGATCTGGCCGATCGGCGTCACCGTCTCGCCGGCCTCCTGCAGAACGGCAGCGACCTGCGCCGCCTGGCCGGAGGCGACGACCAGGATCATGCCGATGCCGCAATTGAAGGTCCGCATCATCTCTTCCGGCGCGACGCCGCCGGTCTTGGCCAGCCATGAGAACACTGGCGGCACCTCGATGGCGCCGAGATCGAGCTCGGCCGAAAAATCCTTGGGCAGAACGCGCGGGATATTTTCGGGAAAGCCGCCGCCGGTGATATGGGCCAGCGCCTTGATGCCATGTGTGTTGCGGATCGCCTTGAGGATCGACTTGACGTAGATGCGCGTCGGCTCGAGCAGCGCCTCGGCCAGCGTCGCCTCGTCATTGAACGGCGCCGGATCGCCCCAGCCAAGGCCGCTTACCGCGACGATGCGGCGGACCAGCGAAAAGCCGTTCGAATGCAGGCCCGACGAGGCGAGGCCGAGCAGCACATCGCCCTCGACGATGTCGTCGGTCGGCAACAGCTGGCCGCGTTCGGCGGCACCGACGGCAAAGCCGGCAAGGTCGTAATCCTTGTCGTGATACATGCCGGGCATTTCCGCCGTCTCGCCGCCGATCAGCGCGCAGCCGGCCTGCCGGCAGCCGGCGGCGATGCCGCCGACGATCGAAGCACCCTGGTCGGGATCGAGCTTGCCGGTGGCGAAATAGTCGAGGAAGAACAGCGGCTCGGCGCCTTGCACGACGATGTCGTTGACGCACATGGCGACGAGGTCGATGCCGATCGTGTCGTGCTTGCCGGCGTCGATGGCGATCTTCAGCTTGGTGCCGACGCCGTCATTGGCGGCGACCAGCACCGGATCGGTGAAGCCGGCGGCCTTGAGGTCGAACAGGCCGCCGAAGCCGCCGATCTCGCCATCGGCGCCCGGCCGGCGGGTTGCGCGCACCAGCGGCTTGATCTTCTCGACCATGAGATTGCCGGCGTCGATGTCGACGCCTGCTTCGGCATAGGTGAGCCCGTTCTTGCGCTTGCTCATTTCCGGCGCCTGCTCATCTGTTGCGCTTGCCTGTCGCTGTTTTCACTCGCGTGCGGGCTCTTCGCATGAACGGTTTTGCCCCGCAAGGCAAGCGCGCGATGATGGTGTTTCAGTTGGATAACGGCGGAACCGGGCGTGATACACTCCAACAGTAAAAAGAAATCCCTGCCAGAATTGCGGCGAGGCCTCCGACGGTGGCAAGAGACCTGATCTCACCGTCGAAGGGCAGGGTCCCATACGAGAAGCCGGCGGCGATCAAAGCCGCCGCGGCAGTCCACAGACCTGGATTTGCAGCGACTGACCTTGAGAAAACGAACGCGACGACAGCGGCGGTCAGCCAGAGGGGCCAAGAGACGACCACGCCTACGGCCAGATAAAGAGCGAAGGTCGAAAGAAGATCCTGCGCTGCCACGTTGCGGTGCGAGGCTCCGAAAAATGCGAAGACCAAAAGACTTTCCGTCAGTCCGGCCAGATAACAAAGCGTTACTCGCCAAGCGATTGTGATTCTCTGCGCCATCGTCATTCAGCAGTGGGGAAATAGGCTGTCGCTTCACGGGCTCTTCGCATGAACGGCCGCACCTCGCAAGGATGACGGCGGGATCAGACGGTCTTGGCTCGACAAAGGAGTGGACAGTCGCCCAAGCTGCCCCCCTTATGGACGCCCCTCTCGTTCCGCCAGAACCATGTCGACGCGGTCGAGTTGTGCCTTGGCGTAGCCGCTCAGCGCTATTCCGCCATTGTTCGTTCGAATCCAGTGCACAGCCTGCTTCACCCGCTCGTAGTGCCCAAGTTCGATTTCGCAGGCAATCAGCGCGAGGATTCGAACTGCGAAGGGCTGTGTGAATTCGTAAGGTTTGTCGAGCAACTCGCTATGTCCGGCGACGTAACTGGCGAGGTCCGGGTTCTGAGCCCTGATCCGTCGCGCCAGCTCGACATATTTCCCCAGCAACCTATCTATGCTCGTCTGGTCAAGGTGCTCGAAGTAACGAGCATAAGCTTTCAGCTCATTGTTAAATATCGTTTCAGGATGAAACTGCGACAGTCCGGGCCAGATCCATTTTTTGCCGTACAGCCTTTCAAGCAACGGCCTGACGGTAAGAAAGTCCAGGTAAACGAGCATGTTCACATGAACATCGCCATGGCTTGCAGTAAAGGCCTCTTCGAGAATCAGGCTGATATCGTCGCTCCGGTCGACTTCGAAGACGCCTTTCCGGGTGCGGCGAAAGCCATGTCCCGTCATGAACGTATCGAGATACTTACGCGCTTCGCCAACGGCCAAAGACAAGGTTCCACTCCCTCTCTGTTGCGCATCGTGCCTTGCTAACGGCCTATTAGTCCATCCACTGCGCCTTGTTTCCTAACGGCCAAAGGATAGCGCGCTTCGGGCTCGCTTCCATTTGGTTAGTTCAACGCTGGCTATTCTTCACGCCCCCTGCGTTGATTGCAAATTGCGCGGCGAAAGCCCGGATATAAGCCGGCCGAGCTTCCCCGCGCGCTACATAGGCAGCCAAGTTTTGATATTCGTCCAAAATGCCTGACATTCTTAGTCGCAGCAGCACCGATACCATCAATAAATCGCCGGCGCTGAACGTATCATCGAGCCAGTCGGCGACGCCCAAGTGGGCCGAGAGTTTGTCCAGCCGAGCGCGAACACGGTCCTTTACCAACGGCAAGCGCTCCTCGCTCCAAGGCTTGTCACGTTCGAATATTCTTGCCGTCGTTAATTCGAGGATCGGCGGTTCGACGGTGTTAAGTGCGGCAAACATCCACGTGATCGCACGCGCGCGGGCATTGCGATCCTTCGGCAGCAATCCCGCATGCTGCTCAGCAAGATGAAAGACGATCGAGCCGGTCTCGAACAGCGAGAGAGAACCTTCCTCATAGGTGGGGATCTGGCCGAAGGGATGGATGGCCAGATGTTCAGGCGCCTTCATCTCTGCGAAGGAAACAAGACGAACCTCATACGGCTGCCCCACTTCTTCGAGCGCCCAGCGAACGCGCGTATCACGCGCCAGTCCCTTGCCGCCATCGGGCGATCGTTCAAATGCTGTGATAGTGATTGTCATCGCGTCCGTTTCCTTGCCTGGGCGAATTCTTCGGCTTCCTATCGTGAGACGAATGAGTTTCCCCGAAATCGACATTGGTCTTGAACTATTTCATTGCTGGCGCCCTCGTGGGGAGATTGGCAGCTTCGGTGTCGCTTCTCACTTGCCGTAACCGTCCATCTCCATCATGTATCGACAAACAAGAGCGACGGGATATGCGTTTGACCATCCCCAACATGATCACGATCATGCGCTTCGTGCTGGTGCCGGCCGTGGTGCTGGCCATGCTGCAGGAACGCTGGGACTGGGCGTTTGCCGGCTTCCTCATTGCCGGCATTTCCGACGGCGTCGACGGCTTCATCGCCCGCCATTTCAACCAGTTTTCCAGGCTCGGCGCCTATCTCGATCCGATGGCCGACAAGCTGCTGCTGGTCTCGGTTTTCGTGGTCCTGGGCTTCAGCGGCGAACTGCCGCTGTGGCTGGTCGTTACCATGGTGTCGCGCGACGCACTGATCGTCTGCGCCGTGCTTTTGTCCACCGTCATGGCGCATCCCGTCGAGATGAAGCCGCTCCTGGTGTCGAAGGCCAACACCGCGATCCAGATCGTGCTGGCGGCAGTGGTGTTGGGCGAACTCGCCTTCGACATCCGTCTCGATCCGCTGAGGCCGGCCCTCATATTGCTGTCCGGGGTCTTGACCGTGGCTTCGGCCGCGGCCTATCTCGTGGCTTGGCTGAGGCATATGAGCGGCTATGGCGAAGGCTCCACACCCGGCACCTGAACGCGGGGCACCTGACCACCGGGCACCTGACGAACGGTCCATCGACGCCGAGGCCGAAGCCGCGGCAGCGGAGGCTGCGGCATCGGCGTCGTTTCGCCGGCAGATCCGCTTCTGGCTGGTCAGCGCCATCATCCTCGCCGTCTTCCTCTATGTCTTCAGCGGCATCCTTCTGCCGTTCGTCGCCGGCATGGTGCTCGCCTATTTCCTCGATCCTGTGGCCGACCGGCTGGAGCGGCTCGGCCTGTCCAGGCTGATGGCAACGGTGGTCATCCTGATCGCCTTCATCGTCGTCCTGGTGCTGGCCGTCGTCATCCTGGTTCCGGTGCTCGCCTCGCAGATGGCTGATTTCGCCAGCAAGCTGCCGGACTATCTGACCCGGCTGCAGGGCCTGATCACCAGCTTCGACCCGAAATGGCTGGAAGAAAAATTCGGCGTCGACGCCAACGGGCTGCGCGAAGGCCTGAACTCGCTGCTGACCTCCGGCTTCGGCCTCCTGACCACCGTCTTCACCTCGATCTGGAGCTCCGGCGTGGCGCTGGTCTCGGTCGTCAGCCTGTTCGTGGTAACGCCGGTCGTCGCCTTCTACATGCTGCTCGACTGGGACCGCATGGTGGCAATCGTCGACAGCTGGGTGCCGCGCGATTACGTCAAGACCGTCAGGACGATCGCCAGGGACATCAACACGGCAACCGCCGGCTTCGTGCGCGGACAGGGCACGCTGTGCCTGGTGCTCGGCGCCATGTACGCCACCGGCCTGACACTGACGGGCCTGAATTTCGGCATCCTCATCGGTCTGTTCGCCGGGCTGATCTCCTTCATCCCCTATGTCGGCTCGCTGACCGGCCTGGTGCTGGCCGTCGGCGTCGCCTTCGTCCAGTTCTGGCCAGACTGGACCATGATCGCGGCGGTGGCCGGTGTGTTCTTCGTCGGCCAGTTCATCGAGGGCAACATCCTGCAGCCCAGGCTGGTCGGCAAAAGCGTTGGCCTGCATCCGGTATGGCTGATGTTTGCGCTGTTTGCCTTCGGCGCGCTGTTCGGCTTCGTCGGCCTGCTGATTGCCGTGCCGGCTTCCGCCGCCGTTGCCGTTCTGGTGCGTTTCGCCATCGCCCGCTATCTGGAATCGCCGCTCTACAAGGGCCATGCCGACGAGCCGGTGCCGCCGCTGCAGGTGCGGCGCCGCGGGGGCGCGCGCGGTTGAGCCAGATGCCGGACAAGATCGATCCGCCGCGTCAATTGCCGCTCGATCTAGGCCACGGCACCGGCTATTCGCGCGACGAGCTCGTCGTCTCCAGCACCAACAGCCAGGCGGCGGCGCTTGTCGACCGCTGGCCGGACTGGCCGTCGCCGGTCGTTGTGCTGGCCGGGCCGGCCGGCTCGGGGAAAACCCATCTGGCCTCGATTTGGCGGACCCGCGCCGACGCCGTGAAAGTGGAGGCCGGCCGCATCGGCGACTGCATCGAAAACCTCGGCCCGCATCCGGCCCTGATCGACGATATCGATGCCGAACCGATCGATGAGCACGGCCTCTTCCACCTGATCAACGCGGTGCGCGGCGCCGGCTCGAGCTTGCTGTTGACGGCGCGGCGCTTCCCGTCCGCCTGGGGCGTCAGGCTGCCCGACCTGGCGTCGCGGCTGAAGGCGGCGGCGACCGTCGAGATCCACGAACCCGACGATCTTCTGCTGGCCGGCGTCATCACAAAGCTGTTCGCCGACCGCCAGGTCGAGGTCGAGCCGCATGTCGTGCAATATCTGGTGCGCCGCATCGAGCGCTCGCTGGCCACTGCCATGCGCGTGGTCGAACGGCTCGACCGCACCGCGCTCGAGCGCAAGACGCCGATCACCCGCGCGCTCGCCGCCGAGACCGTCAGCGCCATGGACGAAGGGCAGGGCGAGTTCGAGATTTGACGATTCCAGTTCCGCCACTGTCCCATTTCGGGAACAAAAGCTGGCATCTGTCTTGCAGCAAAGAGCTTGCCGGCTAATCCCGGTCCTGATTGCGTATCAAATCAGGTAGTAGGCTCGCCGGGAGATGGGTGGTTGGGGTTCTCGCCCGGCGAGCTTGCCTTTGGCAGCATCGAATCGATAGCGCCATTGCGCGGCTGGCCTCAGCTCTCTCCGCCTGCAATCACCGCTCGTTCCGTGCCAAAGCGCTTGCGATAGTCGCCGGGCACGAGGCCGGTTATCCTGGCGAATACCTTGCGGAAGGAGCCGGGATCGTCATAGCCGACCTCCCAGGCGATCTGGTCGATCGCTCGTATCGTGGTTTCCAGCATCTCGCGCGCCTTGCCGACCCGCAGGTGCTGACAATATTCGGTCGGCTTGAGGCCGGTGGCGCTGCGGAAGCGCCGCAGAAAAGTCCGCTCCTCCAGCCCGGCGTGATCGGCCATGGCGCCAAGCGTCACATCGCGCGCGCCGTTCGCCTGCAGCCAGTGCTGCACCTTGAGGATCGCTTCGTCGCCGTGGGTCAGCCGCGGCGCGAACGGGCTGTAAAAGCGTTGCTCGCGGCCCGGCGGGTCGACCAGCATGAAACGCGCCGTGTCCATCATCACGGTCGGCCCGAGCACCCTGTCCACCAGCTTCAGGCCGAGATCGGTCCAGGCCATGTAGCCGCCCGCGGTGATGATGTCGCCATCGTCGATGACCAGCCTGTCGGCGTCGAGCAGGATGTCTGGAAAGCGTAGCGCCAGCGCGTCGCGATAGGCCCAATGCGTGGTCGCAGCACGACCCGACAGCAGGCCGGTCTCGGCAAGCACGAAAGCGCCGGCACAGACCGAACCGAGCGTCGCGCCTGCCGCATGACGGTCCCTGAGCCAGCCGGCATAGGGCGCGGCTGCTTCCCGAGCGATCGGATCTCCCAAGGTCGGCGGGAGGATAACCATGGCTGGTTCATTGTCGGCGCCGGGGTCGCTGTCGAAGGTGCGGACTACGGTGTGGCCCGCGTCCTCCAATTGCCAATGACTGACGCGAAGCCTCGCCGCCTCGGGCGACCGCTCGACAGCCAGCCGGTTTGCCAGCATGAAAAGATCGGTCAGGCCGAGCACGGCCGCTTCCTGCACGCCGGGATACAAGACAAGGCCGATTTCGATCAGATCACGCGCAGCCGTCATTTGTCAGTTTTGCCACGTTGAATGTCCGTTTTGCCAATGCTCACCCTGACCGCACTGTTATAATTTGTCCAGCTGAAGGGTCTAAAAGCTTCCCTGTTACCCCCCGGCTTTTTCATCAAGGAGTAGAACGATGAGCACATTCACCACCCATGACGGCACCGAGATTTTCTACAAGGATTGGGGCAAGGGCCAGCCGATCGTGTTCCATCACGGCTGGCCGCTGAGCTCAGACGACTGGGACAACCAGATGCTGTTCTTCCTCGAAAAGGGCTACCGCGTCATCGCACATGACCGCCGCGGCCACGGCCGCTCGTCGCAGACCGCGACTGGCAATGAGATGGACACCTACGCCGCCGACGTTGCGGCGCTGGCGGCGCATCTCGATCTCAGGGATGCGATCCACATCGGCCATTCGACCGGTGGCGGCGAGGTGGCGCGTTACGTCGCGCTTTATGGCGGCGGCGGCCGTGTTGCCAAGGCGGTGCTGATCGGCGCCGTGCCGCCGATTATGGTCAAGACCGACAGCAACCCCGGCGGCTTGCCGATCGAAGTCTTCGACGGCTTTCGCGCGGCTCTGGCCGCTAACCGCGCCCAGTTCTACAGGGACGTGCCGGCCGGCCCGTTTTATGGCTTCAACCGCGAGGGCGCCAAGGTCTCGCAAGGCGCCGTCGACAATTGGTGGCGCCAGGGCATGATGGGCGGAGCCAAGGCCCATTACGACTGCATCGAGGCCTTTTCCGAGACCGACTTCACCGACGATCTCAAGAAGATTGACGTGCCCGTCCTGATCATGCATGGCGACGACGACCAGATCGTGCCGATCGCCGATTCTGCGCTGCTTGCGGCCAAGCTGGTGAAGCACGGCACGCTCAAGGTCTACAAGGGCCTGCCGCACGGCATGTGCACCACGCATCCGGAGATCATCAATCCGGATCTGCTGGCCTTCATCCAGGGCTGACGGCTTGCATATCGGACGGGCAGCGCGGGCTCGTGCTGTCCGTCCGTCGCTTAAACATGACCGGCGACGGGAGACACACTCGAGCGTGATCCGCTTGCCCTGCCGACGAGATTTGCTTGATGAATGGTCGGAGTGGAGAGATTCGAACTCCCGACCCTCTGGTCCCAAACCAGATGCGCTACCAGGCTGCGCTACACTCCGAACGGTCTGTTGCCTAGTGATTTCGGCCCGCCAAAGCAAGCGTAAAAAGCCATCGGCCTTGCTGCCGACGGCATTGCGCAGTAATGACGGGCTAGTGCATGGCCAGAGAACAGTAATGTGGTCTCGGGGTCGTGTGCTTGCAACCAGCAATGAGGTGGTCATGTCAGCCCGCATTTTCAGCCCAGCCAAAACCGCGATGCAGTCCGGCAAGGCCAAGACCGGCTATTGGGTGCTGGAATTCGATCCGGAGCAGCGCAAGAAGATCGATCCGCTGATGGGCTACACCACGTCCGGCGACATGCGAAGCCAGATCAGGCTGACCTTCGACACCAGGGAAGAGGCGGTGGCCTATGCCGAGAAGGAAGGGCTCGCTTTTCGCGTCGAGGAGCCGAAGGAAATCAAGCGCCGCCAGATTTCTTATGCGGAGAATTTCCGCTATGACCGCAGGACGCCCTGGACGCATTGACGGCCATGCCGGCCCGTGCCGGCGCCAAGAACAAATCAGCCGGTCGTGCGGCCGGCCAGCGGTCCCGTAGCTCAGCTGGATAGAGCACCGGCCTTCTAAGCCGATGGTCACAGGTTCGAATCCTGTCGGGATCGCCAATATTTTCAATGTCCATTCCGGACAGGTTCACTCGCCAGTCGCACAGGATTTCCAACACATGACAGCGATGGGCGCGGCGGCATTGCTGATCCTTGTCCTGACCTATGCCGGCGTCGCAATCGGCAGGATACCCGGGCTGCGCCTCGACCGGGCAGGGATCGCGCTGCTCGGCGGTGCGGCGATGATCGCCATCGGCGCGCTCGACATGGAGGACGCCTACCGCGCCATCAGCTTCGACACCATCACGCTTCTGCTCGGCATGATGATCGTCGTGGCGCATCTGAAAGTGTCGGGCGCCTTTCGCGCGCTCGGCGGGTTCGCCATCGAGCATGCGCATGCGCCGTTCATGCTGCTGGTGATGGTGACGCTGTTGACCGGCGTCCTGTCGGCGTTCCTGGTCAACGACGCCATCTGCCTGGTCATGGCGCCGATCGTCGTCCATGTCACCCGCGTCATCAACCGCAATCCGGTTCCCTATCTGATCGCCACCGCCACGGCGTCCAATTGCGGCAGCGTCGCCACCATCACCGGCAATCCGCAGAACATGGTCATCGGCGCGCTGTCGGGGATTTCCTATCCGGCCTTCTCGGCGGCGCTGGCGCCGGTCGCGGCGTTCGGCCTCGTCGCCGTCATCGTCATCATCCGCATCGTCTACCGCGCCGAATTTTCGCGCAAGGCCGAGCTCAGCCCCGAAGTCTATCGCGGCCGCATGCTGCCGGGGCAGGTGGTGAAGGCGGTGGTCGTCTGTGTCGGTTTGGCGATCGCCTTCTTCGCCGGCGTTCCAGTCGCCAAGGCAGCGCTGATCGGCGGCGCCATTCTTCTTTTGACCCGCGCCATCAAACCTGAGCGCATCTATCGCGAGATCGATGGGCCGCTGCTGTTCATGTTCGCCGGGCTGTTCATCGTCGTCGCCGGGGCGGAGAAGACGCTGCTGACGCCCGACATCGTCGCCTCGGCAAAGGACCTCGGGCTGAATGATGTCTGGCGGCTGTCCGGCTTCACCGCAGTGCTGTCCAACATCATGAGCAATGTCCCGGCCGTGCTGGCGCTGAAGCCGTTCGTGCCCGGACTGGAAAACCCCGAGCGGGCCTGGCTAGTCGTCGCCATGAGCTCGACGCTGGCCGGCAATTTCACGCTGCTTGGCTCGGTCGCCAATCTGATCGTTGCCGAGCACGCGCGGGTCTCCGGCAAACCGCTGGGCTTCATCGCCTTCTTCAAGGTCGGCCTGCCGTTGACGCTGGTCACGCTTCTTGTAGGGACGGCATGGCTGGCGGCCTAAAAGCGCGTCGCATTAGACCGGCCTCATGCGACACGCATTGGGCTGTTGTTTATGCATGTCGTTATCGCAAAACCGCTGCACACTTTTGCGCGACATGCATCAGCCAGTCAGGGCGATGTCACCGTCAGATGGCCTCTCATGTTGGGATGGAAGCGGCAGAAATAATCGACCGATTCCGCCTTCTTCACCGTCAGGCTCGCCGCCTTCTTCGGCGGGATCATCACTTCCCAGGCGCCGTTGACGGTTGCCGTGTGGGCGAACACGTCCTTGTTTACCCACCTGATCGTGTCGCCGACCTTCGCCTCGATCTTTGCCGGCGAAAACACAAGCTTCTCGATCGTCACCTCGATGGTTTCGGCCTTGGCCGGCGCGGCAACCATGGCCAATGCCAGCGCAACCCACAGATGCCGCCTCGACATCATCGGCCCAATCCTCACTTCAGCATGCCGGCGACGTGTTCGGCGTGCTGTTCGTGGCCCTGGAATATTTTCAGGCCGGTTTCCAGCAGGCTTTTCAGCTCGGCATTGCTGGCCGACGGAATCAGCAGTGTTTCGAGCGCGCCATTGACCTGCTTGTGGTAGGCCACCTCGCTGGCGACATAGGCCTTGTCGAACGCGGCGCCCTTGAGCTTGGCAAGCTTGGCACGTTCTTCGGCCGCTGCCTTGGTCAGCGCCTTGCTGGTCGGATTATCCTCAGGCGTGACCTTGAGCTTCTTGACCAGGTCGAGAGCCTGTTTGTTGACCGCCTCGTGATCTCGCACCATGTCCTTGGCGAAATCCACGACCTCCTTGTTCTTCGATTTCTTCAGCGCCTGCTTGGCCGCTTCGACGTCAAGCACGCCCGCTGTGTAGGCGATATGTGCGATCTGCGGATCGGTCGGTTTGTCGGCAGCTTGCGACAAGGGCGCTGCGCTAAGCAGGAAAACTGCGGCCAGTGCCGTGGTCGATCGAATAAACATGATGCTCTCCTTCGCCCCGACGCGGAACTGCATCGGGCTTCGTTTTCAGTGATGCTCATTGGATGCAGGTCGCCGCCAAACGTTCCCGCGAAAATCGGCGCGGCCTATCCGGAAAGACCAAGCCGCTGCATCACGGCATTGGTCAGCCGTTCGCAGCGCCGGCCCGCGAAGGGAAAGGCGTCGAGCAGCACCGGGCCGATCTGGTCGTCCAGCGCCTTGCGCACCAGCGCGCGGGCGCGGTGCAGCCGGGTCTTGATGGTTTCTGGTCGCACGCCAAGCAGTTCGGCGGTTTCCTCGATGCTCAATCCCTCGATGACGCGCGCCACGAACACCATCCGGTAGACATCGGGAAGACTGTCGGTTGCCCGTTCGACAAGCTCAAGGATCTGCCGTTGCGCCATCGTCCGCTCCGGATCGTCGCTCGGGTTGAGGGGAAACCGGATGATTTCGGCTTGCGGGTTTTCAGGCATCGCTACCATTCGCCGCCTTTTGCGCAAGCGGCCGAGCGCTTCGTTGATGACGATACGCGATAGCCACGTGGCGAGCGAGGCATCGCCGCGAAAGGCCTCGAGATGGGCAAAGGCGCTGACATAGGCCTCCTGGACGATGTCCTCGGCCTCGCTGTCGTTACGCACGACGCCTCGGGCGATGCGGTAGAGCCTTTGGTTGTGCGTCTTGATGATGGTGCGGAACGCATCGCCATCACGTGCCAGCGCGCGGCCGACAAGCTGCATGTCGCCCGAAGCGGCGGGCGTTGCCGTCAACGCAGCAGGCATAGCCGATCTCCTGATAGGCTTCTCATCGCGACATTGGATGCATCGGCCGACAAAAGGTTCCCGACTGATCCCGCCGGCCAGCCTCAATCCGTGTCAAGGACTGGCAGAGGCTATTCTACCGCCTTCACCACACCGCCGCCTCTATTTTGTAGAGCCGTATCATCGCCCGATCGGTCGCCATGATATCGCTCAGGATCGCAATTTTTCCAGGCTGTTACGCCGATTTTCTGACTCAGTTTGAAAAGGTGCTGGCTCAGGCCCCAGCGGCCGCCGCCAGCCCGCGCGCCAGGTCGGCCTTCAAATCCCCTACATCCTCGAGCCCGATCTGCAGGCGCACCAGCGGCCCGTCATACGGGCCCTTGGCGATGGTGCGGTCGCCAAGGAATACCGGCACGGCAAGGCTCTCATAGCCGCCCCAGGAATAGCCGAGGCCGAAAAACTTCAACGCGTCGAGGAAGGCGTGCTGCTGCTTCTGTCCGCCGCCCGCGAGAACGATCGAGAAGATGCCGCTCGATCCGCAAAAATCGCGCTTCCATATGGCGTGGTCGGGATGACTGGGCAGCCCCGGATGCAGCACCTGCGCTACGCCCGGCTGACCCTCCAGCCAGCCGGCGAGGGAAAGCGCGCTCTTTTGATGATGCTCCAGCCGCACGCCCATCGTGCGCAGGCCGCGCAGCACCTGGTAGACGTCGTCAGGCCCGGCGCAGCAGCCCATCGTGTTGAACGTCTCGAAAAGCTGCTTCCAGCAGTCCGCATTGGCCGACACCGTGCCGAGCAGCACGTCGGAATGGCCGGCCGGGTATTTCGTCGCCGCGTGGATCGAGATGTCGACGCCATGGTCGAGGGGGCGAAAGTAGAGCGGCGTCGCCCAGGTGTTGTCCATCATGACGATGGCGCCGGCGGCATGCGCTGCCTTGGCGATGGCCGGTATGTCCTGCACCTCGAAAGTGTTGGAGGCCGGCGATTCGGTGAACACCACCTTGGTGTTGGGCTTGATCAGCGCCGCGATGCCGGCGCCGATGCGCGGTTCGTAATACTCGACCTCGATGCCCAGCCGCTTCAGCATCGTGTCGGCGAAGTTGCGGGTCGGATGATAAACGGAATCGACGATCAGCAGATGATCGCCGGCCGACAGGAATGCGAGCAGCGGCAGCGTCACCGCCGCCAGGCCGGACGGTACCGCGACCGTGCCTGCCGAACCTTCCAGCGCATCGATCGCGCTGTTCAGCGCATCGGTGGTCGGCGTGCCGCGCGTGCCGTAGGTGTATCTCTGGCTGCGTGAAGCCATCGCCGCCGCATTGGGATAGAGCACGGTCGAGGCATGCACCACCGGCGGATTGACGAAGCCGAAATAGTCATGCGGGTTGTTGCCGGAATGGGCGAGCCGCGTGTTGACGCCCATCTCGCTGTCGTCTTTTGCCATTGCTTTTCGTCCCATGGGTTGGTCGTTAGCCATAGTGCGGCGGCATTGGCCGCGCAACCGCACCGCACCCGCCAGGCCAAGGTCTTGAATATGCCAATTCAGCAACGAGCCGTGGATCCGCGGGAAGGCTGCCAAGTGCGCTTGGCAACTCACGGTCGGACTTTGCCGGCTTTATTGGCGCGCTGACCAATTTGCGAGCGCGTTTGTCTGCAATTTCAGGCATTTCAGGCGGTTGGTTTTCAAAGTCTTTCGGATTTGGTCATTTCCCTTGACCTCACAGGAATAATCGCCTTCGATGTTGTTCGTGAATGGGAGGCAGCGCGTCGGTGACGATGCGGGATTCCGGTAACGGGCCGGGATACTTAGCTGCGTTCACACGGGAAAAAATCAGGTTCGCCTGGAAAAAACAGAAAAGGGTCAGTGGGTCATGAAACACATTGCAATCGGCCTTTTGGGCGCCGCCGCGTTTGGATTCGCGGCTTCGGCCGCATCGGCGAGCACGCTCGACGATGTCAAGGCGAAAGGCTTCATCCAGTGCGGCACCAATACGGGTCTTGCTGGCTTCGCGGCGCCTGACGACAAGGGTGAATGGAAAGGCATCGATGTGGATTTCTGCCGCGCCGTGGCGGCCGCCGTCTTCGGCGATGGCACCAAAGTCAAGTTCACGCCGCTCAGCGCCAAGGAGCGGTTCACCGCGCTGCAGTCGGGCGAGGTCGACATCCTGTCGCGCAACACCACCTGGACCATCAACCGCGATACGGCGCTTGGCCTGAACTTCGTCGGCGTCACCTATTATGACGGTCAGGGCTTCATGATCAACGCCAAGAAGCTTCCGGGCGTGAATTCGGCACTGCAGCTTTCGGGCGCGGCAGTGTGTGTGCAGAGCGGCACCACGACCGAGCTCAACCTTGCCGACTATTTCAAGTCGAACAAGATGGAGTACAACCCCGTCGTTTTCGAAAAGCTGGATGAGGTCAACGCCGCATATGACGCCGGCCGCTGCGACGTCTACACCACCGACCAGTCGGGTCTCTACGGCATTCGCCTGACGCTCAGCTCGCCGGCCGACCACGTCGTGTTGCCCGAGATCATCTCCAAGGAGCCGCTTGGGCCGGCCGTGCGCCAGGGTGACGACCAGTGGTATCACATCGTCAAGTGGACCTATTTCGCGCTGCTCAACGCCGAGGAACTGGGCATCACCCAGGCCAATGTCGACGAGATGAAGAACTCGGACAATCCCGAGATCAAGCGCGTGCTCGGCCAGGAAGCCGACACCAAGATCGGCACCGATCTAGGTGTCTCCAACGACTGGGTCGTCAACATCGTCAAGGCCGTCGGCAATTACGGAGAGATGTTCGAACGCAATGTCGGCTCCGGCAGCCCGCTGAAGATCGCCCGCGGCATCAACGCGCTGTGGACCAAGGGTGGCCTGCAGTACGCTCCGCCGATCCGCTGATCGAAAATGGATCCGGAAGGCAGATCGTCTGCCTTCCGGTCTCTCTTTCCAGGGGACTGTCGAATGGCATCGCAGGAAGTTCTTCGCGAGGAGCCAAGCCGCGGTTCCTTCATCAATGATCCGCGCGTCCGCGGCATATTCTTTCAAGCACTGGTCCTCGTCCTGCTGGTAGCGGGTATCTGGTGGGTTACCCACAACGTCATCGCCAATTTGACGCGGCTGCACATCGCTTCCGGCTTCGGCTTTCTTAAGGGCCGCGCCGGCTTCGACATCAGCGAAAGCGCCATCGCTTATTCATCGGATTCGACCTATTTCCGTGCCATCCTGGTTGGCTTTATCAACACCGTGATCGTTGCTGTCGTCGGCATCATCACCGCCACCATCATCGGTTTCATCGTCGGCATCGGCCGGCTGTCGCATAACTGGCTGATCAGGAAGATCTGCACCGTTTATGTCGAGGTGTTCCGCAACATCCCGCCGCTGCTGGTCATCTTCTTCTGGTATTCCGGCGTGCTCGCCGTGCTGCCGCCGCCACGCGAGAGCATCAATCTGCCGTTCGGCTCCTTTCTCAACCAGCGCGGCTTCTATTTTCCCCGCGCTATATGGGGCGAGGGCTCCTGGCTGATCCTGGTCGCACTGCTCCTCGGCATCGCCATGGCCTGGTTCGTCGCCCGCAAGGCGCGGCAGCGGCAGATGGCGACGGGACAGCCATTCCCGGTGTTCTGGACATCCATGGCGTTGATCGTCGGCCTGCCGCTGCTGGCCTACGCGCTGAGCGGCTTTCCGCTGAGCTTTGAATTTCCAAAGCAGTCGACCTTCAATCTCGTCGGTGGCTTTCAGGTCAGGCCCGAGTTCCTGTCACTCTATCTGGCGTTGTCCTGCTATACGGCCGCCTTTATCGCCGAGATCGTGCGCGCCGGCATCAGGGGCGTCAGCGCAGGCCAGACCGAGGCGGCCGCGGCACTCGGGCTGCGCTCGGGATCGATCCTCAGGCTTGTCGTCGTGCCGCAGGCGATGCGCATCGTTATTCCGCCGCTGACCAGCCAGTATCTCAACCTGACCAAGAATTCCTCGCTCGCCATCGCCATCGGCTATCCGGACCTGACGGCGACGGCCGGCACGGTCTTGAATCAGACCGGGCAGGCAGTCGAAGGTGTGGTGATCATGATGGCGGTGTACCTGGCGCTCAGCCTGATCACGTCGGCGATCATGAACGTCGTCAATGCCAGGATGGCGCTGGTGGAGAGGTAGGGCCATGCAAGAGCACGATATGTCCTGGGTGCGGACGGAGATGGCGCTGGCGCAGCCGGCGCCGTCGAGCGAGCGCGGCCTCACCGCCTGGGTCCGCAAGAATCTGATCGCATCGACCGGCGACACCATCCTGACCATCATCGGCATCGTGCTGGTTGCCATGATCCTGCCGCAGATCGTCAATTGGGCTTTCATCAACGCCCAGTGGACGGGACCGGACCGCACGGTCTGCGCCACCGTGGCGCAGGGCGGCATCCAGTCGGACGGCTGGACCGGCGCCTGCTGGGCTTTCGTCAACGCCAAGTTCGGCCAGTTCATGTTCGGCCGCTATCCCCTGGAAGAGCGTTGGCGCCCGATCCTGGTGGCCATCCTGTTCGTGGCGCTGCTGGTGCCGCTGCTCATTCCGCGCGTACCGCGCAAGGGGCTGAATGCCATTCTTCTCTTTTTTGCACTGCCGGTCGTCGCCTTCGTTCTGCTGATCGGCGGCATGTTCGGCCTGCCCTATGTCGAAACCCCGCTCTGGGGTGGACTGCTGGTGACACTCAGCCTGTCCTTTGTCGGCATAGCTGTGTCGCTGCCGGTCGGCATCGTGCTGGCGCTCGGCCGGCGCTCGAACATGCCGATCGTCAAGCTGCTGTGCGTGATCTTCATCGAGACGGTACGCGGCATCCCGCTGATTACGGTGCTGTTCTTTGCCAGCGTGATGCTGCCGCTGTTCCTGCCGGCCGGCGTCAGCTTCGACAAGTTCCTGCGCGCGCTGATCGGCGTGTCGCTGTTTGCCGCCGCCTACATGGCCGAAGTGGTGCGCGGCGGCCTGCAGGCGATCCCCAAAGGCCAGTATGAGGGCGCCGATTCGCTCGGCCTCAGCTACTGGCAGAAGATGGGTCTGGTCGTCATGCCGCAGGCGCTGAAGCTGGTCATTCCCGGCATCGTCAACACCTTCATCGGCATGTTCAAGGACACCAGCCTGGTCATCGTCATCTCGATGTTCGACCTCCTCGGCATCGTCAAGCAGAACTTCTCCGACGCCAATTGGGCGACGCCGCAGACGGCCAGATCCGGCCTGGTCTTCGCGGCCTTCATCTTCTGGCTGTTCTGCTTCGGCATGTCGCGCTATTCAATGTACACGGAACGCCGTCTCGACACCGGCCACAAACGCTAAAAAAGGGGACCTTGTCATGGCCATAGAAAACGCCGTCAGCGCGGAAGAGATCAAGGTCAATGCCGCCAAGATGCATATTTCCACCACCGATGTCGCCATCGACATCATCGCCATGCACAAATGGTACGGCGAATTCCATGTGCTGAAGGACATCAATCTAAAGGTGATGCGCGGCGAGCGCATCGTCATCTGCGGCCCGTCGGGCTCCGGCAAATCGACGATGATCCGCTGCATCAACCGACTGGAGGAACACCAGAAGGGCAAGATTATAGTCGACGGCAAGGAACTGACCAACGATCTGAAGAAGATCGACGAGGTGCGCCGCGAGGTCGGCATGGTGTTCCAGCACTTCAACCTGTTCCCGCATCTGACCATTCTGGAAAATTGCACGCTGGCGCCGATCTGGGTGCGCAAGATGCCGCGGAAACAGGCCGAGGAAATCGCCATGCATTTCCTCAAGCGCGTCAAGATCCCGGAACAGGCCAACAAATATCCCGGCCAGCTTTCCGGCGGCCAGCAACAGCGCGTGGCGATCGCCCGCTCGCTGTGCATGAACCCGCGTATCATGCTGTTCGATGAGCCGACCTCGGCTCTCGACCCGGAAATGATCAAGGAAGTGCTAGAGACGATGGTCGGGCTGGCCGAGGAAGGCATGACCATGCTCTGCGTCACCCACGAAATGGGCTTTGCGCGCAAAGTCGCCAACCGGGTGATCTTTATGGATCAGGGTCAGATCGTCGAGCAGAACACGCCGGCCGAGTTCTTCGACCACCCGCGCCATGAGCGCACGAAGCTGTTCCTGTCGCAGATCCTGCACTGATCCTGTACGCCGGTTCGGGACAAGACCGGCGGACCGGGCTCTCTGTCTTGCTGGCTTCGCGCGTATTCGACGAGCGCTGACCGTGCGCCCGGCGTCGCCTAGGCTCGTTCCAGCCGGTGCACCGGCCCGGACGCCATGCAGTGGCTGGGGCCAAATTTTCTCTCAAGCTGAGGTGATCTGCCAGACAGCGACGCCGGCAAGGGCGAGACCGGCGGCGCCCTCGATGGCCCGGGAGATGGTTTCGAACAGCCGTGGCTGGCGCGCGAAAAACTGTACAAGCCGTTCCCGAAACACGATCGACAACATGGCGACGCAGGACAGCGTCAGCGCCACGCCGACCATCATGGTGATGGCAAACAGGACGCCCGCTGCCGGAACACCCCTGGACATCGCGAAAGTCATCGCGAAAAGCGTAAGCGGACATGGGATCAGGCCTGCCATGACGCCGACAGCCTCGCCCTCGTGCCTGTGGTGATGGCTGTGGCTCAAAGCGCGCCAGAGCATCCAGACGCCAATGAGGCCGAGCAGCCCGCGACTGATGTGCTCCAGAAGCGGAGCGCGGCCGACGCTGCCCAATGCTATTGAGACCAGTGGCAGCGAGAGAGCCGCAATCAGAACGGCAATCGTCACATGCGTGAACGATAGCGTGATAGATACGAGCAGACCACGCGAGACCTTCGCATCCGAACCGGCAAGATAAGTCGCCAGGACGGCCTTGCTGTGCCCCGGCGTCAGCGCATGGGCAGCCCCGAACACGACGCCCATCGGCAGGAAGGCCACGAACGCCAGCCAATTGCCTCCGGCCGCAAGCAGCTTGATCTGTTCGCCGAGCGTCAGATAGATCGTGCGCTGAAATTCGACGAGCGTCTGGAACATCGGACGAGACTAGCAGAAAATCGGCGAGCGTCAGTGCATGTGGCCGTGGTCATGCGTGTGCTCGTGAGGATGGTCGTTCTCTCCACGTTCCGTTGAAAACCGCACATTCGCCTCAGCCAGGGCCGGCATATGCTGGGATAGTTCGTCCTTCAGCGCTGCGGCGATCTTGTTCGCCGCCGACAGCGGCAGGGTTCCGTCCGCGGCAATTGCGATGTCGGCGTGCAATCTATGACCGATCCAGCGCGCCTTGGCATCGACAATGCGCGCGCCCGGAACATGCTCGGCGGCATGTCGGATTTCGTCCATCACACCGGGTTCGATTCCATCCAGCATGCGGGTCAGCACCGAGCGGGCCGATTGCCAGACGATACCGAAGATCGCAATCGTGATCAGCAGACCGACGATCGGATCGGCCAAGGAAAAGCCGAACCAAACGCCGATGGCTCCGATGACCACGGCAAGGCTGGTAAGTCCATCTGTGCGGGCGTGGTAGCCGTCGGCAATCAGTGCCGCGCTGTTGATTTCGCGACCGACGCGGATACGGAACACGGCAACCGCCTCGTTGCCGAGGAAGCCGACAATACCCGCCGCAGTCAGCCAGCCCAGGTGTGTCACCACTTGTGGATTGATCAGCCTGTCGATGGCTTGGTAGGCAGCGACTACAGCGCTGAACAGGATGATGAGCACGATGATGATGCCGGCCAGATCCTCGACCCGGCCCAAGCCATAGGTGAAGATCCGCGACGGCTTGCGCCGCGCCAGCACGAACGCAATCCATAGCGGGATCGCCGTGGTCGCATCGCCGATGTTATGGATCGTATCGGCCAGCAATGCCACGCTCCCCGACAACGCAACCACGACCATCTGCAATGCCGCGGTGATGGCCAGGATCACGAACGACCATTTGATTGCCCAGATGCCCCGGTCGGTGGTGGCAATTGTCGCGTCGATGACGCCATGGCTGTGACCGTGCGGACCGTGACCGCCGTGATGATGTGCGGCGTGCGAGCCGAGCCCGAGCCATTCCAGAATGGGGGCTACGATGGAATTCATAGATATTTCGCCAGCTGCTTGAGTTCCGCCAGCGAGTTGCCGCCGGTTTCGACGCTGTCCGTCAGGCAATGCTCGATGTGATCGTTGATCAGCTCGCGCTTGGCGCTGCTGATGGCCCTTTCGACGGCATGAAGCTGCTGCGCCAGGTCAACGCAAGGGCGATGCGCCTCGATCATCGCCAGCACCGCCGCAAGGTGGCCTTGCGCGCGCTTCAGGCGCTTTACGATGGAAGGATGCGAAGCGTGGAGATGATCTGACATGCCTTCAGCATATCCTCCCGGGGAGGATACGCGTCAAGCTCTAAGTCAGCTGTGCACCTTTCGGAGGGGCTTCACCTTGAGCATGGCTTGTTCTATGCCTTTCCCATGAAGAAGCTTGCCCGTTTTCTTGGCCTGCTGGTCGTTGCAGCAGTCCTTGCGGTGGCGCTGGGCACGCTGCTGCCGCGCCCGCTCTGGCCGGCGGCCGTTGCCGATCCGATCGGCACAAGCCACCGTATCCTGGTGCTGCAAAATCCGATCCACACCGACATCGCCATCCCGGTCGACGACGATGTGCGCCGGCGCTTCCATTTCCTGGTCGATGCCGGCATTCCAGCAGACGTGGCGGAGGTCCGCTACATCGTCTTCGGCTGGGGCGGCCGCGCCTTCTATCTGGAGACGCCGACCTGGTCGGAGCTGAAGGCGGTGCCGGTGATGAAGGCGCTGACGGTCGATGCCTCGGCAATGCATGTCGACATTTCCGTCGACATCGCCGAGCCGCATCGCGACGTCGCCGGCTTCGACATCGGCGAGGAGCGGTTTACGGCGCTGCTCGATTACATTGCGGCAAGCTTCCGGCAGGGGCCGAACGGGGCCATCCCGATCGAGAGTGCGGCCTATTCCCGCTTCGATCGGTTCTTCGAAGCCAATGGTCATTTCAACGCGCTGATCGGCTGCAACACCTGGACGGCGGCGGCATTGCGCACGGCCGGGCTGCGCACCGGCTGGTGGAATCCGCTGCCGGCCTCGCTCGGCCTGTCGATGCGGCTTTACAATTGACAAGGCGACTTAGGACCGCCGAGCGTCCTACGCCCACCAACCATAGAGCCAGTCGAGATCGGCGGCGAGCTTTTCGGGCGAGCGCATCGCCAGGAACAGGTTGCGGGCCATCGCCACCGGCCCGGCCGCATGCCAGGCGAGGCGGTTGATGGCGCCGCGGCGGGCGACCTGGGCGACGCGCGGCCGCCGCGCCTGTTCCCAGGCGGCAAGCGCCCCCTCAAGATCGGCTGTGGAGGCCGCAACGAAGCCGGCAAGCGTCGCCGCGTCCTCGATCGCCATCGCCGCGCCCTGTGCGGCAAACGGCGTCATCGCGTGCGCCGCATCGCCGATCAGCGCGATGCCTTCCGGCGTCGTCCATCGCCGCTGCTCGACGGTGTGGATCGGCCATGCCATCCACGGCGCCGCCTCGCTCGCCAGACGGACCAGCGCCGGCGCGGTACCGCGCATGGCGCTGGCGAGGCTGGCGGGGTTGGCATGCCCCGACCAGCCCTCGGCGATGCGCTCGCCCCCAGTGAAGGCGGCGAGGTTGAAGGCAGTGCCACGACTGACCGGATAGGCGACCATATGGAAGCCGGGATAGAGGAATGCAGTAACGCAATCGGGCGCACCGATCGCTGCAAAGGTTTGTCCGGCGGGGCTGTCGGCGGCCACCGTGGCGCGCCAGGCAAGCTCGCCCGAAAACCGGCTTCTCCGGAAATCGGCTGCGTTGCGGGCAAGCGTTTCTCGCACCGACGACCAGACGCCATCGGCGCCGATCAGCAGACAGCCAGCCTCGACCGTGGCGCCATCAGCCGATGCAGTGACGGTAACACCTTTCGATCCGGCTGCGATGTCGGTCACCCGCGCGCCGGCGATCAGATCGATACCGGGCTGCTCCGAAACTCGCTGCATCAGCGCTGACTGCAGATCCGCGCGGTGGGCAACGAGATAGGGCGCTCCCCAGCGCGTTTCGGCCGCCTGGCCAAGCGGTACGCGCGCCAGCTTGCGCAGCGTGGCGGCATCCTTGAGCACGACCGCCTCCGGCCGCACCGCCGTCGGCAACAGCCGATCGAGTACGCCGAGCTGCCGTAGGATGCGCGTCGCGTTGGGCGAAAGCTGGATACCGGCGCCGGCAGCCTCGAGGTGCTGCGCCTGTTCGAACAGTTTTATCCGATAGCCGCGCTCGGCGAAGGCCAGTGCCGCGGTCAGCCCAGCGACGCCCGCCCCGGCGATGACCACCTGCCGGGACTGCGTTTCCTGCATCAGGCTTGTCGCGGAAGAATCAGGCGGCCTGGTCGAGATAGAGGCAGCCCGGCGGCTGCGTTTCCAACGCCTTCAGCTTCGGCGAATAGCGATAGAGCGTCGAGCAATAGGGGCAGACCTTTTCATTGTCGTCGCCCATATCGAGAAATACATGGGGGTGGTCGAAAGGCGGATTGGCGCCGGTGCACATGAATTCCTTGACGCCGATGTCGATTGCCGGATAGCCCGCATCGTTCTGGAAATGGGGAATGGAACCGCCTGCCATCGTCGTCTCCTGATCTTGTCGATTGCATCTGGATCATAACCCGTCTCTTTGCAAGATCGATGAAATGAAACTGTCGCAAAAGCCTGTCAGAGGATAAGTTAAGCCGGTTAAGGCTATGGTCGTCGAACGGTGTGGGAAGAGCGGAAACCATGAACGAACTGAAGCCGGTGCAGAACGAATTCATCACCGTCGAGGCGGCGAGCCGCGAAGGCGGCAATCCCGACCGCTTCGTCAACCGCGAGTTTTCCTGGCTGCAATTCAACCGGCGCGTGCTCGAAGAGTCGCTGAACGCCAATCATCCGCTGCTCGAGCGTGTTCGCTTCCTGTCGATATCGGCCGCCAACCTCGACGAGTTCTTCATGGTCCGCGTTGCGGGTCTTGCCGGCCAGGTGCGCGAGGGCATCGTGCTGAAGAGCCCGGACGGACGCACGCCCGAGCAGCAGCTTGAACAATTGCTACGCGAGGTCGAGCGCCTGCAGGAGGACCAGCAGAACAGCCTTTCGGCGCTGATGCTGCTCCTCGACAAGGAAGGCATTGAAAGCATCACTCGCGAGGCGCTGAGCAAGGACGAGAAGGCCTGGCTGGAGGACCATTTCCAGGAGCAGGTATTTCCGGTGCTGACACCGTTGTCGATCGATCCGGCGCATCCGTTCCCGTTCATTCCCAATCTCGGTTTCTCGATGGCGCTGCAATTGCGCCATCGCAAGAACGGCGAGGAAATGAGCGCGCTTCTGCGCCTGCCGGTGGCGCTGAGGCGCTTCATCCGTTTGCCGGATCGCAAGCGCCATGTCCGCTTCATCCCGCTCGAGGAGGCGGTCGGTCTTTATATCGGCAAGCTGTTCCCAGGCTATGAGGTCAAGGGCTCCGGCACGTTCCGCATCATCCGCGATAGCGATATCGAGGTCGAGGAAGAATCAGAGGATCTGGTGCGCCTGTTCGAGACGGCGCTGAAGCGCCGCCGCCGCGGTTCGGTCATCCGGATCGAGTTCGACAGGCTGATGCCGCCCGAGTTGCGCGACTTCGTCGCCGGCGAGCTTGGTGTCTCGGCAAGCCGGATCAGCGTGCTCACCGGTCCGCTGGCGCTCAGCCAGATTTCGGAGATCGTCGCCGTCGCCCGCGACGATCTGAAGTTCACGCCCTATAACCCGCGTTTTCCCGAGCGCATCCGCGAGCATGGCGGCGATTGTTTTGCGGCGATCCGCGAGAAGGACATCATCGTCCACCACCCCTACGAATCCTTCGACGTGGTGGTGCAGTTCCTGCGTCAGGCGATGGCCGATCCGGAAGTGGTAGCGATCAAGCAGACGCTCTATCGCACCTCCAACGACAGCCCGATTGTACGCGCTTTGGTCGACGCCGCCGAGGCCGGCAAGTCGGTGACCGCGCTGGTCGAGCTCAAGGCGCGTTTCGACGAAGAAGCCAACATCCGCTGGGCCCGCGACCTCGAGCGAGCCGGCGTCCAGGTCGTCTTCGGCTTCCTCGAACTGAAGACCCATTCGAAAATGTCGCTGGTCGTGCGCCGCGAGGATGGCAGGCTGCGCAATTACGTGCATCTCGGCACCGGCAACTACCACCCGGTCACCGCGCGCATCTACACCGACCTGTCCTTCTTCACCACCGCCCCGACGATCGCGCGCGATGTCGCCCAGCTGTTCAACTTCATCACCGGCTATGCCGAGCCGGCCGAGCAGATGCGGCTGGCCATATCGCCGTTCACGTTGCGCGACCGCATCCTCAAGCACATTTCCGATGAGATCAGCCACGCGCTGGAGGGCAGGCCGGCCCGCATCTGGATGAAGATGAACGCCTTGGTCGACCCGATCGTCATTGACGCGCTCTACGATGCCAGCCGCGCCGGCGTCGAGATCGATCTCGTCGTGCGCGGCATCTGCTGCCTGAGGCCGCAGGTGCCCGGCCTATCGGAGAACATTAGGGTGAAGTCGATCGTCGGCCGTTTCCTCGAGCACAGCCGCATCTATTGCTTCGGCAACGGCCACGGCCTGCCATCGGACGGGGCGATCGTCTACATCTCCTCGGCCGATCTGATGCCGCGCAATCTCGACCGCCGTGTCGAGACCATGGTGCCGATCACCAATCCAACTGTGCACGAACAGGTGCTCGGCCAGATCATGCTCGGCAACATCATGGACAACCAGCAAAGTTTCGACGTATTGGCTGACGGAACCTCCCGGCGCGTTGTGCTGGAGGAGGGCGAGGAACCGTTCAACGCGCAGGAATATTTCATGACCAATCCGAGCCTGTCCGGACGGGGCGATGCGTTGAAGTCGCATGCGCCCAAGCGCATCGCGCAGTTCAAGCGCCGCAAGAAACAGAACGCAGCGACGGGCTGATGATTTCAGCGTCCCAGGGCCGGCTTCAGGACCGCCGACCGCTGTCCATCATCGATATCGGATCGAACTCGATCCGTCTTGTCATCTATGAGGGGCTGGCGCGTTCGCCGACCTTGCTGTTCAACGAAAAGATGCTGGCCGGCCTCGGCCGCGGCATCGTTTCGACCGGAAAACTCGATCCCGAGGCGGTGACGCGCTCGATGGAAGAGTTCCGCCGCTTCCGCGCGCTCTCCGACCAGGCCGGCGCCGAGCGCATATATGTGCTGGCGACCGCCGCCGCTCGCGAGGCCGTCAACGGCCCCGACTTCATCCACCGCGCCGAGGATGTGCTCAAGACCGAGATCCAGGTGCTGAGCGGCCGCGAGGAAGCCCATTATTCGGCGCTCGGCGTCATCTCCGGTTTCCATCCGGCCAACGGCATCGCCGGCGATCTTGGCGGCGGCAGCCTCGAACTGATCGACATCGACGGTGAGACGATCGGTGACGGCATCACGCTGCCGTTGGGCGGCCTGCGCCTGCAGGACATGGCGAAGAACTCGCTGACCCAGGCGGCAAAGATCACGCGCGAGCAACTGGCGCGGGCGAAATTGCTGAAAGCCGGGCAGGGCAGGGCCTTCTACACGGTTGGCGGCACCTGGCGAAACCTCGCCCGACTGCACATGGAAATGACCAACTACCCGCTCGGCGTCATGCACCATTACGAGATCGGCATCGAAAGCGCCGCGAACTTCCTCCGGCAGGTCGCCAAGGTCGAGATAGATAAGATCAAAGGCATCGAGGGCATCTCCAAGAACCGCCGTTCGCTGCTGCCCTATGGCGCCATCGTGCTGCAGGAGATCATGGCGGCGATGCAGCCGTCGAAGATCATCGTGTCGGCGCTGGGCGTGCGCGAGGGCTTTCTCTACTCGCTGCTCGACGAGGCCGAGCAGAAGGCCGATCCGCTGATCTCGGCGGCGGAAGAGCTTGCCCGCCTGCGCTCGCGCTCGGTCGACCACGCGCATGAGCTTGTCGAGTGGACCGGCAAGGCGTTCGCCGCCTTCGGCATCGACGAGACCAGGGATGAGGCGCGCTACCGCCACGCCGCCTGCCTGCTCGCCGATATCGGCTGGCGTGCCCATCCCGAATATCGCGGCAAGCAATCGCTCAACATCATCGCCCACGCCTCGTTCATCGGCGTCGATCATCCCGGCCGCGCCTTCCTGGCGCTTGTCAGCCTGTTTCGCCACGAGGGCGTGTTCAATGAAGCCGCTCCGGAAATCCGCGGACTGGCGACACCGCGCTATCTCGAGCGCGCCCGCGTGCTGGCCGCGCTGCTGCGCGTCGTCTATTTGCTGACCGCGGCAATGCCGGGCGTCATGCCACGGCTGAAATGGGAAAACCGCGGCAATGGCGTGCTGGCGCTGGTGCTGCCGGCAGCGCTGGCCGATCTTTACGGCGAGCGGCCGGCCGGCCGGCTGGCACAGCTGGCAAGGGTCACCAATCGCCGGCTGGTGCTGGCAGTCGAGGGCGGGCCAAGCGTTTCTGTGAAGTAGTTTCAGGCACGACGCCAATTGCATGTGGCAATTCGCTGCAAGCTCCACGCTTGGGAGAAGATCGTGAAATCCAGTCAAATCCTGCCGCTGCTGCTTTCCGTCCTGTCATTGTTGATTGTCGACGCGGCCAGAGCTCAGACGGTTTCCAAGGTTTCCGTTGCTGCAAAAGGCGCGTTTGAGTTTGAGAAGAGTTATCCAAAAGGCGCAGACGGCAAAACACCATTCAATCTGCTCAAAGGTTTTTTAAAACCTAAAAGTGGGCAAAAGATAAATTACTTTGTATTTAGAATAAGCGACGAAATGATCAAATTTCAAAGATCGATTTCGATGAACACGTTTTTTGCGGACGTTAATCTCTGTCCTGGCGCTGTCGATCGAACTCTGTCCGTTCATCAGCCCCTCGGCAACTTTCTTGACCCTGTCGTGGGCCGAACCGACCTGTTGCCATACCTGAAGAGGGCAAGCCTGATCCAATTGCGTAACTACCTGTATGTCGCGATTGACAGCAATCTTCGGAGCTACTCCCCCAAGGGCGCAGATCAATATGGATATGAATGGCTGCCGATCGCGGTGGAAAGCAGACAAGTTTGCCTGACCATCAGCGTCGGTCAAATGGGGCATGGCGCCTTTCTCTCTCAGCCCATAAACATAACCAGGCTTGCGGAGTTCGTCTTTCTCGACAGCAAATGAGCCGAGCCGGGCGGCAGCTTAGCCCGTCCCTGCAGCCATCCGGCCGTCGGCCGACCATGCACCCGCGCCAGCCATCGCCAGCGCCAGAAAACCGCCTGATATGGCGATGTCCTTCATCAGCATCTGTGAATGCATGAAGGTCAGCGTCGGATCGTCGCCACCCTGGCCATAGTGGCCGATGAAGCCCGCCGCGATGCAGAACGCGGCAAGCAGGAGCGCCACGATCGGCGTCTTGAGGCCGACGAGGATGAGCAGTCCGGCGATCAGCTCGAACAGGCTCGTCGCCCAGGCTACGAGCGTTGGCAGCGGCAGGCCGAGGCCGGCAAAATAGCCTGATGTGCCGGCAATGTCGGTAAGCGCGTGGAAGCCGGACGGAACGAACAGCGCGGCGAGCAGCAATCGGGAAAGCAGAAGCAGCGCATTGCGGGGCATCTTCACCTCCGTTGTCGACGGCCGCTTGGCCTGGCGCCCGATCTTAGCAGGTTTTCCGTCAGCGGACCGAAGGGCACAAACCGACAACGAAAAAGGGGCGCGGAAAATTCCGCACCCCTTTTGTCCAAGCAATGCTGGACTGCTTCAGCCGCGCTTGGCGTCGATCGAATAGGCGCCTGGGCCCGAGGAGGCCAGCACGAGGAAGCCGCCGGCAATCGCAACGTTCTTCAGGAAATTGATCATCTGCATCTGATCGGCCCAGCCGGTGTGGGCGACCAATGCGGTGGCAACGGTGAAGATCGCCATCACCCAGCCGACGATCCGGGTCTGGAAGCCGACGAGGATGGCGAGGCCGCCAAGCAGTTCGATCAGGCCGACGACAATGGCGGTCACCATCGGCAGCGGCAGGCCGAGGCTGCCGAAATAGCCGGCCGTGCCGGCAATCGCCGTCAGCTTGCCGAAGCCGGAAAGCAGGAAGATGACCGAAAGCAGGATGCGGCCGAGCAGGATCGTGCCCGAGGCGCCGGCGGCGGTGCCGGAACCGGCAAACGAAGTGTTGGTGGACGTGTTGGTGGACATGCGTAACTCTCCAGAAGGGTTTGGCCAAACGGCTTGGGATACCCGTCTAGTTAGCGCAGGCCGACTGTTCACCAAAGACGCCAGATTGGTTACGGATTGTTCACCCAGGTAACGTTTTCGCGATCAACTTACCCCGGATGCGTCATGTCCTGCGGCCGCACCAGCCGCTCATAGTCGGCTTCGCTGACCAGCCCGGTGGCCAGCGCTTCCTCGCGCAGCGTTGTGCCGTTCTTGTGCGCCGCCTTTGCAATCTTGGCCGCGTTGTCGTAGCCGATCGTCGGCGCCAGCGCGGTCACCAGCATCAGCGAACGGTCGAGTGCCGCCTTGATGTTGTCCTCGCGGGCCTCGATGCCGACGACGCAATTGTCGGTGAACGACACCGAAGCGTCGGCCAGCAGCTGCACCGACTGCAGGAAACAATAGGCCATCAGCGGATTGTAGACGTTGAGTTCGAAATGGCCCTGGCTGCCGGCGAAGCTGATCGCCGCATTGTTGCCGAAGACCTGCACGCAAACCTGCGTCATCGCTTCGCACTGGGTCGGGTTGACCTTGCCCGGCATGATCGACGAGCCCGGTTCGTTTTCCGGCAGCGACAATTCACCGAGGCCCGAACGCGGGCCGGAACCGAGCAGACGGATGTCGTTGGCGATCTTGAACAGCGCCGCCGCGCAGGCATTGATGGCGCCGTGCGAGAAGACCATGGAATCATGGGCGGCAAGCGCCTCGAACTTGTTCGGCGCGGTGACGAAATCGATGCCGGTGATCGCGGCGATACGCGCCGCCACCTTTTCGGCAAAACCGACCGGCGCGTTGAGGCCGGTGCCGACCGCGGTGCCGCCTTGCGCCAATTCCTGCAGGCCGGGCAGGGTCAGTTCGATGCGCTTGACCGACGAGGCGACCTGCGCCGCATAACCGGAGAATTCCTGGCCGAGCGTCAGCGGCGTCGCGTCCTGTGTATGGGTGCGGCCGATCTTCACAATATGGGCGAAAGCCTTGGTCTTGGCCTCGAGTGCCGCATGCAAATGTCTTAGCGCCGGCAGCAGGTCGTGGATGATGCGCTCGGCGCAGGCGATGTGCATTGCAGTCGGATAGGTGTCGTTCGACGACTGGCTCATATTGACGTGGTCGTTGGGATGCACCGGCTTCTTCGACCCCATGACGCCGCCCAAAAGCTGGATCGCCCGGTTGGAGATCACCTCATTGGCGTTCATGTTGGACTGCGTGCCCGAACCGGTCTGCCAGACGACCAGCGGGAAATGCTCGTTGAGCTTGCCGTCGATGACCTCCTGGGAGGCCTCGATAATGGCCTTGCCGATCGCCGGATCGAGCCGCTTCAGCTCCATATTGGCCTCCGCTGCCGCCCGCTTGACGATGCCCAGCGCCCGCACGATCGAGGCCGGCTGCTTTTCCCAGCCGATCTTGAAATTGGCCAGCGAACGCTGCGCCTGCGCGCCCCAGTAACGGTCGGCGGCGACCTCGATGGGACCGAACGTGTCGGTTTCGGTTCTGGTCTCTGGCGCGCTCACGAAGTCTCTCCGGTTTGCAATTTGCAAACGGCGTATCGCGTTGCACAAATGCCTTCAAGCGGAGATTGCGGGTGACGGGAATGCAAATCGGTTGAAGGTGCTGGCAATCTCCCCACTTGAGGGGGAGATGTCGCCGAAGGCGACAGAGGGGGTCGGTAGGTCTTGACGCAACTCCCATAGCGGACGGAACAGGCTGGTGTTCCACGCGAGACGACCCCCTCTGGCCTGCCGGCCATCTCCCCCTCGAGGGGGGAGATCGCAACCTCACCCCGCCGTGTATCCTCCATCCACGGCGAAGATGCCGCCGCTGGTCCATGCCGCTTCGTCGCTGGCGAGATAGACGGCGATGCCGGCAAGGTCGCCGGTTCGGCCGATGCGGCCGAGCGGGTAGCTGCGCTCGACATAGGCCTTGAGCTCGGCTTGCGCGGCCTCAGGCAGGTTTTCGATCGACCTGCGCCGCATCGCTGTGTCGACCGTGCCGGGCGCGATGGCGTTGACTCTTATGCCGCGCGGTCCGAGCTCGAAGGCGAGCGACTTGGTCAGCGAATTGAGCGCGCCCTTCGACAGCGAATAGAGGCTGGACGGCCGCTTCGGGATCATCTTGTGCGCGAAATAGGACGAGATGTTGATCACCGAGGCCGCGCCCGGCGCGAGATGCGGCAACAGCCGCTGGGTGAGGAAGAATACCGCCGTGACGTTGAGTGCGAAGGACTGCTGGAACTGATCCTCGCTGACGGTTTCGAACGGCACAAGAAACGCCACGCCGGCATTGTTGACGAGGATATCGACAGGTGGGCCGCGCCTGGCATGCTCGACCACGGCATCGATGCCGGCGCTGGCCGACAGGTCGGCCGAAAGCGCTTCGACATTATCCCCGAGCTGCTTGCGGGCGGCGTCGAGTTTTTTGCCGTCGCGGCCGACGATCAGCACGTCCGCGCCTTCGCGCAAAAACGCCTCGGCGATTGCCAGCCCGATCCCGTCCGAGCCACCGGTGACCAGTGCCCGTTTGCCGCCTAGTCTCATCCAACACTCCCGCGCATTGCCGCCTTCCGCCGGCGGCATGACCCCAGAGCAGCGCTGCCTGCACTCCGGGTCAAGTCGCCTGCCTATCCCAGCGTATGAAACTTCGCCTCGTCTCACCGCCCAAGCAGCGATTGTGAGGTTGGCGACAGCCGCAAAGTCTCAGTCGGCTTGGCCATACGTGACTGGACGCTCTGCTCGAACACTTGCCACTCCGGGGAGGCAGCCAAGGCTGCCTCGTGGCGGGCATGTGCATCGGCGCTGGCGAAACCGGTGATGCTGATGAAGACGTTTTCGCTGGCCCGCACCGGCAGCCGCGGAAAGCTGTTTTCGGCATGTTCGGTAACGAAGGCGGCGAGCGGCGACGCGCCAAATGCGACGAGCACCGGAAGGGCCGCGGTCTGGAAGTCGTTGGCGAAACGGGCTTCCAGGCCCGGTTGCAAATGATGAATCCTGATGACAACAATTGCCTGCAAATCGCTGCTTGCGCTTGGTTTTTCGAGGTCCGCCTGGGGTAATCGTTGCAATCCCGAGAGGTCTAGGCCGGCGCTTGGCCAAGCCGGCTTCAGCAGCAGCACGTCGTCAGAATCAATCATCGTGGCGTTGGCGGCGTCGCGCCAGGCAGCCCAGACCGGCCCGTCGTAGAAGGCGGTCAGAGCGTTTTTCCGCGCTTCCATACCGTCAAAGCCGCGCAGCCAGACGAACATATCCGGCCGGTCGAGATCGCGGAACTGGCCGATGATGGTCATCCCCGCGGTTTCCTGGCCCTCGATCAGGTGATTGTCGAAGATACCGATCAGCGTCTCGCGCCGGCCGGGTTTCAGCGTGTATTGCCTGAGTTCGACAACGGGCGAGGCGAGCAGATCGGGATTAGGTAGGGCGTTCAAAGGCAGGTTCATTGCGCGATCTCGAAAACAGGACAGTCATCCTGTTTTACAAAACAGACCGGTTGTCCTGTTTTGTCAATCTGCTATCGTGTGAAGATGTCAGCAGAGATATCCGCTCGCCCAAGTTCGCGTGCTCAAAAACGCACCAACGACCCCGAAGGCATGCGCAAAAAGCTGCTCGATGTCGCCGAGGAGGCGTTTCAGGCACGCGGCTATCATGCGTCCAGCATGGGCGACCTGATGGCGACGGCGGGCGTCACCGGCGGCGCGCTGCACCACCATTTCCCAACCAAGAAGGCGCTCGCGCTCGCAGTGATCGAGGAGCGGGTCGCCGCCGCCGTAGAAGAGACATGGATCGCGCCGATGCGGATGGCTCCCTCAGCGCGCGAGGGCGTGCGCTCCGTGTTCGCGGCCGTCGCGGCGGAGCTGGAGCGGCAGGGTTTCGTGCGCGGCTGCCCGCTCAACAACCTGGCGCATGAACTGTCGCTTGCCGATCCGGATTTCCGCATTGCCCTTGCCAGCATTTTTTCTACCTGGCGTCAGGCGATCGCCGACAAGATCAGGGCCGACCAGCAGGCGGGCCGGGAGCAGGGCATCGATCCGCAGCGCTTCGCAGCGTTGGCTGTCGCCAGCTATTCCGGCGCCATGTCGATGGCCAAGACCGCGCAGGACGCAAGCGTGCTGCGCGATTGCCTGATGGCATTGGAACAGGGAGTCACGAGGCGACGTCGCAGGATACTGCACAGAGCGCTTTAACGCTGGCAGGACAGAGGCCGCAGTCGCTGATATCGCGACCGAGGCGGGGAGGCCGAGCTCTCCTAATTCGGCAGCGGCTTGATCAGCTCGTAGCCGACCACGCTTTCGGCACTGGTGCCCTCGTCATAGCGCCTGGCCACAACTGCCTGCAGGTCGGGTGCGTAAAGCGCGATGAATTCGTCCCGCGTCTCGCCGGCCTCGCTCCTGATCGTCTGCTTGACCGCGAGCACGGAGTATTTGCAATCACCCAGGCTGAACGTCTCCTTGCCCTTGACGTTGATCTCCAGCGTCTCGGTGCCCTTCGGCGGCTTGTTCGGTGCGAGACGGGCAAATACGATCTTGCTCTTGGCACCCGCCTTCAGCGGGAACACCTTCCTGAGATCGGAAAACGGGATCATCGCCAGCTGCCCCGTGCTGCTGTCGCGAAACACTTCGATCAGCCCGCCGAACAGGTACTGCGACTGCGGCGATTGCGACTGGTATTTGTTGGCAACCGCCACCATTCCGCCCGCCGCCGGACGAAATTCGCTGTGGATGCCGGGCCTTTCGAGAATGAAGCCGGCCTTGGCCGATTTGGCGTCGATGCACCCGGCGCCATGCGCTGCGCTCGTCACCGCCAGAATCGCCATTGTCATGCCGATGGATGTAGCTTTCATGGCGTCCTCCTCTGCCCGCGCAAGTTGAATGCCGAAAGCAATGCCAGACCTGGGAGAACGTGTCGACACACTTTGCGAGCAACTGGACTGCCGGTCCGCGTCGTGCTGAATTTTAGCGCATGATGCATCGTATTTCCGCCCGGCCGGTTTCCCGGCGCAGGTTCCTGATGAAGGCAGCGGCCGTTGCCGCGGCCGGCGCCGTTTCGCGCCCGGCCTTCGGCCAGACCGGGCAGCGCATCCCGCCGATCGACGCCACTTTTCTGTTCATCGCCGATGTCCATGCCTGCCGCATGGCAAACGGATTGAGCCCGCATTGCGAGCAGGAGGGCAAGACAGACGCTGCCTTGCTGCGCAATGTCGCCGCACTCAACGGCGTCGGCGACAGGCAATGGCCGGCTGAAATCGATGGCGTTGCCACCGCCCTGCGCTCGACGGGCAACATCGGCACGCCGCTCGGCCTCGTCGTTGGCGGCGACATCACCGATGATGGCGGCGGCCAGATCACCCAGCCCAGCGAGGGCACGCAGCTGCTTCAGTTCAGCCAGCGCTATCAGCAAGGTGTCGGCCCCGACCATGTGCACATGCCGGTCTATGTCGGCCTCGGCAACCACGACCTCGACCAGAACGGCCCGCGCTCGCATGTCGACTGGTACCGCCGCGAAATGCGCGACTACGTCGAGGTCAACCACCGCCCCGGCGTGTTCTTCAAGCCGCCCGCGCCGGCGACCGACTACGACGTCGGGACCGACTGCTATTCATGGGATTGGGGCGGTCTGCATCTTGTCCAGACGCACCGTTTTGCCGGCGATACCGGCCATGGCGCCGCCAGCAGCCTGCCATGGCTGAAGCAGGACCTGGCGACTTATGCCGGCGACGGCCGCCCGGTCATCCTGTTCCAGCATTATGGCTGGGATACTTTTTCGATCGAAAGATGGGACGCAGCCGAGAAGACCTTCGACGAAGGCGGCAAGGGTCCGCCGCACTGGTGGAGCGAAGCTGACAGGCAGGCGCTGCTGGCTGTGCTGAAGGGTTACAACGTCGTCGGCATCTTCCATGGTCACCAGCACGCGACGCCGATGATCTACCACCGTGACGGGCTCGATTTGTTCAAGCCGAAGGCCGCCTTCATGGGCGGCTTTGCCTTGGCGCGGGTGACCGGAAACAGCATGGATGTGGTGCTGGGCGAAGCCGCAGGAGATCATGGCGAGGTCACCTTCACCAATGCATACAGCAAAAGCCTGACTTTCTGACGGGCAGGAGAGGACGCAAAAAAGGCGGCCGAGCCGCCTTTTCCTGGTTTGCGAAGGGCCACCCTCAAAGCGCCTTCTTCACCTTGTCCTTCACGTCGCCGTAAGCCTTCTGCATCTTGCCGGTCGCCTTGTCGACGTCGCCTTCGGCCTCGGTGCGCCTGTTGCCGGTGGCCTTGCCGGCGGTCTGCTTGACCGAGCCCTTGGCTTGCTTGGCAACGCCGGCAACCTGATCCTTGTTCACCATCTCGCATCTCCTGAACCGTTCGCCTGGAGAAACGGTCGCGGATCGCTTAGGTTCCGGGTTCTGCCCGTCGATTGGGATAGCTTCCGGCCGCGAAGCCGACAGGATAGGGTGCGCGAGAAGCCCGAACAGACAGGGCCGGAGGGACAATGGCTGAATTCACGCTCTTCATCGGCAACAAATGCTTCTCGTCCTGGTCGCTGAGGCCATGGCTGGCGATGAAGCATCTGGAGATCCCGTTCGAGGAAGGTCTTGTGCGCCTGCGCACGCCCGAGACCGCGGCCAATCTGGCCAGGATATCGCCGACCGGCCAGGTGCCGGTGCTGAACCATCGGCTGCCGACTGGCGAGGTCCGGATCGTCTGGGAAACCCTTGCCATCCTTGAATATCTTGCTGAGCTGTTTCCCGAGAAAAAGCTCTGGCCGGCCGACATCGGCGCTCGTGCGCTGGCCCGCTCGGCGGCGACAGAGATGCATTCGGGCTTTCGCGAGGTCCGCTATGGCTGGCCGATGAATTTGCGCCGGCCGAAAGGCCACAGGCCGCTCGACGCCGAAGGTGAGGCGCAACGGGCGCGCATCGAGGATTTGTGGCGGCAATGCCGCGAAAAGCACGGCAAAGGCGGCCCGTTCCTGTTTGGCCATTTCACCGCGGCCGACGCCATGTACGCGCCGGTCGTCACCCGCTTCGACACCTATGGTGGCACGCTGGCAACCGATACCCGCGCCTATGTCGACGCCGTGCTTTCGATGCCGGCGATGCGCCACTGGTATGCCGAGGCGGCGAAAGAGCCTTGGCCGGAGCCCGGCCCAGACGAGTAGAACCAAGCAAAGCCGGTCTTCCACTTCGCGGCCCGCGGCCTATCTGAAGATCGGGCAGGGGCCTTGGAGATTTCACAATGACAGCTGTTTCTTCCGCACTGGCCGGCAAGGTCGCGCTTGTCACCGGCGCCTCCTCGGGCATCGGCGAGGCAACGGCTGTGGCGCTGGCCGCCGCCGGGGCCAAGGTTGCGATTGCCGCACGCCGCGCCGATCGTCTCGAAGCGCTGGCCGCGCGTATCGAAAAGGCCGGCGGCACGGCGCTCCGCATCGAGGCCGACGTCACCAGCAATGACGATGTCACGGCCATGGTCGACAAGGTTGTCGCCGAATGGAGCCGTCTCGACATCCTCGTCAACAATGCCGGAGTGATGCTTCTGTCGCCGGCCGCCGAGGCGATGCTCGACGACTGGCGCCGCATGGTCGAGCTCAACCTGCTGGCGCTGATGGGCGTCACCAAAGCGGCGCTGCCGCATCTGAGGGCCGCCAAGGGTCACATCGTCAATGTCTCGTCGGTCGCCGGCCGTGTCGCCAATCCGGGCGCCAGCGGCTACGCGGCAACCAAGTTCGGTGTCGTCGGCTTTTCCGAATCGCTGCGCCGCGAAGTCTACGCCGACAAGGTTCGCGTCACCGTCATCGAGCCCGGCCTGGTGCGCACAGAGCTCGGCGACCACATCACCAATCCGGCGTTCAAGGCTGATCTGGATAAGCGGCTTGCCGCCATGGAGGCGCTGACCGCCGAGGACATCGCCGCGGCCATTTTCTACGCCGTGAGCCAGCCGGCACATGTCAACGTCAACGAGATCGTCATCCGCCCGACCGACCAGGAACGTGAACGGCGTCAGATATTTCGCTACGCTTCGAATCCCGCTCGCAGGAAATCGCCACACTCCTCGACCAGCCGCGACGGGTCCCTCGCGATAGACGCCGAAATCCGCCATCGGCGCCGGCGGCAGGTTGAAGCGTCCGTTGAGGCTTTGGCAGTCGGGCGGTAGTCCTTCCTGCAGCAGAAGCCCGATGCCAAGCCCGGCCCTCAGCGCCGAGATCAGTGTCGCGAAGGTCGACACGCGGCAGCCGATCTTCCAGCCGATCCCGGCCTCGGCGAGCGAGGCCAGCATCCTGTCCTGCCAGGAGCAGGCGCCTTCGAAGATGATCAGCGGAAGCTCGACCTCGTCATCGATCTCGATCATGCGGCTTGCCGCCCAGACCAACTGTCGTGACAGATGGCCTCGCGGCGCCTTTGTGAAGCGCGCCGGATCGGCCATGACGATGTCGCATTTTCCTTCGCCCAGCGACTTGCTGAGATCGCTGCTGCTGGCCGACGTCAGCTCGATCTCCACGGAAGGATGCCGGCGGCGGAAGTCGGCGATGATCAACGGCAGCCGTGTCACCGCCAAATCTTCGACGATGCCCAGCCGGACACGGCCGACCAGCCTGCGGCCTTCTATCTCGCGCCTGGCATCGTCGCCGATCGCGATGGCCTTGCGGGCGAAGGCGAGCAGGATCTCGCCGGCCTCGGTCAGCGTCACGCCGCGCGGCGAACGGCGCAGCAGCTCGGCTCCGACTTCGCCCTCGAGGCGCTGAAGCTGCATGCTCACCGCCGCCTGCGTGCGGGCAAGCCGATCGGCGGCCCGGCTCACCGTTCCCGTATCGGCCACGGTGACGAAGGCGCGCAACAGCCGGACGTCGATATCTCCAGTCATAAGAATTCCTGATAGCTGTGTCAGCACTATCAGGCTATCCGAAAGCCCGATCTGAATTCAAGGTCCGCTCGCGCCAACGAAAACAGGAGCAGCCACCTTGTCCTACAGAAGAAGATTTGAGGGGCTCGGTGTCGCCTGGCCGTCGCTCGATCGGCCTGCTTTGCCGTTCTCGCCGACGGCTCGGGTCGCCGACATCGTCTATGTCTCCGGTCAGATCCCCGAGATCGGGCAGGAGATCGCTGCGATCGGCCAGGTTGGCGCAGAGATCGATCTGGCCGCGGCGCGGAACGCCGCCCGGCTCTGCGCGGCCAACATCGTCTATTGGCTCGACAAGGAACTGGACGGCAATCTCGACCGCGTCGTGAAATTCGCCAAGCTGACCGTCTATGTGAACGCGGCGGCCGGCTTTGCGGCCTATTCGGAGGTCGGCAACGGAGCATCCGAATTTCTGCTCCATGTTTTCGGCGAGCGTGGCGAGCATGCCCGCTGCTCGCTCGGCATGGCCGGCTTGCCGGCCAATTTTCCGGTCGAAGCCGACGCCATTGTGCATGTCCGCTGATGCACGCCCAAAGCATGCACTCAGGGCTTATCCGGGAGTGCGCAGCGAAACCAGGGGAGGCTTGGCTTGATAAGTACAAATTTTGAGGGGCGGAAGGCGCTGGTTCTCGGCGGAGGCAAGGGCCTGGGTTTCGGCGTCGCCGAAGCGCTCGCGGCGAAAGGCGCCGAGATCATCCTGGCCGGACGAGGGAAGGAGACCCTGGATGCGGCGCGGCGCGCGATCGAGTCCGCCGGCCCCGTCTGCTCGACCTTCAGCGCCGATCTTTCCGATAACGACAGCGTCTCCCGGCTGATCCGTGCCATCGAGGACGAGCATCAGCGGATCGACATCGTCCTGCTCAATGGCGGCGGCCCGCCGCCCTTCGCGGCCAGCGTCTTCGATGCGAGCGTCTGGGAGAAGCAGTTCACCAGCATGGTGCTGAGCCAGATGCGCATCGCCATTTCTTTCCTGCCAGGCATGCGGTCGCGGCGCTGGGGGCGCATCATCGCCGTTTCCTCCACGTCCGTCCGCGAGCCGATCCCCGGCCTCACCGCTTCGAATGCGTTGCGCGCGTCGCTTGCCGGCTGGGCCAAGACGCTGGCCGGCGAAGTGGCGGCGGACGGCGTCACCGTCAACCTGTTGCTGCCTGGCCGTTTTGCGACGGACCGGACGAAACAGTTCGACGCGATGGACGCCGCCGACAGGGGTGTGGACGCTGCTGTGATCGCCGCGAGAGTCAGGCCGAAATCCCGGCAAAGCGCTACGGGACCCCCGCCGAATTCGGCGCGGTTGCCGCATTCCTGGCCAGCGACGACGCCGCCTATATCACCGGCGTGGCTTTGCCGGCGGATGGCGGGTTCAGCCGGGCCATGCTGTGAGGGGCAGGGTGCAGCGGCGCGAATGGTCGCATCACAGGAACGCCCCTCGTGCCTTTTATCTGCGCGGGGGGCGTCCTGTTTGTCGTCCGCCTCTCTCAAGATCGCTCTTTCAAGAACGGCTTTCGACACCGAAAGAATGCCCGCGGTGCCAAAATGGTTCCCGGCTGATTGGTTTTTTCGGCGGGCAATAGCCCGGCTTTCGCCGTCCGATGTGCTGGCGCGGGCCGCCGCCGCGCGTCTCCGCGAGTGTGGAAAATCAAAAAAATTGACACAACGCGCAAAGAAGTCTATAAGAATTTTGTCGATATTTGTTTGACCGACTTTTGTTATCCGCGTGCTTAGGCGCGCCTTTGGCGAACTTCCCCCATCAAAATCGAGACAAACGTTGTTGTGCATCCGCATGACGGCGAACGAATATTTGCCATGGAAAGGGTTCGTTATGAGCACAGGCACAGTTAAATGGTTCAACGCCACCAAGGGTTTTGGTTTTATTCAGCCTGACGACGGTTCTGCCGACGTTTTCGTCCACATCTCAGCCGTCGAGCGCGCCGGAATGCGCGACATCGTCGAGGGCCAGAAGCTTGGCTACGAGATGGTCCGCGACAACAAGTCGGGCAAGATGTCCGCCGACCAGTTGAAGGCGGCCTAAAACGGAATTAAGCCTCACCGGTGACCACGGATGTACTGGCACCGGTGAATGGCAAATTCCAGCGCATGATCGCGGGGATGTTAAGTCCCCGCTCATGCGCATGAGAAGAACGTTTCCTTGCGCGTCTCTCGGGATGCGCGGGCGCTCTCATGGAAGGTCAGGCGGTGCCTGGCCTTTTTCATTTTTGCGCTTCGATCGCCGAAAGAGCGCTGCTCGACGGCCCGGACGTGCTAAGGACGTTCCAGCAATTTGAAACCGGCTGCCGTATTGCTTTGTGCGGGATCCTGGCCGAAAGACCAGTCTCGCCACTTTTCGGCGGCGTGCTCCGAACCGGGAGAAAGACCTTGACCGCAACTTCAAAAAAACCCCGCGACCAGGCCGAATCCATTTTCAGCAAGACGCGGACCCAGTCGATGTCGCTCGACCGCATCAATTCCGAACGGGATGCCGTCAGCCAGGCCCGCGAAGCCAAGACCGCGCGGCTGCGCGAATTGCGCCTGGAGAAGGAAGCCGACGACATGGCGGCGGCGGTTGCGCTCGCGGCCTCGCCGAAACGCGCAGGCAAACGCTGATGGCCACCAAACGCGTGCCTCAAAAGGCGATCGCAGCAGATTCGACCATCGCCGATGTCGTGGGCGAACTAGACAAGCCGGTCGAATATGTCCGGCGCGTGCTCGAAAAGCTCGAGCGCTGCAGGCGTGTCCACGGCGATGCCCAGGTTCGGCTCGGCGTGCGCGGTCGTGCCGAATGCCCCAATTATCTGATCGAATACGTCCGGGAAAACGCCAAGACCCGCGAGCGCGTGACCTTTCAGGATGCCGCCTACAGCGGCAGCACGCATCGCGAGCTGGCGCCCCGGCACATCGAGGAAGCCAGGAACTGGTCGCCCGAAGAAATGAATATCACGGCCGTTTCGGCGCTCATCGGCCGCCTTCGCAATCCGAATGCGCCATCATCGCGTTTCTCTGACGAGGATTGATATGGCAATCAAGTTTTCCGCCAAGGGCCAGCCGGCAGCGCCTGCTGCCGCCGTGAAGCCGGCCAAGCCGGCCGCCGCGCCAAAAACCGGCGAAGCCGCCGAAGCGGGCACCGATCTGTTCAGGTCGCCGGCGGAAGCACCGCCGCGCAAGCCCAAGAAGAAATAGCGCCCTTGCAGCAAAATGCCGACCGGAAATCTGCGCCAAGGCTGCTTGCCTTGGCGGTCGCAGAGGAGTTTTCGTCGCCACAAGAGGGCGCCGGTCCGATTGCCTTCGATTGCCAGACCTGTGGCGCCTGCTGCGCCTACTCGTCCAGATGGCCGCGCTTCTCCACCGAGGATGACGCGCAGCTCGACCTTATCCCGCAAAAATACGTGGCTGCCGACGAAGCCGGTATGCGCTGCGACGGCGCGCGCTGTTCGGCACTGTGCGGCGAGGTCGGCAAGTCAACGGCCTGCGGCATCTACGACATCCGCCCCGACGTCTGCCGCGCCTGCATGCCGGGCGATGACGACTGCCTGATCGCGCGTCGGGCTCAAGGTCTGCCGACGCTGTAATGACGGCCCTCGGGCTGGCGTCTCAGTTTGAATTTCGTCAATCAGATGGGCGAAAGTCGCTGCGGTAGAGGCCGGGCGATCGTCCGGTCAATCGTTTGAATGCCTGCGAGAACGACGGCACCGATTCATATCCGACGGCGCGCCCGATCTCGCCAATGTTCTGGTTCGTTTCCCGCAGAGCCTTGGCGGCAAGGTTCATCCGCCACCGGGTCACATAGGACAGCGGCGGCTGTCCTACCAGTTGAGCGAAGCGACGCGCGAAGGTGGCCCGGGACTGTGCTGCGCCGCTGGCAAGGGAAGCGATGGTCCAGGGATTGCCCGGCCGCTCGTGGATCAGGCGCAAAGCCTGCGCAATGCCTTTGTCGCGCAAGGCGCCAAACCATCCCCCTGTTCCGAGTGGCTGATGTTCGATCCAGGCGCGCAACAAGAAGATCAACGTGCTGTCGAGAAGGCGTGGGGCGACAATGTCGTGGCCGCCGAGATCGCCTTTCGCTTCGACCTGCAGAAGTTCCAGGGCAAGCCGCAGCGGCTCGCTGGTGTCGATCTGATTCCGGGTCAAATGAATCAGCGGAGGAAGCAGCGAAACCATCGGATATGGCCCGACGCCGTCGAGTGAATATCTCGCACAAAGAAGAGTTGTCGCGCCGCTCTCGCTTTTCGGTTCCAGTCCGCTCCGATTTGCGGAAAGGACGGCGGATATCGATGCCGTCGGTGCATCCGCCGGATTGCAAAGGGCATGCCCGATACCGCTCGCGACAAGGATGACATCTCCCTCGCCTAAGCGGATCGGCTCCCTTTCACCGGCTAACCGCAGCCAGCATTCGCCGTTCTGTATGACGTGGATGGCGGCATTCCTTGTCGGATCGACTGAAATACCCCATGGCCGATGCAGGGTCGCGCTGCCGATCATGGCGCTGCCAAATCGCAGCGAAGCAAGAAGTTCGGACAAGGCGTCCATGAGAACCATCCTCCGACAATGAACCAGACGATATTAGACGATTGGATAAGAATCCAGGCGAATAGCATATCGACCATCTCACAAGCGTGGCTGATTATGTTGGCAATGTCGGCCGGGCCTGCGGACGCTCCTGTCCACAACAGGCAGAAGCAGGCACCTGAAGGAGCAAGAACATGCGTGACGAACCATCAAATCCAGTTCCAGCCAAGATCCATAATTCGCTCGACACCAACAAGGCGATCGTCCTGGACTTCATCGACAAAGCAGTAAACCAAGGCAACATCGAAGCTGCTTCGATGCATTTTGGCGAACGCTACATCCAACACAATCCGAACATTGCGGATGGTGCGGAAGGCTTCAAAGCCTATCTGCAGCAGCTCAAACAGTCATTGCCCCTCGTGAAGGGAGAGGTGAAGCGGATTTTTGCCGAAGGGGATTTCGTCATCGTGCACATGCACGCAAAACGCGAACCGGAGGAGGAGGGCCTAGCCATTGTCGACATTTTCAGGCTGAAGGACAGCAAGCTGGTCGAACACTGGGAAGTTCGGCAGCCTATAGCCGATAGCAAGCTGCACGCCAACAGCATGATCTGAATGCGCATAGGCTCTCAGGCTGACTTGTGCCCGCACGTTTCGCTGATTACGCTGCCGGCGGCAGGGCCAGCACCGGGAGACCATCCGTGAGCATCGAATTTCTGTTGACGTCGCTGATTGTCGTGGCTTCGCCCGGTACCGGCGTTCTCTATACGCTGAGCGCCGGGCTTTCGCGTGGTGCGCGCGCCAGCATCATTGCCGCTTTCGGCTGCACGCTCGGCATCATTCCGCACATGGCGGCCGCCATCACCGGCCTCGCGGCTCTGCTGCATACCAGTGCCGTCGCCTTCGAGACGCTGAAATATCTCGGCGTCGCCTATCTTCTCTACATGGCCTGGAACACGCTGAAGGAGAAGGGCGGCCTGAGCGTCGACGAAAATGTGGCGCCGCGCTCGGCCGGCAAGGTGATCACTTCGGGCATCCTCATCAACATCCTCAATCCGAAGCTGTCGATCTTCTTCTTTGCCTTCCTGCCGCAATTCGTCAGCACCACCGAGCCCTACGCGCTGTCGAAAATGCTGGAGCTCAGCAGCATCTTCATGCTGCTCACCTTCGTGGTCTTTGTCGGCTATGGCATTTTTGCCGCGTCGATCCGCAGCCATGTCGTGTCGCGGCCAAAGGTGCTGACCTGGATGCGCCGTACCTTCGCCGGAGCCTTTGTCATGCTCGGCGCCAAACTGGCGCTGGCGGACCGGTAGACAGGAAGATCGCGGACCTAACCCTTCACATAGCCCATGGCCTCGACGATATTCCCGTCCGCCACGCGCATCAGGTTGACGCCGCGCAGCGAATTGCCGTCGGCCATCCAGTAGCGCCAGCGGATCGTCGCCCGGTCGCCGGCGACGAAAGTTTCTTCGATGTCGAAGCGCGTGCCGGGTCCGGTCGCGATCGCCGACCACAGTTCGACGCAGGCGCCCTTGCCGATGCGGCGGGCGCCGTCCGGGGCCGGCGTGGTGTTCTCGATCACGCAATCTTCCGCCACCAGATCGTCGAGCGCCGACGGGTCGTGGCGCTGGAAGACGTCGTTGTAGCGCCGCATGATCTCGGCCGTTTCGGCGGAGCGTTTGGCTGCGGCGATGTCGATGATGAGTTCCTGTGTCATTGGATATTCCTTCCCTTCAGTGATCGGTAGCGGTTTCGATGAGGCGGGCCTTGAGCGTGATCACTGCGACGCCGGCCAGCGCCCGCGACACGAGGCAGCTCTCCTTGGCCGTCTGCGCCAGCCGCTCGAACTCCCCCGCCGCCAGCCCGGCGACGCTTGCCTCGGTCTCCAGCTCGATACGGGTCAGCGTCGGTCCAGCCGCGGTGGCGCCGAGATGCGCTTTCGCGATCGTGTGGATGCGTGCGGGAGTGTAACCTTCGCGGCCGAGGACGGCACTCAGCGCCATCGAGAAGCAGCCGGCATGCGCCGCCGCAATCAATTCCTCTGGGTTGGTGCCGGCACCGTTCTCGAAACGCGACGGGAACGAGTAGGCACCTTCGAAGACGCCGCTACCGAGCCTCAGCCGGCCCGAACCATCCTTCAACGATCCCTGCCATTGGGCCTCTGCTTCACGAATGGTCATTGTGTCTCTCCTTTGATTTGAGGTCGATCAGATTTTGGGGCGGACCAGTCAGGCGCCGTCGACGACCACTTTCCCGAAACGACGAGGTCGGCGCCCAGCGCCTGCAGCCGGTCCAGCTTCTCGTTGCGCGAGCTGACTGCCACGACACGGCAGCCGAGCAGCTTGGCGAATTGCAGCGCAAATAGCGCGACGCCACCTGAACCGATGACAAGAACCCATTGGCCGGGCTTCGGCATTTCGGCCGCCGTCACGGCATTCCAGGCGGTCAGGCCGGCGCAGGTCAGCGTCGCCGCTTGATGCCAGTCGAGATGATCGGGAAGCCGCACCGCCCATTGCTCGTCGAGCACGGCGTATTCGGCCAGCATCCCGTCCAGCGTGCAGCCAAGCTGGTCGATCAGACCGGCATTGATGCGGCCATCGATCCAGCGCGCAAAATAACTGCCGGTGACGCGGTCGCCGACGGCAAAGCGTGTGACGGCCTCGCCGACGGCAACGACTTCGCCGGCACCGTCGCTCAGCGGGATAACGCCTTGGCGCGGCGCCAGCGGGTAGGTGCCGTTGAGGATCATCGTATCGCGGCGGTTGAGCGCGGTGGCGCGGGCACGCACGACGATCTCGTGCGGCTTCGGCGTCGGCTGCGCCTCGTCGCGCATCACCAGGCACTTGGTACCGCAGGTTCCTTCAAGACGATAACAGCGCATTTGCCTCTCGAATATGTAGACTGATCTACATATTATGTAGACCGATTGTCATATTCGAGGCAAGGCCTATAATGCTCACTCCTGACAGAGGTTGACATGGCGAACGACACCCGCACCCGCATACTCGAGACGACGGGGCTGCTGCTGAGGCAGCGCGGCTACCACGGCACGTCGCTCAACGATATTTTGAGCGCCTCAGGCGCACCGAGAGGTTCGCTCTACTTTCACTTTCCGGGCGGCAAGGATCAGCTGGTCATCGAGGTGACGTGCGACAGCGTCGCCGACGTGACGCAGAGGCTGGACGCCGCGCTCGCTGCCGAAAAGGACCCGGCGGTGGCTGTCCACCACATCTACCAGTCGGTCGCGCGCATGCTGGAAGACAATCGGTTCACGCTCGGTTGCCCGATCGCACCCGTGGTGTTGGACTCGCCGATCGACATGCCGGAACTGGCCGAGTTGTGCCGGTCCGCCTTCGAGCAATGGATAGGCTTGCTCAGGGCGGCCTTCGTCAGGGCAGGGGTGCCCGAGCGACGCGCACACGCGCTGGCATTGCTGGTCGAATCATCGCTTGAAGGACTGATGGTGATCGCACGCGCCACCCACGACCGCGCCCCGGTGCTGGCGGTAGCCGATGAGGTCGCGGCGCTGATTGAGGGGGCATTGCCGGCCAAGAGTGCCACTGCCGCGGTGCATTGACGTTTATACCTTCATCGCATCGAAGGCGGCGCGGCGTTCCGCCAAAAGGGCCAAGGCTGCAGCTCGACGATTCATGTTCTGCGCCGCCGCGACGCCTGGAAGTAACGGCATGGTGGCCGAACAGACGCGTCCTGCGGGATACGCGCCTGCTTACTTGGGATCGGACGGCCTCTCAATCTCCGCCACATCAACGAAAAAGGGCGGCATCGCTGCCGCCCTTTCCGTAAGCTTGCGAGATTGGCTGGATTAGAAGTCCATGCCGCCCATGCCGCCCATGCCGCCGCCGCCCATGCCGCCAGGCATGCCGCCGCCAGCCGACTCCTTCTTCGGAGCCTCCGCGATCATGGCTTCGGTGGTGACCAGCAGGCCGGCGACCGAGGCCGCGTCCTGCAGGGCCGTGCGCACAACCTTGACCGGATCGACGATACCCATGGCGATCATGTCGCCATATTCGCCGGTCTGGGCGTTGTAGCCGAAGGTCGCGCCCTTGTTCTCAAGGATCTTGCCAGCAACGATCGATGCTTCCGCACCGGCGTTGGCCGCGATCTGACGGGCCGGAGCCTGCAGCGCGCGACGCACGATGCTGATGCCCGCGGTCTGGTCGGAGTTGGCGCCGGTTGCCTTGATGCTCAGCGAAGCTCGCAGCAGTGCGACGCCGCCGCCGGGAACGATGCCTTCTTCGACGGCCGCACGGGTCGCGTTGAGGGCGTCATCGACGCGGTCCTTCTTTTCCT